>JAADGD010000010.1 GCA_013152515.1 Planctomycetota bacterium
TAGCTAATGGACAGAGCCCAGCAACCGATATTGGACCACACGTTGCGAACTTGTTGTTGGCCCGCTCCCCAAACTTCCTTGACGTCGTGCCGCTTTGACATGAAAAAGGGGTTCTTCGATTGCCCAGCGGGCGGCAACTGCTTCGAGCTCTTTCTTTTCCCGATGCTGGCTTGCACTTCCGCCGACGGGTCGGTGCAGAAGTAAGGTGCCCAACCACCATCGTCAAAGCGAACAATCACCACACGCCCCGTTTGCATTGGCACCAAGGGGGCCGCTGACCAAACGCGAGGTCGCCAAAAACGTTTTGACTTGACGAGTCACACAAACGCCACGGCAAGTGCAGGAGATCGTTTGCCAACCTTTCTGATGAGCAGCACGTTTTGTCAGAGAGATTTTGTTCTTGCCGCCCATTTCACAGTAAACACGGGGCGGGGACGCCCGCGCCCGCTGGACTTGCCTGGCAGATCGTACAGGCAGGCGTCCCTTCTCAAACGGCTCACAACGACGATGCCCAAGTCGAGCAGCGGTTTCAAAAACGGTCGTGCCGCATAAGCACCATCGACCACCAACCAGACTTTTTGCCTTGACTCCGAGTGCGCGGAGACACGTAACAAACCAAGTCATCAGTTCGACGCCCAGCTCGTGTTTCGTCTTCCCACCATCCAGAGGCGGGGCCCATGCCTATTTATTCGCCAGCTTCGGCACATCGACTACGCGAACGTACAACATCGAGCGTAGCGGTAGCGCAATCACACCCCACAGTGGATGCGTCGCCAGCCAAGCCAGGGCAACCCAGTTGTGCCCATAAAGCCACTCGCCGTCAGCCGGGCCTGGCGTCGGATTGTGCCGGGTGTTGAATTATTATGGCACCCGCACCTTCCACATGTTTCCCGAAACGCGAGGTGGGCGAGTCGTCCATCGCTAACGTGGTTCGATCACCAAGCCCAGGGGCAAACTTTTGTACGACTAGCCCGAGTACGGCTGTCGACAATTTTCCGGATGTTCGGCCGGTACTGATGGGACAATCGCCCTTTTCCTATGGACTACTCAGGTCGGTCCCAGTCGTCTTGCACTCCTGCAGCGACGAACCAGCTACTGGCCGTACGACGATCATCGGCCAGCAACATTCCAACGACAAGGATCGCCATTTGTAACGAATCGGGCGAAACGCAATACGTCGATCCAAAACTGCTTGCAGTACCAAGACCGCAGTTTGCATCGTCCCTGTTAATGGCACCTTGGCCTTCGTGGTTTTCTTGCGTTGAGGATTGGGCTGATTGAGTCGTGCTGCGACTTCTTGAGATGACGCTTGTGCTCGGCTTGCGGACGCTTCGAGGAACCTTTACGCTTAGCCATCCTTGGCTCTCCCGGTGGAGTGATGTCTTGTTTTGAACCAAAACACCATCGCGGAGAGCCGAGTTTTTGCTAATACCAATTGGGGCTCAAATTGAAAAATCCCCTAAAGTGCAGATGTGACGCCGGGGGCGTTTTTTCGACCTGGAAGATCGGGCTATGGCCTGGGATTGATCGGCTGAATCGACTTGATGACTACTATTCCACCTTCCGGCATTCCACCCACTGGCTTTTCTCGTTCTGGACGTCGTTCGCTGCTGATTTGCGGAATCGTGCTGCTTGGCATGGCCTTGCTCGCGGCAGCTGATTGGTACTCGGCGCTGCCGACCACCGCGACGGGCCATTACGTGGGGCGCGACTCTTGTGTCCAGTGCCATGCAAAGCAGGTCGACCAGTGGCATGGGTCGCATCACGACCGGGCAATGGAAATTCCTAGCGAAACGTCGGTTCTGGGCGATTTCGACGACACCAGTTTTACACGGTTTGGCGTGACGACCCGATTTTTTCGCCATGATGGAAAATACTTAGTCAACACCGAAGGCCCCGATGGCGAGCTACACGATTATGAAATAAAATACACCTTCGGCGTCGAGCCGTTGCAGCAGTACATGGTTGAGTTTCCCGACGGACGGGTGCAGGTGTTGCGAGTCTCTTGGGACACCGTCAAACACGAGTGGTTTTACGTCACCCCACCCGATGTCATCGACGAGCGTATCGAGCCGGGCGATCCACTGCATTGGACCGGCATCGGGCAAAATTGGAATACGATGTGTGCCGAGTGCCATTCGACCAACTTGCAAAAAAACTATGATCTGGCGACGAACACTTACCAAACCACGTACTCCGAAATCGATGTCAGTTGCGAGACGTGTCACGGGCCGGCTAGCTTGCATCTCGAACTGGCGGAGAGTCGTTCTCTTTTTTGGGATCGGCGGCACGGCTACGGGCTGGCTGAGTTGAAGCAGGCGAAGTCGACCGAGCAGGTCGAGACATGTGCGCCTTGCCACTCGCGACGTTCACAGATTCATGCCGACTTTAGAGCAGGAGAAAAATTCCTCGATCATTTTGACCCGTCATTGTTGCACGCAGGGCTTTATCATGCTGACGGGCAGATTTTGGATGAGGTGTACGTCTACGGTTCCTTCTTGCAAAGCAAGATGTACCACGAGGGCGTGCGTTGCACCGACTGCCACAATCCGCATTCGCTGAAATTAAAATTCAAGGGCAATCGGCTCTGCGCTCAATGCCATTTGCCCGGAAAATACGACTCGCCAACTCATCATCACCACACCGATCCGGCAGGCACGCAGTGCATCAATTGCCATATGGTGGAGAAGATCTACATGGTCGTCGACGGACGGCGTGATCACAGCTTTCGTATCCCGCGGCCCGACTTGAGCGAACAACTCAAGACACCCAACGCTTGCAATAGTTGCCACACGAAGCCCGAGGAATCGTCAGCTTGGGCGGCCAAGGCGGTGCGTGAGTGGTACGGTGACAAGCGGCGCGGCGATCCGCATTATGGCGTAGCAATCGAGGCCGGGCGACGTGGCGCACCCGAAGGCGTCGAGTTGCTGAAAGACTTGTTGAGTCGTCGCCAGACGCCCGGTATCGTGCGCGCAACGGCGGTCGAATTGCTCGCCAATTATCCGTCGGAGGAGATCGAGCGGGAAAGTCGGAAAGCGATCGATGATTCGAATCCTTTGGTCCGCACTGCCGCGTTACGCGTGTTTTCGCACGATTTGCTGCAACGTTTTCCACAACAGGTAGCTAAGCATTTGCAAGACGCGATTCGTCTGGTACGAATCACGGCGGCGAGGCGTTTGGCTGGGGAGCCTTCGCAGTTAATCGATGCCGAGTACCGTGGCCCGCTCGACCAAGCATTGGCCGAGTACCGCAACGCCCAAGAGGTGATGCAGGAGCGAGCGACAGCGCAGCTCAACTTGGCTGCTTTCCATCATGCACTCGGCAACGGTCAGGCAGTGCTAAAGTCTCTGCAAACAGCGATGCGACTAGAGCCGTATCTCTCGGGAGTCCGTGACAAGCTGGCGAGTTTGCTTGAGCAATCGGGCGGCGACTCCGAGGAAATTCGCAAGTTGCGCGCCGAAGAAGCTAATCTCTTGGCACGCGATTGCAAACTCCTACCCGACAGTACCGTGCTGCAATACCGCCGGGGAATGTTGCTCTATCTGCTAGGGGAATACGACCAAGCCCGTCAAGCATTGGAAAAGGCGTGCGAACTAGGCCCCGAAGCGTACAGCAATTGGCTAGCACTTGCGTTGATCTGCGAAAAGCAAGAGCGTTGGCAACAAGCGGGCGAGGCGCTGAAGCAGATGAACACGCTTCGCCCAAACGACCCAGCAGTGCGAGGAATCTTGCAGCGAATCCAACAGGCGCGTGGCGAACCGTGATCCCCTAACTTTTTACGCTCTTGCAAAAAACCCGAGTAAAAAGCGAGGGATCTCGGGGCGGAGAATTTCCCTAAGCTCTTGAGTGTCTGCGACTTGCACAATGCGACACGTCCGTGGCAAAGCAAATTAGGGTAAGCGTAATTCGCGGACCCCGTGCAATAGTCGATGCCGTTTGTGAGTTATCAAGGTTCGGTTGTCAAAGAGCGATCGTCCGGCGCATTCATGTGTCTCTAAACGCCAGACGACATTCTACGATACGACATTGGTGTGGAAGATTCATCAAATTTCATTGGCCACTTTAGGGAGTTTGTGGTTGGAATTCATGAGGTTTTTAGGTGCTTTTCGTGCAGTTGGCGTGTCACTCCTTACCCAGTTAGTTCGAAGCAGTTTGTGCGGGCGGGCAGATTCCCTGCGGAACTTAGCGATTTGCTAGATTTGGGCGTTCCCAAAGCCCGCTGCCGGTAACTTGCTGGCTTTCTCCGGGTATTTCGTGGATACTAGGGGCGTTCGATTACCGATGGGCGAGGTTCCTAGCCTGTACTTGTTCCAAGCATTTTCAGATGGAAAATCCTGCGAAACAGCAAATGGGAAATTCCTGTTGAACAGACCGTAGCGGAACATTTGCCAATACCAATCTTCAGTACGGGGTAGATTGTTATGAAACGAACCACACTCACTATTCACTCCATGCTTCTCTTCGTTGCCCTATTTGGAGTTGCACATGCCCAACAAGTGGTTTGGGTTGACTTCGATTCAGAGACCGACACTGGTGCCGATCCGACTGACTTCATCTATTCGGCACCCGATCGAATCACGGTCCTCGGCGCATTGTCAGACAAATTTTCCGGGCTCGGCGTGACCTTCACAGACACCATGCCAACTACCGGTTTGTTTTCCAAAGTCACTCTCAATTTCGGCAGCGGCGGAAGTTCCGGTGGCGTTGATTTTCAAAACAAAAAGAAAAGCGACTCCGCGAGCGTTCACGCCCCGGCTCTACTCGATTTCGTAGGCGAATCCTCCCCTACACCAACCGAAGTCCTCATCGCCACCGTGAATGTCACCGCCCACGAGGTCGGCCATCTCCTAGGCGCGAGACACGATGACGCTTTTTTGGACATCGGCGCAGGAGTTGCCCCAGGCCCTTTCGCTGGTGATTTTGGCCCTGCCTATCCCGGTCCGACTGCAGCGACAGAAACCTATTCCGAGATCATGGCCGCAAACACCGGATTCACAATCACTAAAGACGTCTACGTCGACCCCGACCTCTATTTCGGCCCAAGATCCTCAGCCAAAATCTTGCAAGGTGCTGCCCCACCACTCGATGTTGACGTAGACGAAACCGACTTGATGCACGACTCGGTGCCCACCGCACAGATACTCCCGCTAAAAACGTTTGAAATTCCCAACAACTTCCCAGCAGGACATCCGGCCGAAGGCGCAGTGCTGCTTGTCGACATGGTCATTGTCGAAGAAGCAACACT
>JAADGD010000324.1 GCA_013152515.1 Planctomycetota bacterium
GGTGCGTAGTTCGCTGAAAACCTGCTGCTGCCGGAGGATCTGAAACAACTGGTCACCTGCGACCGGAGTCGACTGTTGCCGCAAACCGTATTGTTGCGTCGCGAGCGTGACCAGTGGTGTCGTGTCGCCTGTGGTGCCGTGGAACGAGATACGCTTAACTTTGCCATCGTTGCCAAAAAAATAGGTCAGCGAGCCTGCCAAATCGTACAACTGCGTGCCGGTCACCAACGGTACTCGGATGCCAAACAGCCCTAGTTCGGACAACGCGGTCGATTTTCGTGCCCAGCGCTGGTAGACCCATTCCTTCGAGACGTTCATATTAAAAACTTCGTTGAGCGACATCGCCGGCAATCCTTCCAGCGGGGTGACCGTGGGGTAGAGCGCCGCCCCTGGCCCTTGCGGCACTGGCGGGCGACCCCGCCCCGTTGGCAGTTGCTTCAGCAAGTCGGCTTGAGGATTGCTGGGGGCAACTTGAGTCGACGACCAAAAATTATCCAACAGCCCCTCGATGTTCGGCCCGTGCGTTGCCACGTAGGGAATCCCAACCGCTGCAGCTAACAGAATGGGAACATTAAGCAGACGGGAAAACATAACATAGCCCTGTGGGGAAATGACGGATGACGAAAAAAGGCGAACCCGAAAAAAGGCGAACCCCGACCGTAAGGAACGGGAGACGAACGAAATCCGAATGTCCAACCGAATGTTGACACGCAAATGATCAATCACACCGGGGACGCTGGCGGCGTCATTGAGTATATTCGTCATGGTGCATAGACGAACTTTCCCTCGCCGTCCCGCCGCCGAGCAGCTTGCATGACGTGTGTGGACCGTATGTCCCGAGCATGTGGCTCAGCCCTTGCGACCCTACCATCACAAAATACAAGCCTAGCTACGGAGGCATTTTGGCGGACCTTGCTGATTATGAGTGGTTGACCGGCCCCGAAGCCGCCCGTTGGTTGGAGGAGCTTAGCCTGTCCACGGAACCTGTTCACCAACAGCTTGCCAAGCTGCGCAAGACACTCGTTGTCGAACACGCACGACAGATCGTCCAGCAGGTCGAATTGCGTCGCCGCGCCGTCGTCAAGTTTGGCGACTTGGCCGCAAAAATGTTTTTCAGCGATATCCCGCTACAACAAGCGACTGATCTGACCACGGCACGTTACAAAGCGTCGCGTATTCCGCGTGCTACGCCTGTTGTTGATTACTGTTGTGGAATCGGTGGCGACTTGCTTGCGTTCGCCGAGCGAGGGCAGGTCACCGGGTGGGACCATGCTCCCGAATTAGTCCACTTTGCGAACGCCAACCTGCAGGCTGTTCAACTCCATACCACCAACAAGGTAAGTGTAGGCGAGGTTGAATCACAAACACCCGACACCGGCGAAATCTGGCACGTCGATCCCGATCGCCGTGTTGAGGGTCGTCGCTCAACGCAGATCGAGTGGCATTCCCCCGGCCCAGAACTGATCGACCGCTGGCTAGCGACAAACCCCAACGGCCTACTCAAACTGGCCCCCGCCACGGTCGTTCCCGAGGCATGGGCACGCGAAGGCGAACGCGAATGGATCACCCACAACCGCCAATGCCGCCAACAAATCACCTGGTTCGGCGAGCTCGCTTCAGCGGGCGGGCAACACCGGGCCACCACACTACAAAAAAACAAAAACAACACGCCCATCGCCACCTCGTTCGTTGGATCGCCCGAAGTTGCCGCACCACGAACCACTCAAATATCTCGGTATATTTACGACACCGATCCTGCGCTGCGTGCTGCACATCTCACCGGAGCGATGGCCGTTGATCAGGGGCTATACGCTCTGCAGAGCGGCGCTTCGTATTTGACGTCTGATCGCGCTGTTGAGCATCCGCTGCTAAGCTGTTTTGAGGTTCTCGATCAGTTGCCGCTGCGTTTGGCGCTACTCAGCAAACATCTTCGCAGCAAGAATATCGGCCAGCTCGAAATCAAAAAGCGGGGCGTTGACACCGATCCTGAACGCTTGCGAAAGCAATTAAAACTGTCTGGCGACGAAACCGCGACTTTGTTGCTTACAAAGATTGGCAAAAGTGAAATCGCCCTTCTAGCAAAGCGATTCGAGGGGTAACCCCAACTCCGTTCTGCGGTTAGAATAACCGGACGTATTTCCCCCTCGAATCCACACTCCCACGGAGCCCAAACCGTGAAACTGGCCTTCAGTTCCAACGCCTACTTGCAATTTTCTATCGAAGAAACGATCCGCCGCATTGCCGAGATTGGCTACACCGGTATTGAACTGTTGGCCGATGTGCCGCACGCTTGGCCTGCGGGCCTGCTGCCTGAGCGGCGCGAAGCGATTCGGAGTTGCTTGGAAGAGCATGGGCTGACGATCTCGAATATCAATGCGTTCATGATGAACGCTGTGGCTGATCCACGGCAGCCCTACTGGCACCCAGGCTGGACCGACCCCGACCCGCACTATCGCGCAATTCGCCGCGAACACACCAAGCGTTCTTTGCAGTTGGCTCAAGATCTCGGCGCGCCGCACATCACGACCGAGCCGGGCGGATTGCTAACGCCCGAGCAAACTTGGGACGAAGGTGCCGATATTTTTTATGAGGAGCTGATGCCGTGCGTCGAGATGGCCGAAAAACTTGACGTCGGTCTCCTCATCGAGCCGGAACCCGAATTGCTGATCGAACGGTTTGATCAATATCTACAATTCGTCGAACGGATCGACTCCTCGGTGATCGGCCTCAATTTCGATATCGGCCACGCTTTCTGCGTCAACGAAGACCCACAAGATTGGGTGCCAACAATGAGCGAGCACACCGTTCATTATCATCTCGAAGACATCGCCGACTCGCGCGTCCACGCGCACCTCATCCCCGGACACGGAGCGATCGACTTCACCGCCACCCTAAAAGCGATCGCCACAACCGGCTACGACGGCTGGCTAACCGTCGAGCTTTATCCGTACATCGACTCGCCAGATGACGCCGCTCGCCAAGCCCGCGAGTATCTGCAACAAACATTCAAACAACTCGGCCTGACCGAATCGAGCGCCTGATGAACGACTCGACCAGTACCGCTTGGTGGCAACTGCTGCGCGCGGGCAACGTTTTTACAGCAATCTCGAACATCCTCGCCGGATTTTTGCTCGTCCGTGGCGAGTGGCAACCGGTTCTGCCACTGATTTTTTTGATCCTCTCTTCGGCAGCTCTGTATTTAGCTGGCATGGTGCTTAATGATGTTTTCGATTTGGAAGCAGACCGCGTCCAGCGCCCCGAACGTCCGTTGCCGTCAGGGCGCATCGACCCTAGTTTGGCAAAATTAGTCGGCTGGGGTTTAATGATAGACGGACTGAGCGCCGCCGCTGTTGCTGCTTGGCTGTTAGCAAGCTGTCTGCCGATTATCGTCGCTTTACTGTTGGCCGCCGCGATTATTAGCTACGACGCCCTTTTGAAAAAAACGATGCTCGGACCATTGGCAATGGGCGTTTGCCGCTCGCTGAATGTGTTGCTCGGGGCCAGTGTCGTACTCCAGTCCACAGATAAAAACGCCGCTTACCTCTACGCCTTGCTACTCGGCATCTACACGATCGGCCTCACACTTCTCGCACGCAAAGAAGCAGAATCAGCAAGGATCCAAAAATACGTTTCCCTGATGATCACCCTGTTCATCCCGTTCGACGCCCTCGCCTGCGCTGCAGGCGCCGGCTGGCCCGCTGGTCTGACGGTCTTCCTTTTGCTGATCCCAACCTACATTGCCACACGCCGCGCCCCCATGACATAATGGAATGATACCAGACTGCCGTGGAATAGGCTTCTGGCCTGTACGTCTTTCGGAAGATCTCTACTCAGACAACCTAAATTCGACTTTTGCACTTTTCCTAGGAAAGAATGCCCGCGAATAACGCGAATAAACACGAATGAGTATGTGAAGTCTTAATTTCTGAAGAGCCCAATCGCTCGTAATCGGGATAAAAGAACTTGATTCGCGTTCATTCGCG
>JAADGD010000025.1 GCA_013152515.1 Planctomycetota bacterium
AGCCGCGGGTAACTCCACAAAACCCCGCGGCTAGCGCCGACGGCTCAATCCCATAATTAAGCTTTGACAAAGCACTAGTGCCAAGAGCCTAGAAAAGAGGCTACCCCTCAGAACTCTTGCCTCTGGACTCTCGACTCTTCCCTCGCATATACTGCGTCTTTCACAACATCTTAGCGCACATGCGGAGAACCACCCGTGGCATCTGGAAAATACCTATTCACTAGCGAAGCGGTCAGCATGGGCCATCCTGACAAGTTGGCCGATCAGATCTCGGACGGCGTGCTCGACGCCCTGTTCGCTCAAGACCCCAACAGCCGCGTCGCCTGCGAAACGATGGTTACCACCGGCGTGGTCGTGATCGCTGGCGAAATTTCGACCAAGGCGACCGTCGACATGCAGTCGATCGTCCGCGAGGTGATCCGCGAGGTTGGCTACACCGACGCGGCGATGGGCATCAGTGCCGACCATTGTGCCGTGATGGTCGCGATCGACGAGCAAAGCGCCGACATTGCGATGGGCGTCGACGACGATGCCGCCGCTGGCAAAGAGATCGGCGCGGGCGACCAAGGGCTGATGTTCGGCTACGCCTGCAACGACACGCCTGAACTGATGCCACTGCCGATCGCCCTGTCGCATCGTATTCTCAACCGGCTGACCGAAGCCCGCCAAAAGCAAGAAGTCGATTGGCTCCGCCCCGATAGCAAAAGCCAAGTCACTGTCGAGTTCGACGGCAACACACCGGTGCGAATCGACACGGTCGTGATCTCGACGCAGCACGCCCCCGAGGTGAGCAACGAAGAGATTCGCGATTTTATAATCGAAAAAATCATCAAGCCCGAACTGCCCGCTGGTCTCGCAGGCGGCGACATCACCTACCACATTAACCCAACCGGGCGTTTTGTGGTCGGCGGACCGCACGGCGACTGCGGACTGACCGGTCGCAAAATAATCGTCGACACTTACGGCGGTTGGGGACGACACGGCGGCGGAGCCTTCAGCGGCAAAGATCCCACCAAGGTCGATCGCAGCGCCGCCTACATGGCCCGCTATGTTGCCAAAAACATTGTGGCGGCCGAGCTTGCCGAGCGCTGCGAAGTGCAGTTGGCCTACGCGATCGGCGTTTCCGAGCCGGTAAGCATCTACATCGACACCGAAGGTACCGGCAAAGTTGACGACGCAGAAATTTGCGAAGCGGTGAAGCAGGTCTTCCCGCTAAGCCCCGCAGGAATCATCGAGCACCTCGACCTGCGCCGACCAATTTATCGTCTTACCGCTGCCGGTGGGCATTTTGGGCGAAGCGAGCCTGAGTTTACCTGGGAAAAGACCGATATGGCCGTAAAGCTGGCCGAAGCCCTAGGGCAAACAGCAGGAGCCTAATCGGCGCGCCAAACCGCAACCGGCCCGCTGCTTGCGGCTTAGCTGAATAATGCCATAGCCAAAATTCGCCGCAGCGCGGTATGCTCGGCACTATGTCCCTAGGTTATTCCCACACTTCCCCTGCGCTAGTGCCCGTAGGTAGTTACGTGCCGTGGCAGTTCCGTGTGCGTCCAGCGTTGTTTGTGACCGTCGGTTCGATCGTGACGGGCCTTGTACTCATCGGCGGGTTGTTTTTAGTACGTCGGCTAACTGGAGCACTGAGCGCGGACCTGCCACCCCCGGTCATGCTGTTTTTAGCATTGGGTGCCACTTCGACACTTGCGTTTTCGCGTATCGCCTGGAGACGCAGCTTCCCGCTCGAAACTCCAGAAGACTTGAGTTTTGCCGACCAAGCGTTGGGCTGGGCTTCCTCGGCAGCCCTGGCGATGCTAGCCGTTGGTAGTTGTTTTCCGGCCAATCGGACAACCGACTGGCTGATCTGGCTGCCGATCCTTGTCGCGGATCAATTTTGGCGACAAAACTTTTTCGACGCTGGCGAGCCGTGGACACCACAATCTGGCCAAAGCGATTCCGAGCTACGAAAGTCGCCCTCGCTTGCGATTACCAACACAGAGCACCGCGACAACCCTGAACTCAAAAACATCGTTCAGCAACTTTTTCGTTTGCAAGACGAACATCACCACGAAGTGATTTATGGCACCGTCCGGGCAGATTTCGTGGCGGGACAGCGTACGGCGGTCGTCCACGTCGGGTTTTGCCCACCGCTGACGTATCTTCCCGAGATCGAAGCGGAAGCGTTGCCCAGCTCTCGGCTACCAGAGGCCCTTGCCAAAATAAAAGTCGTGCAAGCACTCGCCCACGGCACGCGTCTCGACATCCGCCTCCCAGTTTCGGCTACGACCGACTGTCAGCTTTGGATTGATATGGCTGCGCGGCCTGGAAATGCCCAATGACCGAGACTCACGTTGTTACGCAATCCCAGCCGCAGTATAATTTGGGGCTAAGCCGCAAGCGGCTGGCCGCTCGCGGCTTAGCCCCAACTGAAACAACGACCTATGCGAATTGGCCTCGGCGAAGATACCCACCGACTCACTGGCGACGGGCCACTGCGGCTCGGCGGCGTCGATATCCCACATGACCGACAGACAGTCGGCCACAGCGATGCCGACGTTTTACTGCACGCGGTAACCGACGCCCTGCTGGGGGCCGCCGGTCTGCCCGACATCGGGCAGATGTTTCCGAACACCTCCGAGGAAAACCGTGGCCGCGACTCGGCCGAGATGTTGCGGCTGGCCTACGAACAAGTCACCAAGACCGGCTACCACGTCGTCAACCTCGACTGCGTCGTCGCTGCCGAACAACCGAAACTTGCCCCGCACAAAGAAAAAATCAAACAACGCATCGCCGAAATCTTGTCGCTCACAACCGACCAAGTCAACGTCAAAGCCAAGACGGGCGAAGGCGTAGGCCCGGTTGGCGAGCAGCTTACGATCGAAGCACGTTGTGTCGCACTTCTAGAAACACAAACGCAAACATAACATTAGCGACGGCGGCCACGCCAAATAAACGACGCTCACCATTGAACAACACAAACACCTACGAAAAACTCATGACTACCAAAACCGCCTCAAGCACGGCCATGCCAACGTTGTCCGAACCTCACCCGACGCTGCACATCTACAACACGCTCAGCAAAAAGAAAGAACCGTTTCGCACAGTCGAAGCAGGTAAAGTCGGCATCTATCTCTGCGGACCTACGGTCTACGACAAAGCGCACATCGGCCACATGGTCGGGCCAGTGATCTTTGATTGTATCAAACGCTTTCTCGTCTACTGCGGCTACGATGTCAATTGGGTCGTCAACATCACCGACGTCGATGACAAGCTGATCAACAAAGCCAACGAACGCGGCATGACGATGCTTGAAGTCGCTGAAGAAAATATCGCCGACTACAACGACAACCTCGCCGCACTTGGCGTCGACCAAGTCGATCACTTCCCGCGCGCGACCGACTGCATGGACGAAATCATCAGCTTTATCGCGTCGCTCGTCGACCAAGAGTTTGCCTACGAGTCCGAAGGCGACGTCTATTTCGAGGTCGGCAAAGACACCGGCTACGGCAAGCTCAGCAACCGCACCGTCGACGCGATGCAAGGCGAAGGGGGCGGCATGGCCCAGCGCAAACGAGGTCTGGCCGACTTCGCTCTCTGGAAATCAGCCAAGCCAGACGAACCCTCCTGGGAGAGCCCGTGGGGCCAAGGCCGACCAGGCTGGCACATCGAGTGCTCGGCCATGAGCAAAAAACTGCTCGGCGAAACTTTTGACATTCACGGCGGCGGTCTCGACCTAGTGTTTCCGCACCATGAAAACGAAATCGCCCAAAGCGAATGCTGCCACACCCAGCCGATGGTCACCTACTGGGCCCACAACGGTCTCCTCCGAGCCTCAAACGCCGCCGGCAAACTTGGCGGTCGCACCGAACGCGCCAACGAATCCCCCAGCGATTCCCTCGGCGAGAGCCCGCTTCAGCGGGCGGGGACGCCAACCCAAGCGGAAAAATGAGCCGCAGCAAAGGCGCCGGCGGCCTCGCCGACCTCATCGCCAGCCAAGGCGGCGAGCGCATCCGCTTCTTCCTGCTCCGCACTCACTACCGCAGCACGGTCCTGTTCAACGAGCCCGCCATCGAAGAAGCTGGCATCGGCCTCGACAGTTTCTACCGCCTGTTCAAACGCTACCACCGCATCACCGGCAAAAACTTCTACGATCTAAAAGCCCCCACAACACGCGAAGCAGCAGCAGCCACCACCACCACTTCCACCCACGAAGCGACGTCGGCTTGCCGCGAAAAATTCCTCCAAAACATGGACGACGACTTCAACACCGGCGGCGCCATCGGCGAGCTGTTTGAACTAGTAAAAATCGCCAACAAATTCTGCGACGATGCAGGTTTGGAGAGTGGCAGCCCAGAATCCGACAACCCAAAATCCGACAACAAAGGCGCAAACGATGTGGCAACGCTAGAACAAGTGCTAACCACGCTCAAAGAACTCACCAATATTCTGGGAATCTTTTTGCAGCCTCAAGCAGAAACCGAGGGACGCAACAACGAACTACTCGCCCAAGTCATGCAGCTTGTGATCGACCTCCGCACCGAAGCTCGATCGAATAAAAATTTCACAACAGCCGACGCCATCCGCGACGGCATCGGTCCGCTTGGCATCGTGCTTGAAGACCGCACTGGCGGCACCGAATGGTCGGGCGGCGGTGCAGACACCCTCGACGGCATCATGCAATTGCTCATTGAGTTACGCCAAACGGCCCGCAAAAACAAAGATTTCGCCACGTCCGACACGATCCGCGATCGCCTCGCCGAAGTCGGCGTCACGCTTGAAGATCGCGCCGATGGCACCGAATGGAGCAAAAGCTGATTGCGGAATTCGGATTGCCGATTGCGGAATAAAAAGAATATTTCCGCCCTCCGCCCTCCGCCCTCCGCCTTCGTCAATCTCATGAGAATTCTCGGTATTGATCCTGGCTTAAACACGACCGGTTACGGCGTCCTCGACATCGTCGACGGACGGCCACGCTTGGTCGAAGCAGGCATTGTGCGCGGCACGTCGCGCGGTTCAGTGCCGGCACGCGTCCAAGAAATCTACACCGGTGTGGCCGACGTCATTACTTCGCTAAAACCAGACGTCCTTGCTCTCGAAAAACTGTACGCCCACTACAGTCGCCCGACGACAGCGATTTTGATGGGCCACGCCCGCGGGGTGATTTGCCTAGCCGCAGCCAAAGCCGACATCGCCGTCGAGGACTACGCCGCCACCCAAGTCAAAAAAACCCTGACGGGCAACGGTCGTGCGCCAAAGGCACAAATGCAACGAGCCATTCAACTCGAATTAGCGCTCTCAACCCTCCCCGAACCGGCCGACGTGGCCGATGCGCTGGCGATCGCGTTTTGCCATTATTGCGTAGCCCTCGGCGCTGCCGCGGGATTGTTTGAACCTTCGTAACATTTTGAGTCCTCCATCCCCCGGCGGAGCCGAGGGCTACAGTTTGTATTCCGCATTCCGAAATCCGCATTCCAAATTACACTCCATGATCACAAAAATTACTGGCACCCCTGTCGACGCCTCTGGCGATGCACTTACCCTAGCCGTTGGAGCGTTTGAGTACGAAATCCTCATTCCCGAGTTCGCTCGCCGCTACGTGCAAGAACAAATTGGCAAAGAAATCAGCCTGCACACGATCGAATACCTCGAAGGCAACCCGATGCAAGGGCGAATGACGCCCCGGCTAATCGGTTTTCTCAGCGCGATCGAGCGCGAGTTCTTCGAGCTTTTCTGCCAAGTCGACGGCGTCGGCGTTAAAAAAGCGCTACGAGCGATGGTCCGACCGGTCGAAGAAGTCGCCCAGCTCATCGAAGACCAAGATACCAAAGGCCTCAGCGGCCTGCCCGGCGTCGGCCCGGCGACTTCCGAGCGCATCGTCGCCAAGCTCCGCCGCAAAGTGCCGAAATTCGCGCTGCTCGTCGGTCGCGAAGCGATCGACGGCGCCGAAATCCCACGCGACGTCGTCAGCGAAGCGTTTGAAGTCTTGCGAGCGCTGGGCCACAGCGAATCGGAAGCCCGTCGCTTACTCGACGAGGCGATGACCAAAAAGAAAAAATTCAAAGATGTCGAAGCGTTGCTGCACACCGTCTACGAACAACGGCAAAATTAATGCGGCAAGAGCCGTTGCCCCAATAGCCGGCGAGCTACGCCTCGCCGACGTGCCACGAAGGGTTTTTTACGAACGTCGGCGAG
>JAADGD010000129.1 GCA_013152515.1 Planctomycetota bacterium
AACCTCGTACCTGGCTCGCGCGAAGAACGCGGCCTACCAGAGCCACCCGGCGTTTTAGTCCCCGAGGCGGGTGACTTAGGCGTAGAGTCGTGAGGTACGCTAAGAAATTTAGACAGGATTTACAGAGGTGAGTTTTAGATTCAAATGAAACCATTTACTACATTACTGAACCGCGCCCGTAAGGAAGCGTCCGGACAGGTGTCAAACGCGACGGGACGCTTCCTTACGGGCGCGGTTCGGAGGGGAACTTTGCGTTACTCGCGATCAGAAAAATCCACTTGCAGGGCAAAACCATGAGTCAAACAACGAAATCACCGCAGCTTCCTATTATCGACCATGCCCCCGCGCTGTACGACGGGCCTTCTCGCGACGAGGTGATCGCCTTGCGGCATCAATATGTCTCGCCGGGCGTACTGACCTATTACCGCGATCCGTTGATGATCGTCGAAGGGCACATGCAGTATCTGTGGGACGAAACGGGGCGGCGGTATCTTGACGCGTTTGCCGGGATCGTGACGGTGAGCGTTGGGCACTGCCATCCCAAAATTATCGACAAGGTGCGCGAGCAAACCGGTCGGCTCCAACACACGACGACCATTTACTTGCATCCGGCGATCGCCCACTTCGCCGAAAAGCTTGCCAGCAAAATGCCCGAGGGCCTGTCGCGAAGCTATTTTACGAACAGCGGTAGCGAAGCCAACGAAGTAGCCATTTTGTCGTCACGCGAGTTCACGGGCAACTCGGACGTGATCGCCCAACGCAACGGTTACCACGGCGGCACTTCGGTACCGATGAGCTTGACGGCGCACGGCTCCTGGAAATTTCCGGCCAACAACCGCGCCAATGTGCATCACACACACGCGGGCTACTGTTACCGCTGCCCCTACGGGCTAGAGTATCCGTCGTGCGATCTAAAGTGTGCGCACGACATCAAGAACGTGATCGAGTACGAAACGCCGGGAGAAATTGCCTGTTTCATCGGCGAGCCGATCCAAGGTGTGGGCGGCAGTCGTGCCGCCGAAGGAGTTTTTTGGCATCGTCTACGACATCGTCCGCCAGCATGGTGGGCTGTGCATTGCCGACGAAGTGCAAGGCGGCTTTGGTCGCACGGGCAACCATTACTGGTCGCACCAAAACTGGGACGTCGTGCCCGACATGGTCACGATGGCCAAAGGCATCGGCAACGGCATCCCGCTCGGCGCGATGACGACGACCGAGCCGATATCGGAGATGATGGCCAAGAAGATCCACTTCAACACGTTTGGCGGCAACCCGATCAGCATGACGCAAGGCTTGGCAACGCTCGAAGTGATCGACGAAGAAAACATCCAGCAAAATGCCCTGGAAGTCGGCGGACATTTGAAAGATCGGCTGTTGGAGCTGCAAGAAAAACACGAGCTAATCGGCGAGGTGCGCGGGATGGGGCTGATGCTTGGTATCGAGCTGGTTACCGATCGCAAAACGAAGGAGCCCGCTAAGTCGCAAGCGGCTGACGTGATGGAACGGTGCAAGGCCCACGGCCTGATCATCGGCAAGGGCGGATTGCACGGCAACACGCTGCGGATCAAACCGCCAATGTGCATCACTAAAGACGACGCCGATTTTATGGTCGATTGTTTGGATTTGGTACTAGATGAGGTGTAGAATCAAATAACCACGGAGGCACGGAGAACACCGAGGAATAACAACCCATTTCTCTGTGTTCTCTGTGCCTCCGTGGTAATAATTTTTGTGAACCGCTTTAGGAGGACTCGCTATGCCGACTCTCGAAACTACCGTCAACGGCCTCAAGCTGCCCAACCCGTTCGTTATCGGCTCAGGCCCGCCTGGAACCAACGGCAATGTCATCGGCAAGGCTTTTGACGAAGGCTGGGGCGCGGTTATCTGCAAGACGATCAGCCTCGACGCCGACAAGGTGACCAACGTCCAACCCCGATACGCACGGTTGCGGGCGCGCGACTCGAAAGAAATCATCGGCTGGGAAAATATCGAGCTGATCTCCGACCGCAGCTTTGACGTCTGGGCCGAAGAACTCAAAGCGGTCAAAGACAAATATCCTGATCGTATTCTGATCGCCTCGATCATGGAGGAGTTCGACAAGGACGCTTGGCAAGAAATCACCGAGCGCTGCCAAGATTTGGGCGTCGATGCGTTTGAGCTGAATTTTTCCTGCCCGCACGGTCTGCCCGAGCGCAAAATGGGCTCGGCGATGGGTGAGAATCCTGCGATTTTGGAAGAGGTTTCTGGTTGGGTCAACGCAGTGGCCAAAGTACCCGTGTGGGCGAAGCTGACGCCGAATGTGACGCATATCGAAGATCAGACGCGTGCTGCCTTCCGTGCCGAGTGCGAAGGAGTCGCTGCGATCAATACGATTCGCAGCGTCTTGGGCGTGAACCTCGACACCTTGCGCCCCGAGCCCTCGGTCGAAGGTTACACCACGCCGGGCGGTTATTCGAGTCGGGCGGTGATGCCGATCGCGCTGCGGATGTGCATGGAAATCTCGAAAGTGATTCACGACGAATTCCCCGACCGCACGCTTAGCGGTATTGGCGGCATAGAAACAGGTGAAGACGCGGCGCAGTTTATCTTGTTGGGTGCCGATACCGTGCAAGTATGCACCGGCGTGATGAAATTTGGCTACAAAATAGTCTCGGACATGTGCGAGCAACTGTTAGCGTTCATGGAAAAGCACCAGTTCGAGACGCTCGCCGATTTCAAAGGCCACAGCCTCCAGTTTTTCACCTCGCACTCCGACCTCGTTGTGCGCCAAGCCCAAGCCCGCGCCGCTGCCAAAGCTGCCAAATCTCTGGAACAAGGCGACAAAAAGATGATCGAAGCCGACGACCAATGGAGCGGCGACGACTTCGTCGACCAAAGCGACGCGTTAGCACGAGGCTAGCATAAGGCGAGCGTCAGATGAGAATATACTTGCACGCAGCACAAGCAAGTGGGACTAGAGGACGATGGGATTTAGGACAGTACAAGTCCCATCGTCCTCTAGTCCCTTTGTCCTACTTTTCCACAGGTAAATTCCTATTTGCCGCACGCCTATGGCCTTTGCCAGTTAAGGAAACCGACAATGCGAAACATTCTTTACCTCCCAAGTGCCGCGATTCTTTTCGGAATAATAGTCTCGTTTTCCGGGCATGCCTGCTCGGCGCAGCTTACCGCAGGCACTGCCAAAGCGGACATCACCAACCGCAAATCTGGGCCAGTGAACGATCCGCTCTACGCAAAGGCGTTGGTCATCAGCGATGGCACGACGACCGCAGTGATCGTCTCGGTCGATGCGGTCGCTATTGGTGAAATCGGATACATCAAAAACGACTACCTGCCCAAGGTGCGATCTCAGATCTACCGAGAGCTTGACATCCCTCCCAACAACATCATGATCAACGCCAGCCATTGCCACGGCGTAGTATGTTCTGATCCTAGCAAGCGAACTATCGAAGCAATTAAACAAGCGGCAGCGAACATGGTTCCGGTCAAAGTTGGTGTCGGAGAGGGTTACGAAGATCGCATTAGCGAAAACCGACGCCTTCATTTCGGAAATGGACAAGTGGTCGATAGTCGGCGTGCGTATTCGCTACCTCCAGACGAAAAGCTCGTCCGCGTTGGGCCGATCGATCCCGAAATCGGCGTGCTGCGTATTGATCGGCTGGACGGCACTCCCCTGGCTATTGTGTTTAACTTTGCTTGCCATCCCATCCAAGGGATCCCCAGCCAGGGCAACACCGCCGATCTGTCTGGGCTTGCCGCTACGGCGATTGAAGAAACTCTTGGCAACGATTGCCTCGCACTTTTTGTACAAGGCTGTGGCGGGGATATCAATCCGATTCTCTATAAAGACGTTGAGAACCCACACGACGCTCAAACTCTCGGCAACCAACTTGCCCTCAGCACGCTCAAGGCGGTCAAAACTATTAGCACAGTAGCCAAGGCACCTCTGCAGATTCACAACGAAACCCTCATGCTGCCACGTGCCAATTTTTCCCAACGTATTATTCTGATGAAAGCAGAACGAGAACGGCTCCTCAACTCCTTGCATGGTACCAACCTCAACCTAAAGACTTTCCTGCCATTGATCATCAAATACCATGCCTCAGACGAGTTTCCTGCCTACTATTCTCATCGTTACTTGCATGAGGAGCAACTAGGGCGCGAAGATCTAAAAAAGCACGACGCTGTGATTAGAAATGACTTAGATAGCTATATCCAAAACATCTACACCACAGAAAAACTTACCCGAGTACAAACCAATCTACGGCTACTCCACAAACATCAGACCGATTTCGTCGATGCAGGCCAAAAAGACCTTGAAGTCGAACTGATTGGTCTACGTATTGGCGACTTTCGTATGATTACATTTCCAGGCGAGCTTACGGTGCAAATCGGGCTAAATATCAAAAAGGCAGTGCCGCACGAGCATACTTTTGTTGCCGGTTATACAAACGGCTACATCTACTACGCTCCAACCGCAGAGCAGCTAGAAAACCACGGCCATGCCCAGGAAGATTGCGACACGTTGCTCGCTCCCGAATGGCAACCGATTTTTGAACACAAGGCCGCAGAAATACTCAAGGCCCTTTGAGGCAATAAACAGAACCGATCCGAATGGCATTTACCCAAGCGTAAGGCGATCGTACGCCATTGCCGGTGCCCCCGACAAAACACATCATTCCTATCTGCCGCTCGCCAAAGCTAGTTTTTCCACGATTCTGGCAAAATCCTCCTTCTTCTAGGGCAGGAGGACTGCAAAGTGAGGTGGTCCTGAATTGACGGACAGGTGAACCTCTTAGAATGGTGGCAGAAAGG
>JAADGD010000081.1 GCA_013152515.1 Planctomycetota bacterium
TATCCTTTTTTTGCACAGCTACGCGAAACTGTGGATGCGCATCTTGATGCGGCCTACACCTTCGCGCAACCTGACCTTGAGGCAGCCTTTCAGCGGCAAGTCGGGGTAGCTAGGCAGCAGATCCTTGCTTTGGTTACCGATCCTAGCGACGCGCGGGCTGCCGATTTAGGTCGCACGCTTGGTTGGTTGGAGCGGACGAGGCAACTGCCAAAAGAGACGGTGGCAGTGCGGTCGCTGCTTTCCACTCCGAATGCCCAAGTTTTTATTGCAAAGCCGTTGATTGATCGAGCGATTGGGTTGCTGGCGACCGACGTGGAACAGACGTTGCCGGTCTCTGACCATGTGGTAGTGCCCGGCCAAGGGGTCTTAGCAAAATCAAGAACAGCGAATGTGCATGGGACAGCCCATACGCAAGGTCGCATCGGTTTGGAAATGGCAGTCAACTCGGCTTGGGCTGATTTGAAGCTTGTCTATCTGGGAGAAGTGGAGTCGCGTTGTCGCGCTGTGATTGGACCAGTCACGGTGGCGATGCACACTGCCGGGGTAGTAAGGGCAGTCACCCCCGTGCAGGTGAGCTTGCAAGGTGTGCAACTTCTGGCCACCGAAGTTTTTCCGCAAGTCAGAACCGGAGTGACTGGTGTTTCTGCTCGCAGCAACTTCGTTCGCCGAATCGGAAAGCGTCGTGCACAAGAGCCGGCCTCTTTACGACAGATGAACTCTCGTGCCAGCGACAAAACGGCGAACCTCATTCAGCAAGAAATGGACGAACGTGTTGCCAAAGCGCTCGCCGAAATTCAAGCAGAAATCGGCAGAAACAGAGAATCGATGGACAGTTTCCAAGACGTCCTGGCGCCGGTTGTCCGCGAAGGAGCTTCGCCCCGATGGGAGGGGATCCAGAGTACCACCAAGGGAGTGACGATCAATGCCGTCAGTCGACGTCGCGAGCAATTGGGGGCCGTGAATCGCTGCCCCGCGACGAGCTCGGCGGACGTGCAATTTCGTTTGCACGTTTCGTTTTTCAACAACATGGCCGAGACGATCATGGCGGGCAAGACGTTTACGGATGAGTATTTCATGAATTATGGCAAGATACTCCAGGCTGAATTGCCGCCGGCGCTGATGGTCCACTCTCGTTCAGTACGGTGGGCGATCGTTGCTGAAAAACCTCGCCCGCTGGAAATTACGATCCCGGCTCCCAATCATTTTCGGATCGAGCTACGAATGCAGCGAGTCGATATCGGTGACGAGCAGATGACGGGGCCGACAATTGCCACAATCCACTACGTCTTCCGCCAGGATGAATTCGACGAATATCGCCTGGAGCGTCAAGGCGACGTCGCACTCGATTCGTCGTTGCCGACGGCGAGTCATGAGTTTCTGTTGCAAAAGCTCAGTGCCTTTTTCGCCCCGGTGTTAGATGCTAGCGGTGTAGCGCTGCCCGAGGGCGGAAGTCTGGGACGGCTGCGCGGCTTGCAGCCCCAAGGTGCGACCGCCGATCGTGACTGGCTGACGCTGGGTATCAATGTGCCGACAGAAGTTCTTGAGGAGTGGATGCCGTTGAGGGGCGAGTGAGCTTTGGCGCTAGAGTGTATGCGAGGAGAACGGCAGTCTTTTCCCCCAGGCTTACAAGAAGCTAATCACGACGACACCACGAGCACAACGGTAAAACAAACGTCGTGTCCGTCGTGTCGTCGTGGTTCATTTTTTGATTCTTGACTAGAAAAAAGGACTTTGCCGTTTGCTTTGCGTGTGTGGGTCGCCTTTCTTTGAGCGTTGAGGGCCGTTATGCTTGGCGATGGTTCTGGTGTGGTCGATACGTCGCGAGGTTGTTTGGCGTTGCCGCCAACGCTAACGGGTGTCGCGTTGTGCTAGCTCTCTGGTGTGAAAATTGGGAAACGGTTTGAGTACATGCAACTCGTCATTCTTCACTATCACCTGAATCGCGGCGGCGTGACGACCGTTGTGGAGAATCATTTGCGCTCGCTGGCGTTGCTAAAACCCGAAGAGCGTCCTTCGCGTGTAGCGATTGTCTACGGGGGTCGGGCGGCGGCTTGGAACGAAAGCGTTGCCCAAGAGTTGCCGTTTGAGTGCTCGTTGATCGGGGTGCCTGAGCTTGAATACGACCAGCTGCGCGAGTCAGAAAGTCCGCTGTACGACGCTTTGCAAACGGTGTTGCAGTCGTTCGATCGCGATTCAACCGTGCTGCACGTTCACAATCATAGCCTGGGTAAAAATGCCGCGATGGCACCCGTTGTGTGTCGATTGGCTGACGAAGGTTGGCGACTGCTCTTGCAAATTCACGACTTTGCCGAAGACTTGCGGCCAGCCAATTATCAACATTTGCTTGACAAGGCCGACTCGGTCGAGCAGTTGCGAGGGCAGCTTTACCCGCAGGCGGACCAAATTCATTATGCCGTGTTGAACCAGCGCGACAGGCAAATTATGGCGCAAGCGGGCATCGACGACGAACGACTGCACCTGTTGCCCAATCCTGTCAGAGCGCCGCAGCATTTGCCCGACGCTCGGCAAGTTGCGGCATCGAAGGTCGAATTGATGCAGGCATTGGGAGTGTCGGCAAGCCATCGGTTGGTGTTGTATCCGGTCCGACCGATCCGACGGAAGAACCTGGGCGAGCTTTTGCTGTGGTCGCTGCTTGCGGGCGATACGACTTTTGCGTTGACGTTGGCTCCGCTCAATTCGCAGGAAAGAACGGCCTATCAGCAGTGGGTGGAGTTTGCGACTGAGCTGAATCTGCCAATACAATTTGAGGTGGCCAACAAAACAGACTTGCCGTTTGAAGAAATTTACACAGCGGCGGATGCGATCATCACGACGAGTGTTGCCGAAGGTTTTGGACTGGTTTTTCTGGAGGCGTCACTCGCCGGGCGGCAGTTGGTGGGACGGAGCTTGCCCAGTGTTTGCAACGACTTTGAGGCGGCAGGCATGCAGTTTCCGGGGTTGGCAGAGACGATGGCGATTCCGGTCGACGAAATTGACCTGGAAGAATTAAGACTATCTGCTGCGCGACGTATCGACCAATTGCGAGCCGCCTACGGGTTACCCCTCCAAGAACAAGCCGCTTCGCCACAGAGTGAGGCGGTTTTTGCGGGTGACATGGTCGACTTTGGCCGATTAGAATTGAGCCAGCAACGGAGTTTTTTGAGGCGAGTGAAAACCGAGGCGGACTTACGAAAGACGTTGCGAGCGTTGAACCCCACAGTACAGTCGATCGGAGCCCTCAGCGGCGAAGATCTCAAGCAAACAATTACAAACAATTGCCGCGTGATTGCCCAGCACTATTCGCCGGAAGTGATTGGCGAAAAGCTCGGCAGCGTTTATCGAGCGCTGCTGGCAAGCTGCCCAAGTCGCGTCGCCTGCGAACCGGCACTCGCGGGCGCGATCCTCGATCGTTTCGTCCACCCCAGTCAACTTTTTCCGATCCGTCTCGAATCATGACCGCCTTGCTGTATGCCGAGACGATTTTGGACAATTGTCAACCACTCGCCCCACTGGCGACCGAGGTCGAGCCGAAGCTGGAAAAGCTCGAGGGCATTCGCGCAGTGCTGTTCGACATCTACGGCACGTTGTTGATCAGCGCGAGCGGCGACATCGGTTCCCACACAGGCGATCATCGTCTGGTGGCAGTGCGCGAGACGTGCCAGCTTTTCCAGTTGGAATTGAGTGATGCAGCAGAGGTTGCTGTAAAAAGTTTCGAGTCTAAAATTTCACGGGCACATCTCGCCGCGAAAGAACAGGGCGTTGAATACCCCGAAGTCGATATTGTCGAAATTTGGCAAGCCGCTTTACCCGACCTTGTCGAAGGGAGTTGGGACGACTTCGATTGGCAGCGGTTCGCGCTCGAGTACGAGGTCCGCGTGAATCCCGTGTGGCCGATGCCCAACGTCGAGTCGACCCTCTCGCGGCTTGCCGCCAGCGAGCTAGTCATGGGGATTGTAAGCAATGCGCAGTTTTTTACGCCGCTGCTGTTTCCCGCTTTTTTCGGGAAAACGATCGAGCAGTTGGGCTTTGCGCCAGAGTTGGCGTATTTTTCCTATGAGCATCGACAAGCCAAGCCGGGCGGCTATTTATACAGTCTGGCGCAGCAGCAGTTGGCGCTACAGGGAATCGAGCCAGTCGAAGTGCTTTATGTGGGCAATGACATGCTCAACGACGTTGCGGCGGCCGCTTCGGTCGGTTTTCGGACAGCCTTGTTTGCCGGAGACCAACGCAGCCTGCGCTGGCGAGCCGACGAAGAAAAGGTCGAGGGCGTAGTTGCTGACGTTATCATTACGGAACTGCCGCAGTTGATCGAGTGCGTGGCTTTTGAATAGATATTTGCAAAGATGAGCGATACCGATGGACAACACAGCGGGACACAGGATAGGTTTTGTCGGCACGCGTTTTGCCGGGACGGATGGCGTATCGCTTGAAGCCTCGAAATGGGCGAAAGTGCTGTGGGACCATCGCCACACCAGTTATTGGTTTGCTGGCAAGCTGAATACCGATCCGTCGGTCAGTATGTTGGAGCCGCACGCTTACTTTGGCCACGCGGATATTCAGTGGATCAACGATCGAATCTTCGGCTGCGTTGACCGAGATAAAGAAGTGACGCAACGCATCTACGCGCTCAGCGAGCATCTCAAACGCGCGTTGTATGATTTCGTTGATCGCTTCGACATCGAAGTGATGGTCGTCCAAAATGCTTTGTGTATACCCATGAATGTCCCGCTCGGTTTGGCGATCACGACCTTTATTGCCGAGACAAACTTTCCGACGATTGCCCATCACCACGATTTCTATTGGGAACGCGATCGATTTGCTGTCAACGCGATTGGCGACTTTTTGCGGATGGCGTTCCCGCCTGACCTGCCTTCGATTCAACATGCAACGATCAGCTCCGCTGCACAACGAGATTTTTCGCACCGGTGTGGCGCCTCTTCGCTTTTGGTGCCCAATGTTTTAGATTTCGAAACTCCTCCTGTGGGGCAAGACGACTACAACTCCGACTTTCGCCAGCAGGTGGGGTTGGAGCCCGACGACATCGTCTTTTTACAGCCGACGCGCGTCGTGCCTCGCAAAGGGATCGAGCACGCGATCAACTTGGTGGCAGCGCTGAAAAATCCAAAATGCAAACTGGTGATTACTCATGAGTCGGGCGACGAAGGAGAAGAGTACAAAAATGCTCTGACCGAGATGGCTGAACATCAGGGGGTCGATCTACGCTACATTGCCGATCGTATCGGCGAAGAACGGTCTGAGCAGGGCGACCGAAAGTGTTACAATTTGGCCGACGCGTATGCGCATGCCGACTTTATCACGTACCCGAGTATCTACGAAGGCTTTGGGAATGCATTGCTCGAAGCATTTTATTATCGCAAGCCCGTGTTGGTGAACCGCTATTCGATTTTTGTCACGGACATCGAGCCCAAAGGATTTCAAGTGATCACGATGAACGGCTATTTGACCAAAGAGGTGGTCGAGCAGGTAAAAAAAGTGATCTCTGACCCGGATTACCGTGAGGAAATGGTCGACAATAACTACGAGATGGGCAAAGCGTTTTTTAGCTACGCCGTCCTGCGCCGAAAACTTCGAGTCTTGATCACGCACTACACAGGGGCCGAGAATTTGTAGTCGCGACAGGAGAGCTGCAAAGTCGCATTTTTTTACCGCCAAGAACGCCAAGAGCGCCAAGGAAATGCTGGCAATGGACATTTCTTGGTTTTTTTCTTGGCGCTCTTGGCGTCCTTGGCGGTTCACTTTATTCAGAGCGACTTTACAGTTCTCCTGCGTAGTCGCGACCTTTGCGTTGAAGAGTTGCACTCTGTCGGCTATAACTGTCGGTAATGGATACTGTTTCCTTCGATTTGAATCGCATTCGGCTCCGTTTAGAGCGGCTCTATGGCGAGCGAGCCTCGGAAGCTGCCGAAGCAGTTTGGGCGGCTATCGAGCGTGTCGATCTCAGCTCGGCGAAGACCTCTGACGATAACCGATGGAATGAGCGCGATGTCGTGCTGATTACTTATGGCGATCAGTTGCGTTCCGATTCGCTCAACCCTTTGCAGACCCTACACCACTTTCTCAACGATTGGGATTTGCCGCGGCTGATCAACACGGTCCATTTTTTGCCGTGCTTTCCGTCTACCTCCGACGACGGATTTTCGGTGGTCGACTATCGCCAGATCGACCCAAAGCTGGGTAGCTGGGACGACGTCCATGCGATCGGTCAAGACTGCCGGTTGATGCTTGATCTGGTGTTGAATCACATCTCGCAGGCGAGCGAGTGGTTTCAAAAGTATCTGGCGGGCGAGGCGCCCTATGATCGTTTTTTTATCGAGGTCGATCCGGAGGACGATCTTTCGGCAGTTACGCGACCCCGAAGTTTGCCGTTGTTATCGGAGTTTGAAACGAGCCGTGGACAGCGCTGGCTGTGGACGACGTTTAGCCGCGATCAGCTTGACCTCAATTATGCTGAACCTGCCTGTCTGGCCGAGATGTTGGGGATTCTGTTGGAATATGTCGCGCGTGGCGCGCGGATCATTCGGCTCGACGCGATCGCATATCTTTGGAAACGGATTGGTACCGATTGCATCCATTTGGACGAAACGCATGAGGTCGTCAAGCTGATGCGCGAGGTGCTTGAGCAAGTGGCACCACAGACGTTGTTGTTGACCGAGACGAATGTGCCGCATGAGGAAAATGTCAGCTACTTTGGCGAGGGCGACGAAGCCGACATGGTTTATCAATTCAGTTTGCCGCCATTGTTGCTTGATGCATTTTTGAACGAAGACGCGGTGCCGCTGAAAAGTTGGCTGGAGAAGTTGCAAAGCCCACCGCCGGGAGCGACTTATTTTAATTTCACCGCGTCGCACGATGGTGTGGGTGTGCGTCCGTTGGAAGGGCATGTCGACGACGAGCGCCTGCGCAGGATGGTCGACAAGGTGCGCGCACTCGGCGGCGCGATCGGTACACGTCGTCAAGCCGATGGCACGGATACGCCCTACGAAATGAATGTCAGTTTCCTCTCCGCACTCGCACCCGAAGATGGCAACTTGGAAAATCATGCCCGGCGGTTTTTGACCACGCAAGCGGTCATGCTAGCACTGCAAGGCGTACCGGCGGTTTATTTCCACAGTTTGGTTGGTACGGAGAACGATTTGGAGGGGATGCGAGCGAGCGGCATCCCACGGCGGATCAATCGTCGGAAATTTTCGTTGACCGAACTGAACGAGCGGCTGAATTCTGAGGGCACGCTTGCCCCTCGCGTTTTTCTTGGGTTCCGCGAACTGCTGGCGATTCGCACACGCCAATCGGCTTTCCACCCTGATGCCCAGCAGCATTATCAGGAAAGCAATTCCGAACACGTCCTCTGTTTCGAGCGAAAAAACCAGCAAACCGGGCAATCGATACTGGTCGCAGCCAATTTCGGCGCGGAGACGACTGTGATAGACTTACCCGCAGAATACTGCACTGCAATCGATTTGCTCGATCCGGCGAAAACTATTCCGGGCGAAAAACTCTCTTTGATGCCCGCACAGATCGTATGGCTCGAAGCAAGGCTTGGCTCAACGAAAGGAACGGACTTTGGCTGATTTTTCGCAAGATGGACCGATCACCACGATCCACGACCTCGACACGGTCAAGCCGGGGGAACTCGAGCAGCGTCTGGTCGCGGCGACGGTTCGGCACCCGCTGGGGTTGGTGTTGCCGATCACGGCTTCGGACATGCGCGCCGAGCCTTTTCAGGTGATTGTCGATCAACTCGTACAGACGAAGTTTCTTGATACGATCGTCGTGGTGCTGAATCGGGCCGAGAAAGTCGAGGACTACCGTCAGTGCGCCAAGATACTTGAACCCTTGGGGGATATTGCCCATTTGCTTTGGACAGATGGTCCGCGAGGGAAAGCGCTGAACGACGAATTAGGCGAATATGGATTTAACGTGCACGTTCCAGGCAAGGGGCGAGCCGTGTGGACCGCCTTTGGCTATTTGCTGGCTGATCCCAAGCTCAAGGCATTCGTGCTGCACGATTGCGATATCGTTGACTACCATCGCGACTTGCTTGTCAGGCTCTGTCTGCCGATGGCTGAGCCAAGCCTTGACTACGATTTTTGCAAAGCCTACTACGCCCGCTGCAGCGATCGTATGCATGGCCGAGTCGTCCGTTTGTTGGTGACTCCGGTGTTGAAGGCGATGCTTTCGGTATTGGGGAATGACGATTTCTTGATTTTTTTGCAAAGTTTTCGGTATCCGTTGGCAGGCGAGTTTGCGGTGACTTCGGCGTTGGCCAAGTCGAATCGGATTCCTAGCGATTGGGGGCTCGAAGTCGGCACTTTGGCCGAAGTCTTCCGCAACACGTCTCCAAAACGCTGCTGCCAGATCGATATCGGGCGGACCTACGAGCACAAGCATCAGCCGTTGTCGCTGATGGATGCCTCGCGCGGCTTGATGAAAATGGCGTCTGACATTCTCACGAGTATCTATCGAACTCTGGCGAGTCGAGGGATCGTTTTTCAATCGGGGCATTTTATTTCGCTACGTGCCGCGTATCTGCGTGCCGCGCAAGATGCGATTCGTCAGTACCACGCCGACGCGGTACTCAACAGCCTCGTCTACGACCGCCATGAAGAAGAGGCCACGATCGAGGGATTTGCGCAGCTCGTTATTGAAGCGGGCAACGAATATCAATCGGACCCAGCCGGCGCGGCTTCGATGCCGACTTGGACGCGCGTGGTAACGGCGTTGCCTGATTTCCCGCTGCGATTGCGCGAACAAGTGGTTGCAGACGCGGAGGAGTATTGCGAATAGCTGTTGCTGTGGACTGTAGTTTTCGTAAGGGGCATTAGTACTACTGCGCTAAGTTAAAAAGCTAAAGACCACGGATAACACTGATATTCACGGATGAAGCCTTGATGAAATAAATGGATGTTGTTGACAGTTCAATGCCCCAGCAGCAAACCGGCCAAAAGTCTCCAAAATCAATGGTATCCGTGCAATCCGTGGTTTTTGACTTAGCGCTGTAGTATTAGGTTGCTTGGGTTTTTGGTTGGGGCGTCGTTGCCGACGTCGCAAACGGTTGGACTTTGAGGACGACGCGCTTGCTCAGAGGATCAGCGCCACGATGGCGATGACGGCGAGGATCGTGGCAACGAAGGTTTTCGCGCCGGTGCCTAGCAGACGCCCCAAGAATGCTGCGATTCCAACGCGGAGCGAGTGACGCGAGGTTTCGCCACGGCTCTGTTCGGCAAAGGCGGCGCCGGCCAGCGCGCCCAAGGCACCGCCCAGAAGTGCGGCGACCGGTGGGCCGATGAGTGGGATGGGGAGGCCGAGAGAAGCACCAAGCAGTGCGCCAGCCATCGAGCCGACGAGGGAGAAAATCGCGGCGCGGCGGCTGCCACCGGCGCGCCGAGCGCCCCAGACGCCGGCAGCGAGTTCGGCAAGTTCTCCGCCAAACGCTAAAACGGTCATCACCAGGAGAGTGATCCAGGTAATTTGCGTAGGGCCGGTGGTGGGTGTGAGCCAAGCGTAGAGGGCGGCGGCGGCCACCATCAGCCAGTTGCCAGGGAGACCCATCAAGGTGAGAGCCCAGCCGACACCGATCGCGATGAGGAGCAGAAGGATGGCGGTGATGAGCAGAAAGTAGTCCATAGGAGAAAAGCGAAAAAATCGTGGATTTTGGCCCCGTATTCATGCGGAGCAGTTCGGCTACAATGTAGCGTTTGTGGTCGCCCAAATTGATCGAAATAAATAACTGAGGAGAGTTGCGTGCCTGGAACGTGTGTTATTGGATTGCAGTGGGGCGACGAAGCCAAGGGGAAAATCGTCGATTTGTTGACACAAGAGCATGACGTGGTCGTGCGGTATCAAGGAGGTGCCAACGCGGGTCATACCGTTGTCGTGGGAGAGGAAGTCTACAAACTTTCGCTGCTGCCTAGCGGGGTACTCACGCCGGGCGTGACTTGCGTGATTGCTGGTGGCGTGGTGCTGAATCCGGCCAAGGCGATTGAGGAGTTGGACGAGCTTCTTTCGCGCAAGGTGGAGGACTCGGACAATCTGAAAATCAGCGATCGGGTCCATGTTATCTTTCCTTGGCATTTTGCCGAGGATCGGGTGATGGACAAGAACACGTCCGATGGCGAGAACATCGGCACGACCGGTCGCGGCATCGGGCCTTGCTATCGCGACAAAGTGGGCCGTTCGTACGCCATTCGGTTAGGCGACATGTATCGTGACACCTTTCGCGAGCAAGTGCAGCACAACATCAAGGTGAAAAACAGCATTTTGTCGGCGATGGTTCCTCCTGGCGAATTCGAGCCGCTCGATGCGCAGGCGGTTTACGAAGAGTATCTTGCCTACGCCGAAAAGCTAAGGCCATTTGTGGCCGATACAACCGAGTATTTGCTTTCGGCCGCTGAAGCAGGAAAGCGAATCTTGTTCGAGGGGGCCCAAGGGGCGCTGCTGGACGTGGATCATGGCACCTATCCCTTTGTAACTAGCAGTAACAGTTCGGGCGTAGGTATTTCGAGCGGTTCAGGTGTGCCGGCACGTTATATCAATCACATGATTGGCATTGTGAAGGCGTACACTTCGCGCGTAGGCGGTGGTCCTTTTCCGACGGAGTTGGATAACGAAATTGGGCAAAGGATTCGTGATCAAGGCAACGAGTATGGCACGGTCACCAAGCGACCGCGTCGTTGCGGATGGCTCGACGCGGTGGCGGTTCGCTACACGACGCGACTGGGCGGAGTTGATTCGATTTGTTTGATGTTGCTGGATGTTTTAAGCGGATTCGACGAGCTGAAAATTTGCATCGCCTACGAACTTGACGGTGAGCAGTCGAAGAAATTTCCTAGCCATGTGGACGACTTGCGCCGCGTGCAACCGGTCTACGAAACACTCCCTGGCTGGCACGAAGATCTCACACAGGCAACGTCGAGGGACGATTTGCCGGCCAATGCTTTGGCGTATATTCAGCGTGTGAGCGAGCTAATAGGCGTGCCGGTTGCAATGGTTTCGGTCGGGCCTGCCCGCAGCCAGACGATTACATTAGGGAGTGGGCAGTAGAGAGTGCCCACTAAATCCCCATGACGGAAAGCAAAAAAACTCCTGCTACGTTGCTCGAAGTCCCGCGTGAGCGGTGGCCGCGTCATTTGGCGGTGATTATGGACGGCAATGGTCGTTGGGCTCAGCGGCAAGGTTTGCCGCGCATTGAAGGGCATCGGTGTGGTGTCGCTTCGGTCCGAAAGATCACGGAAGAATGTTCGCGGCTTGGACTCGAGCAACTGACGCTTTACTGTCTGTCGAGCGAAAACTGGAAGCGACCGCAGCAGGAAATCGACTTTCTGATGCACTTACTCGAACAATACATGATCGAAGAACGAACGACGATCATGGACAACAATGTTCGCGTTCGTATGCTCGGTAGGAGGACCAACATCCCTGAGCAAGTCCTCGCAGAACTCGACCAAACCGTGACGATGAGTTCCTCGAACGATGGGATGTGGCTCAATCTGGCGATCAACTACGGCGGACGTGCTGAGCTGGTCGACGCGGTACGAGCGATTGGCAGTCAGGTCGCTGCAGGGAAGATGAGCGTCAACGAAATCAACGAACAGACGATTAGCAATCACCTGTACACGAGCGGTTCTGCGGATCCTGACTTGCTGATTCGTACAGCAGGCGAGATGCGAATCAGCAACTTTTTGTTGTGGCAAATTAGCTACGCAGAGATTTGGGTCACCGAAAAATGTTGGCCAGAGTTTGACGAAGAGACACTGCACGAGGCAATTTGCGATTTCGCGAGCAGGAATCGAAAGTTTGGTGGGCTGACGAAGTAATTGGTTTGTCACTGAGATAGCTTGCGAGTAGAATTAGGGAACTCCATCGACGTTTCCTTCTCCGGAGATCAACCTGATGACAATTGAGCAGCTACGTAAGGTTTATGATGCGCAGCCTTTCCAGCCTTTCACCGTACATCTGGCCGACGGAAGAAGTTTTTCTGTACCGCATCGCGATTTTATTTCGCATCATCCCAAGGGTCGCACATTGATTATTTACGGTGAATCGAAAGGCGATTTTAACATTCTGGATTTATTGTTGGTCACTGGTATTGAAGTGAACATATCGAACGCAAACCTTGAAAAAGGCGGAAGTAATGGTTCCTCATAGTCTCTCTTCGCTATAGTCTCTTTTCGCTATAGTCTCTTTTCACAAAATGATGGTTACCTGTGCTACGCTGGCGATTGATTTTAGGCCCGTTGATAATAGCGCTTTTGGCGGCGCTCTGCTGGGCTGATGCGCAGGCTACACGTCCGGGGATTTGGCTCGTGCCGCTGGCGGTCGTGCTGTGCTTGCTCGCTACGCAAGAGATGCTCGGAATGTTTCGCGCTGGCGGTAGTAATCCACTTGCCTGGGCGGTTTATCTGGGAACTTTGCTGCCGCTGGTGGCTGCGTGTGCCCCGATCGCTTGGCAGCAATACCCTACCGATTGCCACGTAGGTCGGCTCGGCTGGCTCGCCTGTGGTTTAGCTGCGGGACTGCTCGTCGCGCTGGTCGGTGAGATGCGCCGCTATACCGCGCCGGGCCAAACGATGGCAAACCTCGGCGCTGCGGCGCTGTCCATACTTTATGTCGGTGGGTTGCTAGGCTTTTTGGTTCAGCTACGTTTGTTACCCGTGGCTGGTGACGTGTCTCGCGGCGGATTGTTAGCGATGCTGTCGATGATCGTCGTAGTCAAAGCGACCGATATCGGCGCCTACACAGCAGGCCGTTTGTGGGGACGTCACAAAATGGCGCCAGTTTTAAGCCCCGGCAAGACTTGGGAAGGAGTGGTGGGTGGGCTGGTCTTTGCCGTCGTGGGAGCTTGGTTGGCACTGGGGCCTTTGGCAAGCAAGCTAGGCATCGTAAGCGAGCGAGACGGGCTGTCTTGGCTCGTTGGGGTGTTGGTCTATGCGATGGTAGTCAGTTGCGCAGGCATTTTGGGTGATTTGGCCGAGTCGCTCTTCAAGCGTGATGCCGGCGTCAAAGATTCAAGCACTTGGCTACCCGGGTTTGGCGGGGTGCTCGATTTGCTCGATTCGCTTCTCGTGGCGGCACCTGTGGCGTATTTTTGTTGGATGAGTGGGCTGTTGGGGTATTGAATTGGCCAACCGTCCCGTAGAGTCGGTCCCCAGGAAAATCCGCACAAACATTATAAACCCAACGCTACCAAGCATTTACGTCCATCGAGTTACAGACGGCTAGCCTCTGACGGGGATGATTAGGTATAGTTGCTAAGGTATAGTTGCTCATGAAACAGGGGCACTTCGTTTGTCACGCAGCGGTAGCCAGTGTGCGGCCGCCCAATACATGATTGAATCTACAATCTCGATCGGCACTGCCGAAAATTTGGTCCTCCTGCTTGGCACCAAGGATCAGCATCTCAAGCTCATCCACAGCGCGATTCCGGCCAACATTTCGACCCGCGACGGCAAGATCCTCGTCCAAGGCGAGGAGAATGATGTCATCCAAGCGACGGCCGTTTTGGAAGAGTTGCGGATGCGACTTCGGCAAAGTGGTTCGCTCGACGTTGAGGCGGTTTCGCAAGTGATCCGGCGAGTGGCGAACGGAGAGAATGCGCTCTCGACCGATCCGATTGGCGTTGGTAGTGGGCGGTCAATTCATCCGCGCACACGTGGCCAAGCAGACTACGTTCAGGCGATCCGCGACAATGCCCTGGTTTTTTGTACGGGTCCCGCAGGCACAGGCAAAACGTATTTGGCGGTTGCCACGGCGGTCGAAGCTTTGCAGGCGCAGAGAATTCGCAAGATTATCCTCGTCCGACCGGCGGTCGAAGCGGGAGAAAGTCTCGGTTATTTGCCAGGTGATTTGGAAGCAAAAATCAATCCCTATTTGCGTCCCTTGCTGGATGCGCTGAACGAAATGATGGACTTTGATCAAATGCGTCACTACATGGACGAAGATGTGATTGAGGTCGTGCCGCTGGCGTACATGCGTGGTCGGACGCTCAATCGCGCGTTTATTATTTTGGATGAGGCACAGAACACGACGGTTTCGCAGATGAAGATGTTTCTCACTCGCATGGGCGAAGGTTCGCAGGTCGTCGTTTCGGGCGATACCTCGCAGACCGATTTGGCTCCGCATACCAAGAGCGGCTTGATCGATGCGTTGGCCCGATTGCGAAACATCGAAGGTTTTGCCAAAGTGGCTTTGTCGGGCAAAGACATCGTCCGCCACCGACTCGTGCAAGAGATCGTCCGTGCCTACGAGGAAGGCTCGAAAAAGAAAAAGTAATGTCACATTATCTGCCTCTAGTCTCTGGACTCTAGCCTCTAGCCTCTTTTCCATGTCCAACGTCAATCCAACTCGAACTCGTCAACAACGTGTGGCGACCGTGGAGCTTCCGCCAGGAACTTTCGGGACGCTGCTGGGGCAGCTGCGCCGTGGCAGCGTGCTTTTGCGGTTGGCGTTGTGTGGCTTCGTGGCTGTGATGTTGCTGGCCTTTACGCGGGGGTGGGACCCGCCCTTCGACTACCGCCTCGACGAGATTCCAGCACGAGATATTGTTGCTAGTGTCGATTTTGAGCAAATCGATCAGGAAGCAACCCAAGCAGAGCGTGATCGGGCCCGTCGGCTGGCGATGGCGATGTATGACCACGATCCTGTACCGTTGATTCAATTGCGGGCGCAACTGAGCAGCGAAATATCGAAGCTGCTTTTGGCTGAGAAGCTCTCGGAGGTCGATCCAAAACTGTGGCAAGAATTCGAGCCGCCACTAGCTGCGGGAACACCCGACCCGACGCCCGACGAGCGTCAGGCTCAATTCGAACGGTTTCGGAAAGCGTTTGCCGAAGAAAACGCGATGGAAGTGTTTAGCGAACGTTTGACAGAGGTGATGGCACCGTTTGAGCAATGGGGTTTGCTCGAAGAATTGCCCGTGGAACATAAAGATCTCAATTTCGAGAAAATTTTCATTCGATCGCGTGCTCCGGAGGGCGAAGGGTTTGGTGCTTCGGCGGGGCGCGATGTTGCGGATGTGCGGATCGAAAATGCGGCTGCCCGGCTGCAAACGGCGCTCAACGAAAAGCTCGCCTCTGCGGAGGTAGCCCAACGCACCTTCGCCTGGCTGCGACCTCGATTGATGACCACGCTGTCGCTCGATCTTGAGTCGACGCGAAAAGCGCAAGAGGAGGCCGCTCAAGAAACACCCGAGGTCCCTCGTTCTTTTCATGCTGGCGAAGATACCTTGGCGCGGGCGAACGAACCGCTCACTAGCGAATCACTAGAACTGCTGCGTTTGGAGTACGAGGCAAAAATCGAGAAGTCCGAACTTGGGCCTCGAATCCGCCGGACATTGGCGATGTTAGGAATGTATGTTGCGCTGTACACTCTTTGCGGTTTTTATATCCTCACGCGTGAACCAAAAGCCATTACGGAGTTACCACGGTTCGTCTCCTTGCTCTCCCTGGCGTCGCTCACGGTCGTACTTGGCTGCGTCGCGAACCGATATCAATGGGGAACCGATGTCATCGCTCTGCTGCTATTGGCGATGACGTTAACGGTTGCCTACCAGCAGGAAATGGCCTTATTACTGTCGGCCTGCGTGACGCTGATTATTTCTGTTTCGATGGGACACGACATGCCAGAAGCACTTGTGTTGATGGCAACAGTCGCTGGGGCAGTGATCGTTCTCAAGGAGGTTCGTACGCGCAGCAAGCTGTTTACTGTGGGACTCGTCGCTGCGGGCGTGGCTTTGCTCACGACCCTCGGAGTGGGGACTTTGTACGGCCAACCTTGGTCCGTGTTATGGGTCAGTGGCTTTACGCTGGCGCTGTGGTCGCTCATCGCGGGGGCCTTGATGACGGTCTTGCTGCCGACGGTTGAAAAAGTTTTCCGTGTGCAGACCGACCTGAGCTTAATTGAACTCGGCGACCCGGCCAAACCACTTTTGCAAGAATTGATCCGTCGTGCGCCGGGAACCTACAACCACTCGATTACCGTCGCCTCGCTCGCCGAAGCGGCAGCCGAATCGATCGGGGCACGAGGCCTGCTCGTCCGTGTGGGTGCCTACTACCACGACATCGGAAAAATGCTCAAGCCTGGTTACTTTATCGAAAACCAAAGCTCGGGCGACAACCGTCACGATTCTCTCGTGCCTGCGATGAGTACCTTGGTGATTATTGCTCATGTGAAAGATGGCGCTGACCTTGCGCGGCAAGAAAAGTTGCCTGAGCAGATTATCGACTTTATCCAGCAGCATCACGGCACGACGCTGGTCGAATACTTTTATCGTCAAGCTAGCGAACAACAAAACAAAGACCCCGAAAGTGCCGAAGTCGACGAGAGTTCGTTTCGCTATCCTGGGCCCAAACCGCAAACCAAAGAGGCGGGCGTGTTGATGTTGGCCGACGCGGTCGAAAGTGCCAGTCGGGCACTCAAAGAACCGACCCCCTCGCGGATCGAGAGTATCGTCGAAGAACTGTCGAGAAAACGCCTCCTCGACGGTCAATTCGACGACTGTGGGCTGACTTTGGAAGAAGTGCGCAAAGTTGGCGAGAGTTTGGTAAAATCGCTCACGGCCGTTTACCACGGGCGCGTCAAGTACCCAGGACAAGAAACAGCGTAGGAAACAACAAAAAAAGCGAGCCCCGACCGTAAGGGACGGGAGAAAAACAACAAAAAAAGCGAACCCCGACCGTAAGGGACGGGAGAAAAACAACAAAAAAAGCGAACCCCGACCGTAAGGGAGCGGGAGCCAAACAACAAAAAAGCAATGACCATTGAAACTTTCTCCGAAGAGCTGCCGTCCGAACCTGACGGGGAACCTCCGGAACCGGCCCTGCGCGTATTGGTTGCCATTGAGCAGTCGACGATGACCATTGATGCGGCGCCATTGCAAGCCGCTGTCCGCGCGGTCTTCGACGAGTCTCCCTACTCCTCGGGGACTATTAGCGTTGCCGTGGTCGACGGCCCGACCATCCACGCGATCAATCGGCAGTACCTCCAGCACGATTATCCGACCGACGTGTTGAGCTTTGTCTTAGAAGATCGCGAGCCCTATCTCGAAGGTGAATTGATCGTCAGCACCGACGCCGCTTCGCAGCATGCGTCGGAGTATGACTGGTCTGCACACAACGAACTGTTGCTCTACGTCATTCACGGTGCCTTGCACTTGGTCGGCTTTCGCGATCAGCAGCCAGAGGAAATCGTCGCCATGCGTGCCGCCGAGGCGGAGCACTTGCGTCGATTGAACATTGCCTTGCCTGACGGTGCGACGCGTTGGTCGAACGATACGGCAACTCAAAAATCCTCCAGCGAGGTACTGCCTTCGTGAGTACTTCGCAGTTATTTTGGACGAGCTTCTTCGCGCTAGTCGCGACAGCGATTTGCAGTTTGGGAATGCGTGCGTTGCGAAACTTCTCGCGGCACGACCTCGAAGAAATTGCTCAGCGGCGGGGACAACCAGAACGATTTAGCCAAATTTTGCGGCTGCATGAAACGATCGCCCTCGGCGTGGAGATGATTGCCATACTCAGCACGTCGCTAGCAATTGTGGCTGGCGGTTGGTGGGCGGCCGGGCGCTGGGAGATTCTAACTTCGAGTGGCTCTTGGGTCGAGCTGTTTGCGATATCGGGTGGTCTAGGGCTGGTGCTAGCCGTAACCGTGACTTGGTTGCCTTGGACGTTGTCGCGACTCTCTGCAGAGGAGTTTTTGTTCCTCACTTGGCCGTTGTGGAGAGTGCTTGCAGGGCTGGCGGCGCCGCTTACTATGGGAGCGAAATTTTTCGATATCGCCCTGCACCGAATCGCCGGACGTACCCCCCAGAATGTCGATGAAGAAACGATCGAAGAAGAAATCCGCGCGATCGTCTCCGATGGCCACCGGGGCGGATTGCTCGAAGAAGATGCTCGCGAAATGATCGAAGGCGTGATTGAACTGGGCGATGCCGATGTCTCGGAGATCATGGCGCCGCGAACCGACATGCACATGGTACAGGTCGATATGCCGTGGGACGAAATCGTGGCCGATGTGATCGAGGCAGGGCACACACGCATCCCCGTCTTCGAGGCGAACCGCGATGATATTATCGGCGTCCTCTACAGCAAAGATCTGTTGCCTGAGTTAGCTACCGGCGACCCCAGCTCGCGCACGCCCATTCGCGATTTGCTGCGCAAGCCGGTCTTCGTCCCAGAGACAAAGCCGGTCGACGACGTGTTGCAGATGTTTCAGTTACTACGCACGCACATTGCGATCGTGCTGGACGAATATGGAGGCGTCTCGGGACTCGTGACGATCGAAGATGTCTTGGAAGAAATCGTCGGCGAAATCGTCGACGAGTACGACGACGAGGTGGAGCAAGAGATTCGACAGCTAGACGATGGCAGCTACGAAGCGCTGGGACGGACGCACGTCGACGTGATTAACGAAAAAATGAAACTGGAATTGCCCGACGACGGCGATTTCGACACGATCGCCGGTTTTGTTTTCACCGAACTAGGCCGCGTGCCCTTAGTGGGCGAATCATTAGTCTGGCAAGATCAAGTCCGCATCAACGTGGTCGAAGCTTCCAAACGCCGCATCGAGCGCGTACGCATCGAACGCTTAGGCAACGGGCACGTAGCCCTCGGCTCTGCCGGAGGATAAACTGCCTGCGGTCGGTTTTTTTCCCCGATGGTACGCAATAGGTTGCTCGTAGCATCGATTACATCGTTCGATTTTGCTACAATATGGGCTGTGTTTATTGAGGAAATTCCCAAACGAGTCGCTTATCCCCTGTTTATTTGGGGATTTCCCCAGTAATAACAAGTTATGCTTGTACAAGAAAGAGTGTCGCAAGATGGCTAGCTCCCAGATAATGAAACTCGTTGCTTGGGGGCAGTATGTCCACTGGTGCGAACTGCAGTTCGGACAATTCAGTAGGCTATCGGAAGATACACTGGAAGCTGAGGTTATTGGGGTGACAGCTCATTGGTTCGCTGCCCTGCGCGTTGTTCTCGAAGGATGGAAGGAGATCGGCCACAAGGATCCAAAAATCGACAAACTGCTCTCCCTGTATCCGGAAAATGAAGACATGCTTCGCCGGTGTCGCAACGCTGTCTACCATTTCCAGGATGAGATCTTGGACAGGCGCATCGTCAATATGCTTTCAGACGCGAATGAAGCATTTGCATGGTCGTTGGCCCTTCACTTTGAATTCCAAAGGTATCTGGTGGACTATCCGCATGGCTTGTCCTCTTACCGAGAAGAGAATAAATTGCTTGCCGCCGAGATGGCTGCGTGTATTGGCTGGTGGCCCGATAGCTCTCATAGAGCCCACGTTCTACGAATCTGCGATATGATCCATTATCTGGTTTCCGCGGACACCACCGAGGAGGTTCGTGATTTGGCCGTCTCGTCAGGAGTGAAGTTGGCGGCAATCGACACAGAGCCCTTCACTTCCAAGCTATCTCGTTATCGAGCAGATGATTTGTAAGTGCGGCAAGTGTCGCTGCGAAGAGCATAACCATGCGGTGAACCCGAGCGGCGGATCGGGCGGAAATCAACATCACGTGGCCGCCGTCGGGTTACCTTGGTCGTTACCTGACTGAAATGGACAAACTCGTCTTCGCACCGTTTATCGACCTTCCGTTGGTCGGGGAGTAAAAAGGTGTCAGGAACCTTTTATGCCTGACAAGTCCGTAGGATGAGCCAAAGCGAAGCGGCGGCCCATCGATTCGCTTGGCTTTGAACCCTTTGATACGATGGGCCTAGCGGCACCATCCTACGACCTGCAAATCTGCTTTGGCTTCATCTTCCGAGGAGTAAAAAGGTGTCAGGAACCTTTTATGTCTAACAAGTCCGTAGGATGTGCCAAAGTAAAGCGACGGCCCATCGATTCGCTTGACTTTGAACCCT
>JAADGD010000310.1 GCA_013152515.1 Planctomycetota bacterium
GTGTGGGTCGGCGCGGCTCCCTACTTGCTGTTTATTCCCGATCGTAACGGCGACGACATCCCTGACGGCGAGCCCGAAATCTTACTCGACGGCTGGGGTTACCAGGACACGCACGAAACACTCAATGCCTTTATTTGGGGCCCCGACGGATGGCTCTACGGCTGCCACGGCGTCTTCACCCATTCTCGCGTCGGCAAACCGGGCACGCCTAACGAAGAGCGAACTCCGCTCAACGCCGCCATCTGGCGTTACCATCCGACGCGTCACGAGTTCGATATTTTCGCCCACGGCACAAGCAACCCGTGGGGCGTCGATTTCGACGACCGCGGCCAAGCCATTGCGACCGCCTGCGTGATTCCCCATCTGTATCACATTATTCAGGGTGCCCGTTACCAACGGCAAGCAGGCTCGCATTTTAACAAGCACACCTACGACGACATCAAAACAATCGCCGATCATCGGCACTTCCTGGGCGATTGGAGCCACCAAGGAAATGGAAAATCGGATGCGGCTGGAGGAGGCCATGCACATGCTGGGGCGATGATCTACCAAGGGGGGGAGTGGCCCGACAAATACCGCGATCAGATCATCATGAACAACATTCACGGTCAGCGGCTCAACGCAGACATCCTCGTTCCGCACGGATCGGGATTCGTGGGCAAACATGGTGCCGATTTCTTGCTGACTCAGGATCTCGCCTCACAGATGTTGTATCTTCGCTACGGACCAGACGGCCAAGTCTACGTGATCGATTGGTACGACATGCAAGCCTGCCACCACGGCGACGCGAGTGTTCACGATCGTAGCAACGGTCGCATCTACAAAATCCAATATCGTCAACCGGGCAAAAAATCCGAGACCTTCACTGTCGATCTCAGCCAAAAAACGGATCGCGAATTGGCCGAGATGGTCCTACACAAAAACGATTGGTTCGTCCGTCATTCTCGACGTGTGTTGCAAGAGCGCGCCGCGAAAGGCCCCTTGGACGTAGCCGCCCGCCAACGATTGGTCGAAGTCGCGACCTCCCACGCTCAAGAGTCGCGCCGTCTGCGTGCCGCCTGGGCGCTACACGTGACTGGTGGAATTGATGGCGCGCTCCGTGACCAGTTGCTCGCCGATGCGAGCCCTTACGTGCGTGCTTGGACGATTCAACTGGCTCTCGAAAATGAGGAGATTGAGAGTGCTTTCCTCGAACAAATGGCACAGATGGCGCGCGACGATGCTTCGCCGGTGGTGCGACTTTACCTCGCCTCGGCCCTGCAACGTGTCGCTCCCGACAGACGTTGGGATATCGTGGCCGCGCTAGCCAGTCATGCCGAGGATGCTCAAGATCACAATCTACCGCTGATGGTTTGGTACGCCGCCGAGCCACTGGCAGAGGTCGACCCAGCGCGAGCGCTGGCGTTGGGCTTGTCGTGTGGCAAGACAATTCCTTTGGTACGCGATTTTATGCTGCGACGGATCGGCAACCTTGATGCTGCGTCCTCGTTGCCTTTGCTGGTCGGCGCACTCGGCAAATCAACCGACGATGGCGAACGCATTGCGATTTTGGCCTCGCTGCGGAAGTCGCTCGCCGGACAACGACGTGTCGATTCTCCCAACCAATGGCCCGAAGTCTATCAAAAACTCGCCTCAAGCGAGCATCCACAAGTGCGTCGCCAACTGGCCGCCTTGGGCGTAACGTTTGGACACCGTCCCTCGATCGAGTCGCTACGGCAATTGGTTCGTTCCCAAGAGGCCGCTACCAACGTGCGTCGTGCCGCTCTGAATGTTTTGCTGGCGGATCAAGATCCTGAACTGGTCAACACGTTGCAAGAGTTGCTGCACGAGCCGGCGCTTCGCGACCTTGCGCTGAGCGGGCTGGCTAGATACGACCATCCGTCCACGCCCAATACCTTGTTGAGTCTTTACTCAGACTTACCGCAAAATGAACGGCAACGAGCTTTGGCGACACTCGCTTCGCGAGCAACTTATGCCATCCCCATGCTGCAAGCGGTCGCTGCGGGAAGCATTGCCAAGACCGATCTCTCGGCGGATCTTGTGCGACAAATTCACAATCTCAAAGATCAGCGCGCCACAAAACTCTTAACCGACATGTGGGGAAGCGTTCGTAATACGCCCGCAGATAAAGCAAAGCAAATTCGGAAGCTTCGGCAAATGCTCGCTGTGACGGCTCTGGACGCGAATGTCGACCCGCATTTAGGCCGCGCGATCTTTGCCAAGACCTGCCAACAATGCCACAAGCTCTATGCCGTAGGCGACACGGTTGGGCCTGATCTGACCGGCTCGAATCGAGCCGACGTCAACTATCTGTTGTCCAATGTCATTGATCCCAGCGCCTTGATACCTAAGGAGTACCGCTCGTCAACCGTCGTCACCGACAGTGGTCGTGTTCTCACCGGCATTATCACCGCCGAGGACGATAGGTCGATGACAATCCGCAGTGCGACAGAAACAATCGTGCTGCCCAAAGAAGAAATCGAAGAACGCATGACCAACGACATCTCGATGATGCCCGAGAACCAGCTCAAGCCCTTCTCACCTCAAGAAATTTCCTCACTGTTTGCGTACTTGCGCGGGAAATCGCAAGTTTCGATGCTCGCGACCCCAGACAATGCCAGCATGATTTTCAACGGCCGCGATCTCACCGGCTGGCGCGGCGACACTACGCTTTGGTCGGTCGCCAACGGCGAGATCGTCGGCAAGTCGCCCGGCATCGAGCAAAATTCCTTTCTCATCAGCGACCTGACCGCCGAAGATTTCCGCCTAACATTTGAAGTCAAACTATTGGACAACGTCGGCAACAGCGGCGTACAATTTCGCAGCAAACCACTGGGCGACAACGCTGGCGTCGCCGGCTACCAAGCCGACATCGGCGTCGGCTGGTGGGGAAAACTCTACGAAGAACATGGGCGAGCCATCCTGTGGGACAAGTCAGGCGAAAGCCACGTCAAGAAAGGCGAGTGGAACAAGTACGAAATCCTTGCCGACGGCCCCAAAATCCAAACTTGGCTCAACGGCCAACTCTGCGTCGACCTCGACGACCCCGCAGGCGAACGCCGCGGCATTTTTGCGTTACAAATTCACTCCGGCGGCCCGATGGAAGTACGGTTTAGGAATTTGAAGTTAGAGATTCTGAACGCACCGTCTGTTTCAACTGTTTCGCAGTAGAGCTGCGATACTGAGTGGAATGTCCCCTTTTAACCCTCTTTTTACTCCCCGATTTGGCTGAGAATCGTCGCGTCTTTGATTTTTTTGTCGTCGGCCAGCATGAAGGCCTTGCTCAGAATGACGGCGAGCCGTTGGTCTCCCTCGAAAGGCAGAAAAATTTTGTCGCCCGGCCCTGCTCCACGTCCTGGCACGATGCAGAGGTACTGATCGTTGGGTTCCATCAGGATGTTCGAGGATCCAAGATGGATTTTGTACGTCCGCCGATCGCCTCGTACGATGAGAAATTTTTCGTCAAAAGAACATCGCTCGGCGATTTTGAGCCGAGGGACGAGCCGCTCCAAAATTTCGCGACGCGTTTTCGCCGTTACCGAGAGGTCGCCAAAAGAATAGTCGTGCCAATAATCGCGATGTTGGCCCTCGGGACCGCCATCTTGCCAGTTGGGATCGTTACCCACGCTCGCCACTCCGACGAATAAGTCGACATCACGCAGAATTTCGGAGAGGACAAGTGCAGGGACTTGGTCGAGTGGCAGCGGCTCTGGCTCGGCACCGTCACGCCAATTTCCCCAGCCGTAACCTCCGCCACCGGCGTGGGCAGAAAGTTGCTCGGCGTCGATTGCATAAAACCGTACTTGGTCGGTTGCCAGATAGTGGTACGTGCCCGTCTCATTGGTGTCGGTGCCA
>JAADGD010000241.1 GCA_013152515.1 Planctomycetota bacterium
AATCGCTTCAACAATTGCCCGACGAGGTCCGACCGTTTGTCGAGCGGATGCTCAGCGGCCAAAACAATGAGCAAGGTTTTGGCGGCGCTTTCGGGCTTCGTGATCTTGAGGCCGAGTTGGAAGGAGTGTTACCGCGAGAGCTTGGCAATTTTCGGCCCCGAGGTGGAGCGCAGCGCAGCCCGTTTGAGCAGCAGGAGGATTCACTCAGGAAACGAATGGAGCAACTCGAAAAACGTCTTCAACAGTTGCAAAAGAGGCTCGACAACGGCGAACCCGCCTTGCCGCTCGACAAGACGACTTAGCCTAACTCGACCACTGGTTGACTGGTTTGCGATCGGCGTAGTTGTCCACATGCCGCGTCGATGTGGTCTCCCTTGAGGTGGCGAAATTGGACGCGGACGCCGCCAGCTTCAAGGATTTGGCGGAACTTTGTTTGCCGCGCGTGGCTCGGCGTTTGGTACGGCAGCCCGGCGACCGGGTTGTAGGGAATGACGTTCAGCAGCGCCTCGCGACCACTGAGCAGCCGCGCCAGTTGCCGAGCATGTTGTGGGTCGTCGTTCAAGTCGGCTAACAACACATACTCAAACGTCAACCGTCGTCCCGAGACAGCAAAGTAATTGTCGACCGATTTGAGAATCGCAGCGAGACCGATTTTTTCGTTGATCGGCACGAGTTGGTTGCGCAGCTCGTCGTTCGGCGCATGGAGCGAAACGGCCAAGCGATAGCTAGCATTCGTCCGCGCAAGGCGTTCGATCGACGCGGGTAAACCGACGGTCGAGATCGTAATCCGCCGATGGCTGATCTCTAGCCCATCGGGGCGGTGTGCTTCTTCGAGCGCTGGCAGCAGGGCGTCGAGATTTGCCAGCGGCTCGCCCATGCCCATCACGACGAGGTGGCTCAGCCGCTCCTCGGCATTCAAAAGATGTTGCAGTCGTAAAATTTGCTCGACGATCTCGCCTGTAGTGAGATTGCGATCAACCCCGTCCAGCCCGCTAGCACAAAAGACGCAGCCCATCCCGCAGCCGACCTGCGTGCTGATGCAAATGGTCCGCCGGACGCGGTCGCGAAGCAGCACACACTCGACCTGCCCGCCATCGGCCAATTGCAGCAGCAGCTTTTCGGTGCCATCTTCAGCCTGCGTGTGCCGCACAATCTCGGTCGTCCACAGACGCAGATTTTCGGCTAAATCGCCTCGCAACGCCTTGGGCAAGTTGGTCATCTGCTCCCAGTCGGTCGCTCGATTCTTAAACAACCATTCGCGCACCTGTTGCCGCCGAAACTTGGGCAAGTCGCGGTCGCTAGAGAAAGCAGTAAGCGTTTCGTCGATAGCGTTCAGTAGATGGGGCGTGTCGGTGATGGGAAGGACCTGTATGGAATTGGAAATTGAAACCTTCTACCGAACGCGCCCGTTAGGGAGCGATCCGACAGGCGTCTGGCTCGGTTTGACGCTTCCTTACGGGCGCGGTTCGGCGTTTCGTAAAGTGATGTCACATTCTTCATGGTTTGGAATTCGACAACACCGACGGCAGCCACGTACACAAATAATATGCTCGCGGCGCGGTCATATCCAAGAAACTCCGCAAATCGGCGCCGAGCAGGCTCGGTGGATTCGACTTGGCGCTGCTGAGCAGCGTTGCCAACGAAGGCGTCGGCTCGTCGTATTTGACGCAGCGTACCGAGTCGAGGTCGCGGCCTGCTAGCTCGGCAGCGCGCTCGATGGCGTCTTCGATGAATCCGATCTTGTCAACAAGTCCTTTGTCGCGAGCTTGTTTGGCCGTAAAAATTTGGCCGGTTGCTATCGCGTCGAGCGCGGCATCGTCGGCGCGGAATTTGGGCCGTCCGCTACGCACGATGTCTTTGAAACCCTCAAAGCTCAGGTTGACCAACTCCTGGAACAGCGCACGTTCTTCGGCCCGTTGTTCTTCGTTGAGACTACGCGTTGGGCTGCCCATCAGTTTGTATTTGTGGCTGGCGATCGAGTCGTCTTTGATGTCCCAGTTTTCGAGCAGCCCCGAAAAATCGTAATGCGGGATCACCACGCCGATCGACCCGGTCCAAGTCGTCGGCTCAGCGAAGATCGCGTCTTCTTCGTCGCCGACCGCCATCGCAAGGTAGTAGCCACCGCTAGCACAAATGCTGCCCATGCTCACGACCAGCGGTAGATCGCGATCTTCGCACAGCTTGCGAATGTGATGGTAGAGATAGTCGCTGCCCGTGACCGTACCACCGGGCGAGTCGACGCGCAGCACGATTGCCACGACATCCTCGTCTTCGCGAATAAAGTCGAGTTGTTTCTTGACAAATCCGTCCCCTTCCATGATCGTGCCCGAAACATCGACGATAGCGATTTTTTCTTGAGCCGTTTTGATGAGTGAATGGTATTTTTCCTGAGGCCCACCTGGCGGGCTGAAATAGCTCTGATAGGCTGACGTCAGGCCAAAGAGGGCCATCACCGACATGCCGAGCAGGATCAGCACGAATTTGCCGTAGCGTCCCAGAGCACTGGCCTGCTGTTGCACAATAATCTGCGGCGCGGCAGCCGCTGTCTGGGCAGAAAATGGCTGCGGCGAGCCACCGGCGGAATCTGGGGGCGGCAGGGTCGACATGACGAAAGCTCCAAAGAGTAAACGAGTTGGGGAGAACCGAATCCCCTCCATTCTACTGAGCTAGCAATTCCAGGCAACAACGGGCCGCAAGGCGGTCAGGAGAACTGTAAAGTCCTAATTTCTAGCCAAGGACTGAAAAATGAACCACGACGACACAACGGACACAACGCACGCATTGACAGATAGCTGGCACGTTGTGTCCGTTGTGTCGTTGTGGTTAGAGTCTTGTAGGTAGGGGAGAAAAGTGACTTTTCAGTTCGCCTGCGCGAGGCGGCAATTCCGAATGACGATTGACGAAAGCAGCCCGTTTTTCGTCATTCGTCATTCGGAATTCGTCATTTGCACTGCGTGCTGTTGCCACAAACCCACGATAACCGCTACAGTACGCATAGAAGTTGTCTTGAGAAGTTGAGCCCCGTCCGTTTTGGGGCGAGTAAAAAAGGAGTATTCGCGTTGTTCGTCTGTGCGTCGATTGAGTGTTTTCCGGCAAGTGCCAAAGAAGAAGCCCCTTCTAGGTTGGTCGATCTTGAGTTTTCCTCGATTGAACTGCCGATCCACGAGGAGGGAAACAGTTGGATTCGTCCCTCGGAGGTGCTGGCCAATCTCGATTCTGCTATCGATCGTTGCCGCGATACCCAGCGTCTGGCCGTCGCGGCACTGAGTATCGAACAAACGGTCGAGGGCCGCCCGTTGGAGGGCGAACTCTACTACCAGCAATTCGCCGCCTGCTGCAAATTGGCCAAGGCGCTCAAGGTCGTACCGCTGATTGTCCCCGCTGCCGAGCTAGGCACACCGTTCAACGCCGAGATCGAGCGGTTGCGCGAACTGGTGAAAATCGCCTCGTTCGAGGGCTGCTTGGTCGCGCTCAAAACGCAAATTGGCTGCATGACCGAAGACCCTGACACCGCGACCGTGCTTTGCGACAACGTCAAAGGCCTGGGCCTCTGCCTCGATCCAACGCACTATATCACTGGCCCACGCCAGGGACGCGATTTCTCCAAAGTGATGCCGTACGTCTATCACGTCCAGCTTCGCGACTCGACCAAAACAGACATGCACGTCCGCATCGGCCAAGGCGATATCGACTACGGCAAGCTGGTCAGCCAACTCGCCCACGAAAAGTACGACCGCGCCCTGTCCGCCCATGTCCCACCACTCGACGACTACGACCACCGCGCCGAACTCCGCAAAATCCGGCTGCTGCTAGAGAGTTTGCTGTAGACAGCAATATACGCCCAATAGCCG
>JAADGD010000260.1 GCA_013152515.1 Planctomycetota bacterium
TGGCGTTACCGACACCTGCCCGATGGCGATGGTGATCGCCCGAATGCCTTGGAACCAAGTCAGCGACGATTCGACGAATTGCTGTACGCCGAATTCCCCTTAATGATCGCCCATCTCGAAGATCTACTTCGTCGCGATCGTACACGACAGACCCAAACCGCGGCACAGCAGATGCGCTGGTCGCACGGGTAGCTTGTCGAGCAGCGGCTCGATCCATTGTTTGCCCAGACGAAAACCGCCGCCTAGTTGATAGATGCGTTTGCGGCTGACGACCAGCGGCGCGGCGACACGCCGGAAACCGGCCTGCTTCAGCAGAGCGGTCACCTCGGCGAGACGGTATTCTTTGAGATGCAATCCGTTAGCCTCAGTGCGCGGAGGGCAAAAAACGCTTGTTACGTCCGAGGGGCGTAGCAACCAGTTCGGCGTAATCGTCACTAACTGTCCGCCCGGCATGAGTAGCTCGTAGATTTTGTCGAGGTAGTCGGAGATTTCGTCGGGGCAAATGTGCTCGAACACGTCGTTCCAATAAAGCAAGCTCGGTCGATTGGGTAGCGACTCCTTCGTTACATCACGCAAGTCGCCAAGCAATAGCCGATCGGAAAAATTTTCGCCGAGTACACCAATTGCCTCGTTGCGCATCGTGGTCGAAACTTCAATTCCGCTCGACGGAAATCCGTGATCATTCACTTCTTTGAGCATCACACCCGAGCCGTAACCGATCTCAAAAAAACAGGGTTGACCGATGCCGCGGTTGATTTGCTGGTTGAGTAACTCGACGACAAGTCGCGAGTACCGTGGATCGAGTCCCATCACCAACGGTTCGCCAGCGGGCAACTGGGCGGCGAGGATGGCGCAGACCGTGTCGTAGGCTTGGCCAGTGACCAGGGCGCGGTCCTGCGAACCTTTGGGTAACGACCGCATCGCGTGGACAAACTTTTGTTCTTGCTCCCACTGCAATTGCTGCAATTGCTCGATGCTTAGTCCCGCCAACGACAGCCAGCTTCCATCGGCCAACATCACTTCGGGCGAAGCCGCTGGCTCAATGGCATCGGAATGCTCGGCAGGCAGTGGATCGAGGGTTAGCATTCGGGTAAAACTCCTGAGCGACAAAGAGAAAGGTCTACTTGAAATGTAGTTCGTAAACAGACCACGTGGCGGACCAAACCGAGTCGACTTCCGGCCAGACGAAATTGCGATTATAGCGGTTATGCCAGTTATTGCTCGAAGGCGGCGCATAAAAACAAACCTGACGGCAAGTTGCCACCAGGCCTGCTACAAGAAAACTGGTTTCTCGAACCTCGATCTAATTTCTACGCCGCCTCATGCTGCACAAACCGACTAGGCCCAGCCCTGCCAAAGCTAGTGAGGCTGGCTCGGGAACGACCGTCAAGGTGACCGTAGCAATCGAACCGCCAGTGAAATCGATCGTCGACGTGTCGAAACTGGCCGGCTCTAGGTTCGCAAAGCTGGCAAACGGATCAGGTCCAGAAACCATCGAGATCGGGTTGCTGGTAGAAGTTCCGCCGCCGGGCATGGAAGCTGTCGTGACGCCGACCAAACCGCCGCCTGGACCAAAAGCGAAATCTTCTGCTTCGGTCCCCGCATCATAAGCGGTGGAAAGCACAATCGTCGGCAGCGAGGTTCCGACCGCCGCACCCAGCAATGACGAAATGTCGATCGCATTATCGGTGCCGATGAACCAGTCGTTCGAGGGCAAGATCATCGCGGCAAACGAAAACGAGGAGTCCGCTGCGTCGACGCTAAAGGTTGCACTGGCCGTACCGCCACTTGGAAAAAAAGGACCCCCGTCCACAATCGCCCCGGCGTTTGCGCCTGCCGTCGACGCTTCGCCAAGGATCGTACCCAAGTCGCCTACTTCGGCTAATGCCTCTAAGCCAGCCGTTGCGGTACCTCCATTGTCAAAAATGTCGTAACTCCCATCGCTGAAAGCGGCCAGGGCCGGCGCTAGCCCGACAGGGCCTGTCGTGGTGACCGTTACGCGAATGGATGTCTGTGCGGCAGCGACTGAACACAAACAAGCGAAGACAAAACTACTCAACAAACCCCTGGCGATAATTTTCGAACGATACATACGCACTTCCCCTACAGTGAAAAAAAGCTGATTAGCCGCACCCCGTGTGCGTCAAAAACAAAGATGGAATAAGACCGATTTCTAAAGCTCAGATAACCACTTCTTCAGAAAACCGTCTAACTCATGAACGTCCCTCTCAGACAAGCCGCCCTAGGCACCCTGACCGGGACGTTTTTTAAGTTTCCACGGGGTTAGTCGTAGAGGTTGCCTAATCCTTACAGGAAAACGAAATGTTTTTCGTTTACTCAAATTCAAAGCGCTAATAGCCTAGTTTTCAAGCAATGCTAAATCGCGCCGACCTACGATTCCTCAGCGGCCCGGCGCAGCAAAGCCTTGATCTCCTGCCGTCGCGACGCCGAAAGTGTCGCGTCGCTGGCATAAACGGCGGCAAGTATTTTTGGCGAGGCTTCTGTCAGCAACAGACGCAGTAGCCCCAACTGCTTTTTGAATCGACGGCAGGCTGTACAGACAAACACATGAAAACGTAGACGTAGCCGCTCGCGGCCTGTGAGTTGCCGTTCTTCAGCTTCGGAAAGCAATTTGGTGGCGTGGCTACATTTCATAATGTCACAATTTTGGAAAAAATGAACCGCTGATGAACGCTGATCAAGAAGACGCCAATGTATCAGCGTTTATTAGCGTTCATCAGCGGTTTCTACTTTCTGTATGTAGGGATTGAATTCAGTTAGCTAAACCATTTTTCTTCCAAGCAGCGTCGCAGGAGTAACCGCGCGCGATGGAGTCGAACCGACACGTTCGACGAGGAAATTTCGAGCAGGCTGCAGATGTCTTTGGTCTTCGCCGATTTGAACTCCCGTAGCCGTAGCACATAAGCCAAATGCGCTGGCATGTCGCCCAGGCAACCGGCAACGACCACCCAAAACTCTCGATTCTCCACGAGCTCGGCAGGCGAAGCCGACCACGATTTGGGCGAGCGTTTCCACTTCCCCCATTTGCTAAACAGTGGCTCCGACTCTGGCTCGCCCTCCGACTCGTCAAGCGAGGAAGACTTGCGACGGCCTTCGCGGCGAAAATGGTCGGCTACTTTATTCCGCAAAATCGCCACCAGCCACGTCGAAAATCGCGATCGTCCGGCAAACTCTTTACGATTCTTCCAGGCAACTAAAAAAGTCTCCTGAACAAGATCTTCGGCAAGATCGCGATCTCGCATTCGCGACAGCGCATACCTCAACAGCATATCGCCGTAGAGGTCGACCCACTCGGCCGGATCCTGCGACTGGATCTGCTCTTTTGTCTGCGTACTAGCCATCGAATTATCGAATCCTCTCCAAAAGTTTGCACACCCTGCCCGTCGCATTAGTCGTAACCGAGTGCAATTTCTTACCGTTTTTCTTGCGAAAGTCGAAAAAATCTCCCACTCCATCCTACACACGAATGGCATTCCCCACCGAACGCCCTTATTTCCGTGCTAAGGCGAGCGACAGATGAGAATTTACCAAAATCCCTTGGGGCTAGGGACTGGGATTTGGGGACGTGGGGTAGAGCAAAGGTCTTTATGGCCAGGCCCCTGAATCCTAGACCCCAGCCCTGGGCGGTTAAAAAGTTGGGGTTGTAAGTCATTGGACGTTATCCGGCTTTTATTCCGAGAAAAAAACAAAAAATCACCACAGAGGATTCTCATCAAGAGTCCTGTTCTCTGGGCTCTCCGTATCCTGTTATGTAGTTCAAGGTCAAGGGTGTTGTCGCAACGGGAATTGGCGAGAGGAGAAAATCACGTGCCGTC
>JAADGD010000288.1 GCA_013152515.1 Planctomycetota bacterium
GAAGTGGCGTTTATCAAATAAGCAGTACCTCCCTTTCCATAAATCTGCGTCTCTGCGCCTTTGAGTGAGACTTTTACATGACCGACCTAATAAAAATTTACCGCGGCACCGTCTACGATCCCGCCAACGACATTCACGGCGAGGTGCGCGACATTTGGATCGAGGGCGGCAAGATTGTCGAATCGCCGAGCGATCCTGCGAAGCCAGTCAATCGCACGATCGATGCGACCGGCTTGGTCGTCATGCCTGGCGGCATCGATATGCACTGCCACATCGCCGGACCTAAAGTAAACGTCGCCCGTAAGATGCGGCCCGAGGACAAACGCAAAGCCGAGCACATCCATCGCACCGCCATCACCCACAGCGGCACGATGGGCAGCGTGCCCAGCACGTTTGCGACGGGTTATAAGTACGCCGGCTTGGGCTACACGACGGCCTTTGATGCCGCGATTCCGCCGCTCGGCGCCCGCCACGCCCACGAAGAATTCGACGACACGCCTTGTCTCGACAAGGGCATTTATGTGTTGATGGGAAACAACCATTACGTCATGCAGTCGATTAAGCAAGGCGAACCGCAAAAACTCAAGGCGTTTATTGCTTGGCTATTGAAGTCGGCCAAAGGTTTCGCGCCGAAGCTGGTGAACCCGGGCGGTGTCGAAGTTTGGAAGCACAAGCAGGCAGGCAACGTCCACGGACTCGACTCGGTGATCGACCATTTTGAGGTGACGCCACGACAGATCATTAGCCAAGTTGCCCACGCCGCCCAAGAGTTGGGGCTGCCGCATCCGGTGCACATCCACTGCAACAATCTGGGGATGCCGGGCAATTGGGAGACGACACTCGAAACCATGAAGGCGCTCGAAGGTCGCAAAGGGCACATCACGCACATCCAGTTTCACAGCTACGGCGGCGGCGACGGCGACGAAAACACTTTTAATAGCAAGGTCGTGCCGCTGGCCGAGTATGTCAACACGCATGCAAACATCACCGTCGACGTGGGGCAGGTGCTATTCGGCGAAACAACGAGCATGACGGGCGACGGGCCGCTCGGCTATTTTCTGTCGAACGTTTATGGCGGCAAATGGTTCAGTGGTGATACCGAAATGGAAGCCGGTTGCGGCATCACGCCGATCAAATACAAAAACAAGTCGCTCGTCCACGCCCTGCAATGGGCGATCGGCCTGGAGTGGTATCTGCTGGTCGAAGACCCGTGGCGGGTGGTGATGAGCACCGACCATCCCAACGGCGGCTCGTTTCTCGCCTATCCGCAGATCATTCGTTTTTTGATGGATCGCACCTATCGGCAAGATGTCCTCAAAACGTGCCACCCACTCGTCGGCAAACGGTCGACGCTACCCGACATCGAACGGGAATACACGCTCAGCGAAATCGCGATCATTACCCGCGCCGGCCCGGCAAGAATCTTGGGACTCAAAAACAAAGGCCATCTTGGTCCTGGTGCCGACGCCGATATCACGATCTACACGCGCACGAAAACAAAGAGACGATGTTCGAGATGCCGCGGGTCGTCATCAAGTCGGGCCAGGTGATCGTCGAGCAAGGCGAGATGCGCCACGCGCCGATCGGCAAAACCCTGTACGTCGAGCCGGCGTACGACATTGAGCGAGAAACCGACATCCAAGAGTGGTTTGAAAAGTATTACTCGATCCGCTGGCGAAATTATCCCGTCGACGCGAGTTACATGCACGACCCGGAGGTGGTGGAGATGCGAACGTAAAACGTAGGATGGGTCAAGAAAGCGAAGCGTCGCCGACCCATCATACGCAATGCGATGTCATGTTTGAATGATGCAACCCGTCGAGATGATGGGTCGGCGCGAGCTTGGGGCTCGCTTGACCCATCCTACGTTGGTGGATTGAACCCTATCGCATGGAATGCTTTCCGATAATCTTCAGGACAATTGAGATTTTCAAGCGTGGCGAGATTCGGGTCGACCTGCCGAAGCTGGACGACGGGAATTTCCAGCGTATCGAGTTCTTGAAACAGAAAAAAAGGACGCAGTCGATCGGCTGCGAGAAGTTGCTGCACATGTTTGAGCACCGAAACACGATAGACGGCCGCCAGCGGATGGTAGAATTTGCCGTCACGCGGCACAGCTATGGCGTGGCCACCGAGCAATGCGAACATCCGTTCGATAAACGCCGGAACCAGCAGCGGCACATCGCAACCCGTGGCATAAACGACGTCCGCGCGCTCGGCAAGCATGTGCAGCCCAGCCGCCAACCCTTCCAATGGCCCGCGGTTTTCGTTAGCGTCGCGTGCGATCAACACCCCGTCGGGCAGCTTCGGCAAGTTCTGCTGCTGGGCAGCCACGACAACGATATTGTCGGGCGGCACCACTTCGCCAACCAATCGCACGACGCGCTCCAGCATCAGCTCTGGCCCGAACGGCAGCAGCGCCTTGGCTGTCCCCATTCGAGTCGAGTTGCCGCCGCAAAGAATAATTGCACCACGTCGCATACGTTTTGCTGATGTAGAAGAAAAAGAATAGGACGCGGAGGAACGCGGATTTAGCGGATCGACGCAGATGACAATTGTAAAATCTGCGAAAATCCGTTGAATCCGTGTTCCTCCGTGTTCTATTTCTGACAGGATCACTTAAACCAATATCATCTCAGTATACGAAAAATTGCATCATGCCGCTCACGCTCACCTACAAAGCCGAAACCTCTGTGCCCGTCGAGATCGAGGGTTTTACGCCGACCTGGGCAAACGGAAAAACGTTGGCCGAAATCGGCCAGTTCGAGGTTTTTCATGGCAATCAAAAGCTGCCGCTGGGCGAGATGTTTGACCTGGAGGGCGATGCGAGCGATTTGCAGTTCGATTTTCATGGCGATCTGTCTGGCGTCCACTGGATCGGCGCGCAGATGAGCGAAGGCGCGATCAACGTCCACGGCCCTGGCGGACGGCACATCGGCAGCGAAATGACGGGCGGCACGATCAACGTTCACGGCGATGCGCGCGGCTGGGTTGGCGCCGAAATGCACGGCGGGTTGATTCATGTTCGCGGCGACGCTGGGCACTTGGTCGGGGCAGCTTATCGTGGCTCGCCCAAGGGGATGACTGGCGGCACGATTCTTGTTGACGGCGATGCTGGCAACGAAATTGGACTGACGATGCGACGCGGCATGATCGCGATCGGCGGTCGCGCGGGCGATGTGCTGGGGTTTAACATGATCGCTGGCACGGTTCTGGTCTTCGGCGAATGCGGCATCCGCCCCGGTGCGGGGATGCGTCGCGGTACGCTCGGCCTGCTCGGCCCCAATCCACCCAAGATGCTGCCCACCTTTCGCCACGCCTGTACGGCCCGACCGCAAGTGCTGCCCCTGATGCTGGGCGAACTCCGCCGCCAAGGATTTTCGGTGGACGAGGATCTATTGTCCGCCGATTGCGAAGTTTTTAATGGCGATCTGGTGGCGCTCGGGCGAGGTGAGATATTGGTGCGCAGCTAAAACGGCTATACTCCGAGCGACTCCACTGTCGGAGTTCGCTAACTCCACAAGATACTCTACCATTCCTTACCCGAGAAGAAACCGCTAGTGAACACTAATACACGCTAATAACTCAAACTGAAAACAGACAAGGAATTTCACCACGGAGCCACGGAGGCCACGGAGTATTTTTTCATCGGGAGGACGATGAATCATGCTCTGCTTCAAATAGCGATTCCTGCTGTTTTCTCTGTGTCCTCCGTGGCTCCGTGGTGATTCTTTTTTCACTTTGAGTAAAGAGTATCACCTCTTTCATCAGCGTTTATTAGTGTTCATTAGCGGTTCCCTCCACAGACCGCCCTACCAAATGTCAGAACTCCCTGTTACCGACGGCGTGTATCGCACCGCGCCGCGACGTGTTTCGTGGTTGGCTCGTACTTTTCCGAGCTTAGTGTTTTTCTTGCGGTTAACCTTTAGCGTCTTACGAGCGGCGAAAAAGGCAAAATGGTCGAGCTACGGTGGCCAGGATTGGGTCAACAGTAGTCTGGAGGTAGTGCAAGCGCTCGAAAGCGTCGGCGTCGAGTTTGAAATCACCGGCATCGACAATCTCAAAAAAGTCGACGGGCCGTGCCTGATCGTTGGCAACCACATGGGCACGCTCGAAACGATGGTCCTGCCCGCCGTCATCCAGCCGATTCGTGAGGTGACTTTTGTCGTCAAACTAGCGCTGGTGAACTACCCCGTTTTCAAGCACGTGATGCGGTCGCGCAACCCGATTGCTGTCACACAAACCGATCCACGCGCCGATCTCAAGCTCATGCTCAAGGGCGGTCAAGAACGGCTGGCCAATGGCGTTTCGCTGGTCGTTTTCCCGCAAGGCGAGCGTTCGTCGGAGTTTGATCCGAGCCAATTCAACTCGATCGGTGTCAAGCTAGCGGGCCGGGCGAAAGTACCGATCATTCCCCTAGCGTTACAAACCGACGCTTGGCCCGTCGGCTCGATCATTTCCGATGTAGGGACAATCGACCCGAGCAAAAAAGTTCGATTTGCTTTTGGCGAGCCGCTTCGCGTTGAAGGACGCGGAACGGAGGAGAATGAAGCGATCGTTCAGTTCATCAGCGAGAAGCTAAGGCAGTGGCAAGACGTAAACTAGCCTTGGAGGCAGCTGAAACTAATAGCGTTTGTCGTAACCGGGCACGAACGGAAGACTTTGATTTCAGGTGCCGCGTGATTGAGTGCTCGGGTTCGCGGCTTTGTTATCCGACTATTCGACGTCCATGTAGGGCTCGCCGTGACAAACACCGAACGCAACCCATTCACCAGACATTGAATGAAACATTCGGTTTTTGTAGTCCACCAGATTGTTGGCATCGTCTAACAGCAGTTTGTAATAGGCATCAGTAATTCTTGCTTGGTGTTCGTCGGACGGCGGGTTTTCGCTACTGAAGTAGAGTGACGTTCGACCGTAGTAATCTGAGCAATCAAACGGGATTGTGATGTTATCGTCATCATGCAGTACGGCGAGGAATGACGCATACAAACAGGATTTCTCACCATGTTCGTCTTCAGGCGTGTTGTCGGTATTGAATAGGGCCATGAGACGGCCCAACACCCAAGGTGCGTTCTCGTCACCATGAATGATTACCGGAACCGATATTCCGTTTGACTTGCACCAATCAATCAACGGGAAAACAGGCGAGAAGCTTGTGCCGTAGAGTTTCACATGCGCGGGCACAAACGTAATGTCGTTGTGGCGGATGGGTGTTCCAATGACATCCACAAACTCGCCGTGTCGAATGTCAAATGGAAGTTGGGGCATGTGTTCTGTCGGGCAACTTGCTTATT
>JAADGD010000182.1 GCA_013152515.1 Planctomycetota bacterium
GCCAGTACACCAGCGACGCTTACCAAAAGACTCTGCGAACACTCGGCATTATGTGCTCAATGAGTCGCCGAGGAAACTGTTACGACAATGCGGTGATGGAACGATTCTTCTGGTCACTGAACGACGCATATTCTTACTGCCCCTGTTGTCGGGGAAGTTTTGGAAGAGATCGAGGTCACCGATCCTCGTCACCCTCTCTTTGGACAGCAATTTGAGGTCCATGCTATCACTGGTGGCGACGTGCATTCAGCGCGTGTCTATGTCCGCTATCAAGGTGACCAGCGGCTGATGGTTCTTCGTGAAGCGACCAACCTTTCCATCTTGGGGCGGACTGCGCCTTGCGCGAAACTCGACACGAGTTCTGTTGAAGAATTTCTGGCTCTCGTGAAGGAGTATGAACTATGTCCGTCCAGCCCCGCGAAGTCTGGCAACGTCTTGTGCCAGCAGACCAAGCAGAAGTTGTCACCGCAATCAACCATATTCTGATCGAGGTTCTCGATGAACACTTCCGAATTAGTGCTTCCCAGCCACCTGACTCGACGCGCAGTAATTTACATCCGACAGTCTACGACGCAACAAGTCACCCACAACCAAGAGAGCTTGAAGATTCAGTATGCTCTTACCAAGCGAGCTACCGATCTCGGGTGGCCTGAGGCGGGCATCGACGTAGTCGATATCGATTTAGGACGCAGCGGAGCTACAACCGAAGGTCGCACTGGATATCAATCGCTGGTTTCACAAATTGCTTTGGGACAGGTCGGTGTTGTCATTGCTTATGATGCGACACGTTTAGCCAGGAACTGCTCTCATTGGTATCAACTGCTCGACTTATGTGGACAGATGAGCTGCCTCATTGCTGATCGTGACGGTGTGTACGATCCGTCTTCGATAAATGGTCGTCTACTGCTGGGGCTCAAAGGCCAAATATCAGAGCTGGAGCTTAATACCATCCGGGCACGTCTGACTGCAGGAGTTCTCAACAAGGCGAAACGCGGTGACCTCGCTCTGCCGTTGCCGACAGGATTGCAGCGTACGGTAACTGGCGAGGTCATTAAGACACCGGATCGTGAGGTTCAAGATCGTTTAACGCTCATCTTTCAGCTGATGCTCCAGTTACGGACCAGTCCCAAAGTCTTGCGTAAACTCCTCTCGCAGAACTTGCTGATACCTATTCGTGATCGCTATGGCGATATCCAATGGCGGCAACCGACCATCGGTCGGATCATTCCGATCTTAAAAAACCCTGCGTATGCAGGCGCATTCGCCTATGGCCGTACACGTATCCGTTACGAAAACGGCGTCCCCACCAAGCGCAGAGATCATATTCCAGCCGACCAATGGAAAGCCTTGGTCAAGGGTAAGTATCCTGCCTATGTTTCGTGGGAGGATTTTGAGAGAATCAGCGATATGCTTCGTGACAACTATAGCGAGTATGTTCGGCGTCAAACGCGCGGCGTACCGCGTGATGGCAAGTTGCTTCTGCAAGGCATCGTTGCTTGCGGTCATTGTGGACGCAAGATGACCATTCAGTACAAGGACAAGCCTCGCTACGGCTGTTCGCATCAGGCAACATCCGCCGCCGGGCCAACTTGTCAGATGATCTGGTCGGAGCAAATCGACCAGCGAGCACTCGCTCGCTTCTTTGAGGCACTTTCGGTGGCCGAGATCGACTTGGCTGGTCGTACAATGCAAGAGTCCGATCGACGCCGTGATGAGCTGCTCCGGGCAGAGCAGCAGCAAGTCGAACGACTTCGCCACGCAGCGCATCTGGCTGAACGGCAATACCGACACAGTGAACCTGAAAATCGCTTGGTGACAGCTGAACTTGAAAGCCGTTGGGAAACGGCTTTACGCCAGCTTCAAAACGCCGAGGAAACATTGGCCATCAAGCAACAGCAAAATCAATGCTGGGCCATTCCTGCCGACCTACTGGAGATGCTCAAGCAGGTTGGTCCTGCCTTGCCTAAACTGTGGGCGCAAGGCGTCCTCTCTTGGCCACAGAAAAAATTACTGTTTCGATCTCTAGTGGACAAAGTTGTTCTTCGTCGAAACAATGATCAAGTGGCGATGCGGATCGTCTGGCGTGGTGGTGATGTTACTGAAGAGTCGGTCACTATTACCGTCGGTCGATTCGAGCAGCTCTCTCACTCCCAAGAGATTGAAAAAATAATCGTTACCATGGCCAAGCAAAAGCAGACGGACAAACAGGTGGCCACACACTTAACGCATGCTGGTCATCGTTCGCCGAGAAGCGATCGCTTCTTGCCATCAACGGTAGCACGCATTCGCATGCAACATAGTATACTTCACCAAGAGGGTCCTGGTCGACCTCGCATAATCCCTGGCCATCTCCGAGCGAACCAGCTAGCAAAACAACTTCGAATCAAACCGCACTGGATCTATGATCGCATCCACAACGGCACCATTCGTGTCGAAAAGAACGAGAAATACAACACCTACCTCTTCCCCGACCACCCCCACACGCTTGAACAATTCCAGCAACTCGTCAGTGGAACCGTAAAAACGCTAGCTTTTTGAAAGGGCATCAAGATGACACAACGAAGCACGAGTGGACCAAGCACGAATCGTTCGAGAACCTTGATGAAGCTCGACTGAGCGTCTTTGAATACATCGAAGCGTTTTACAATCGAGAGAGAATTCACCAAGCCCTGGGATACTTGACTCCGGACCAGTTTGAAGCCGAACACGCCCCGGTCGTTGCGGCGTGAAAAATGCCCCGACCGGTATCCGTCAATCTTGCGCGGTCGCACAAAACTCTCCCCTCAGTTTCCAGGATAATGGGCCTCCCTAAAAGAGGGAGGGGGACTTTGGTTGCGGCCTGACGGCCTCGCTGGGAAATCCGTGGCTGCCACTCTGCGCTGCAGTAAATAGGATCTCGGCAAATGCGGTGACGTGGACGTCCCCGCTACGTAAGACATGATGTCATTACCCCTACTTTTGCATAGTCATTTCCAAAGTTACTTGGAGGTTTGATGCTTGTTTTCCAGCGGTTTCCGTACTTTGTCCGTGGAGGTTTTGGCATGGTGGCGAGGTCCGACTTGGCAAAACCATTGGGGTTTTACACCGCGACAGGTTCGCAAACCACTGTTTTTGCAGGACGAAACGAATTGTGGCGGTGCAAAACCCTCGGACTTTTGCCAACTAAAACACTTTTTTGTGAGGGTGGCAAAAGTGCAAAACTTCGCCGGGCTTACCTCGTTCGCCAGAAACTGGGGATCAATAACACCAGCACGGCAAAAAGTTCGAGCCGGCCGAGCATCATCAGAAAGGTGAACAGCAGTTTCGAGGGCGCGGTAAAGGCGGCGTAGTTTTGTGTTGACCCGATAATCCCTACGCCGGGGCCGATGTTGTTGAGGGTCGATGCAACGGCGCTGGCCGAATCGACGAGCTTGTTGCTCACCGGTTGGCCCGAATCGACCCATGTCGAATCGGGTTCAATTCCGATGAGCACCTGGGTACTCATCGTAAAAATCAGCGATACCAAGCCGAAGTACAGCAAGATATTCCGCGGCAGATCGGGATCGACGATCGGCTCGCCGCTCAATCGAATATGCCGCACGACTGACGGATGAAAGGAGTGTTCCACCTCACGACGCAAAATTTTCACAAACAAAATATGCCGAATCACTTTCATGCCACCACCTGTGCTGCCCGCACAGCCGCCTACAAACATCAGCACGATCAATAAGGCCCGACTGAAATTGTTCCAGAGATCGAAATCAGCCGTGCCGAAGCCGGTCGTCGTGACCAGTGCCACGACTTGAAACAGGCTGTCGCGAAAAGCTGTTTCATAATGTTCGCCCTTCGCCAGGTGTCCCCCGACATTAAAATCGTTGCTGACCCAAATGCCAAAGGCGAGGATCAGCGCAGTCGAGCCGAAGATAATGCCCATGTAAGATCGCCACTCAGAATCTTTGAGTAGTTGAGCCGGTTTGCCCAGCAAGGTCAGATACATCAACGTAAAATTTGTTCCAGCGAGAATCATGAATAGAATGACTGTGTACTCGATCGCCTTCGAGTTAAAACCGCCCAGGCTCTTGTCGAGAGTACTGAACCCGCCGGTCGCCATCGTGCCAAAAGCGTGGCAAATCGCCTCGAACCAGTTCATCCCTTCGAGCTTCAACGCGACAGTTAGGATTAGATTTAATCCGCAATAGATTGCTGCAAAAATCAAAGCGGTGTGTTGCATGCGTTCATGCGATCCCTCCTTGCTTGGCCCCGGCATCTCGGCGCGCATCAGCGCCTTGCCCGCCGAGCCTTGCCCCAACACGGCCACAAAGAGCACAATGATTCCTAGCCCACCCAGAAAGTGCGTACTCGATCGCCAAAAGAGCAAGCAGCGCGGCACCCAAGCTTCGTTTTCGATATTGGAGAGAACCGTCGCACCGGTCGTGCTAAATCCAGATTGGCTTTCGAACAAACACTCGGCAATCCCCATCGCCACCGGCTTGTCAGCGTTGTCGCTGCGAAATTTTACCTCGGCCAGATAATATGGCATGGCACCAAGAATGGTCGCTAACACCCAGCTGAGCCCGACGATGGCCATTGCCTCTTTACGAAAAAGCGTCTCAGGTGCATTACGTCCCAGGTAACGGAAAACAATCCCGACAAACAAACAGACCACAATCGAAGTCACCAAGGCCCCAAAGCCACGCACCTCAAAAGTCGCTTGTCCCCCAACTCCGGGCCAGGCGGCTGGCAGACTAAAAGCCATCGTCAGGCCGATCAACCAAGAGATCGTGCCTAACAAGCGGGATACTAGCTGGAGATTCATGTTGACTCTGACCGTGATACTACAACGTTAAGCGTGGAAATGACCAATGGCGTGCAAAACAGTTTGCTCACGAGGGTAACACCGAACCGCGCCCGTAAGGAAGCGTTCCTACAGGACTCGAACTCATGTGGACGCTTCCTTACGGGCGCGGTTCGGTGAAAAAGTGGCTTGTTCATCGTACTTGAGGTTTAGACTCGTCATTGCTATTCGTCATTGCTAACCATGCGGCTTATCAAAAAACGCCTCGACATCCTCTATCACCTCGTCCGCCACTAACACAATCGCCGAATCGCCTGCATGAAAATGGTTGTCAGCACCAGGAACGCTCGAAAAACCTTCGCGGATGACCGCCGCAATCAGACATTGCGAGGGCAAACCGAGATTAGCCAACACATGCTCTGTCGCTAACGACCCAGGCATCACATCGATTTCCAAGACACTCAATCCGCTCCCCTCGCTCAACGTCGTTCGTGAGACCGTGGGGCCACTAGTCAGAAAGCCGAGAACTTGTTTCGCTACCACTTCCCGTGGACTGACCACATGATCGATGCCGAGCTTGCCAACGACCTGGGCATAATCTGGGCGGCCCACCAGTGCCATGATCATCTTGGTGCCGATGTCACGCGCTTCGACCGACGCCATGATGTTGTTCTCGTCGTCGCCGATGCAAGCGACGAACACATCGGCACTGCCGACGCGTTCTTCCTCGAGGCATGCGCGCCGCGTCGCATCGCTATTGACGACGACCGTGTGCTTGAGGTGCGTAGCCAAAAAGTCACATCGCTCACGATCGTTATCCATCAACACGACCCCAAACTGCTGGCCTTCGAGCGCGCTGGCCAAGTGATAGCCCGTCTCGCCACCACCGGCGATCACGATCCCCAGCTTCTCGCGAGCAGCGGCGCAGAACATCTCTTTCACCTCGTTGATGTCAGCCTGTTTGCCGATGATTGTCAATCGGTCGCCAACTTCGATGAGATCTTCGGCTCCAGCAATCCACGTTTTGCCATCGCGACTGATCGAGCCAATCCGCACACCGGACGGCAAGCTCAACGTCTTGAGCTGCTTGCCAACGCCTTTTTCTTGTTCGCTGACGACGACTTCGTGGACCTCCAGCTCGCCACGAGCCAAATTTTCGACCGCCACCGAGCCAGGATGCCGAATGCTACGGGCCAATTCCAACGCGGTGAGATGTTCCAAGCTGAGGAGTCGATCGATGCCGAAATGGCGTTGGTAGTCGAACGTACTTAGATCGCGAAACACTGGTGCGTAGACTCGCGCGACCGCACGCTTTGCACCCATTGCCTTCGACATACTCGCCGCGACGATATTGGCTTCATCATCCCCCGTGACCGCCAAGCAGAGATCCGCGCTCCCCACGCCCGCCTGGAACAGTACGCTCGATTGCGAAGCCGAACCAGTGATGCCGCGCACGTCGAGCGTCTCGTTGATCTGCCGTACATTCTCGACGTCGAGGTCGACCACCGTCACGCTGTGCCGATGGAGGCACAGCAGCGAAGCAATCGAGCCGCCCACCGTGCCAGCCCCTAAGACAACAATACGCATAGTTAGACTCGTTGAAAAAGAGACACGCCTCGAGACGCTGATAGAGATACCGATTGAAGGAGACGATTTTAAGCGGGGACCACCAACCGCGGTAGAGCGGATTAGGGTTTGAAAGCCACAAAATTGCGGCAAATCGCCAAATAGCAAGAAGTTGCCACGAAGGAATAGCTGGCGAGCTACGTCTCGCCACTGTTTCAGGCGACATACCTGCTGTTTTACAGGCCCCTTTACAGGACATAGATAGAGCGTCGGCGAGGCGTAGCTCGCCGGCTATTCAGAATCCTCTGTGACCTCTTCGCCAGTCTCGCCAGCGACGGGTTCGTCAGCTTCTTCCTCAACATCCCCATTACTAGGCGGCTCGTCAGTAGGTGTTTTGTCAGGCGTTTCGTCAGGAGCAACGCCACTGGGCGCCGCATCCCTGGGCGGCTCCTCCCTGCCTAGGTACTTTCGGATACCCTCTTCATACTCTCTTGAGTTGTCATTGGCCTCGACCAACCTCCACAAAGGAAAATCACGACCCACTTCTTCGTCAACCAAACTCATGTCGAGTTGCTGTAACACTGTCGAGTACTGTTCAATGTATTCCATGATGTCCGAACCTGTGACCGAATCGAGTGGCAACTCGGGGAAGGCTTCTAGCACTTTTGCCCATTGCACGAAACTATCTTCGTACAGACGTTTTGCTTCCAGCAAGTCAGCATCTTCCTTGAAAACCTTCCGCCCGGCATAGGAGAGATCGCGTGCCTTCAAGGCTTCTGGCGTTTGCTCCAGACGACAGCGGGTCGCCCAGTATTCGTAATTCACCACATCGCTGTTGTTTTTCGTCAAACGTATCCGATTGCGGATGGCAGAAATCTTCTTGGCGAGTCGGCGTGCTTCTGCGACTTTTTCAGGCGATTTTTTCACGATCTGATCAGCAATGTCCGCAGGCTCTATGCGCATCAACTGCTGCGCTTCGTAACGCATGTCTCTCTGTTCGTCGGTCAGCCCCGTCTCTGGACCGTCGAGAACAGCCCGCTGCTCAGCGGTCAAAGCTGCCCGCTTGGCGGCCAAGGCATCTTCGCGCCCGGTTCGCGAAAGTTCTCCCAACCGTTTTTCCAGTTCCTTAGACTCTTCGGTCAGTCGCTCGACGCCGGACAAACGAATGTTGAAACCCATGCTCGATTTCAAATCGCGATTGCCAAAATCTTTCCACATTCGTGCCGCAGTGGCCCAAGCCGACTTTGCCTTTTCGCCGAAGACCCCTTCGGTCTCGATCGCTTCGCTGTAATTGATCTGCGACCGGCCAGGATTGGCATAAAAAGTGGTCGGATTCTTCTGCCCCAGGCTCTTTTTTTTGTCGTCGACTGCTGAGACAGAGGTCTCGTACCAGCCACGCGAGACGAGCCAATTGTCACGTTGCTCGAGTGGGCGGTCAGCGGGGTGGAAATCGGGGTCTGCTTTGAACAGACGGCGGTAGTCCTTCCGCTCGTCCGCGCGCCCGATCTTGTTACCGATGAACCAGCCGAGATCCGATAACAAATAGGGACTGTCACGATTGTAGGTGATGCCTTTTTTGAGGAATCCAATCCCGCGTTTGACATAATGAAACCGATCGCGCACATCGTCCAATTCGACCGATACGTTGTACGTCAGGTTCCAAGCTTGGTACTGCCAAAACTTGATGAAATAAGGTTGCAATTTGGCGAGTTGCTCTAAGGTCGCTTGGAAATTGGTCCAATCTTCTTTCTTTTTGTATTCGTTCGCCTTGGTCCACAGCATCGAAACCGCTACACCGCGCAGGCCGAGCGTCGCGAGACGAATCGTCTCGCTGGCCGGGTCAATATCGCCATAGTCAGACTGGCCCAGGTCGTATTCATCGCGCAGCTGCGCCAAGCGACCTCCTTCGTCCTCCGTCGTCGCCGGAGCGCCAAGCTGGGAAATAGGAAACAACAGCACCGCAATGAGTACGAGATAAATGATCTTACGATAAAAAGAACCATGCTCGGTCATTTGGCAACCTCACGAGTACGTAGCAAGAAGTATCCGATCACCGCCAAACCAACGATGTACGCCAGACAAGTCGTCAAATCTTGGAAAACACGGTCCGCCGGCACATCGTAACCATAGGCGGCAAAATCCACCGTACTGAACGAAGAAAAATCGGGCAGCACTTGTGCTAAGCTCTGCATTAAAAACTTGAGGACTCCATCGACACCTTGGATAGCAGGCTCTACTCCGCCGGCTTTCAAAGGAGACATCACATTCTGCTGAGTCACAAGTCGCACTAACGATTCGATCGGCCCGCCGCCATACTCCGTCCCCGTCGCTACGCCGACAAAAAATTCTCGAAAGAATCCCAGCAGAATAAACGAGACCGTCAGCAGCAGCGCCACCGGCCCGCTCAGCAGTGTACTTGCTGCCACACCAATCGCAATCACGATGACCATCTGCACCCAGATACTCAAGTAAACCTTAATAAAGTTCAGCACCGGCGAGCCATCAGGCAATCGCAAATAACAGTCGGGCTTGGCGAAGCCAAAATACTGGCCTTTTTCCAAACATTGCACCACGATTTGTAGTCGTCCGTTGCTGACAATATCGTCGTACAAATCGATCTTCGCGCCTTCGGTACTCGTCAGTTTGCGAGAAATGATACGTTCATCCACCTTGGCATCGAGCGCCCCGAACGGAATCAGATCGCTACTCAAACCGGTATCAGGATTGCGAACCTGGATCGCACCCGTGATTGGCTTACCAATCACTCCTTTGTGTGTCCGAAAGACCCGTACGATCAGACCGATGGGCAATCCCTCTTCTTCGTCCGAGTCGCTAGAATTTTCGCCAGGCTTTGGCGGCGCGATATTGTCAAAAGTCCAAATCGCTGCCGCTTGGCTGCTGCCTTCGATAAAGCTGCGATAAGTCCACTCGCTACCAACGCTGATACCGCGTTCTTTGCTGACTCCCTGGCGATCGAGGTAGGCTAAACTTCCCCAACGAGGAACCCGTGCCCGCATGAAACCTTCGGCCGGCAGCACACGGAAATCTTCTCCACGTGGCTCGACATAGTGGAAATGGCCATGATTCGACTCTGCCTCGCCTCGATGGTCAGCGTCAAGATGGACGAAATGCCGGTGATAAGATTCCAAAGAAGTTTGGCCTTCGGAAGCTCCTTCGCCGCCTGGCAATAACTTTACACTGCTACGCTCGACAACGTGCGTGTGTCCCAACGAACGTGTCACGAAGACATAACTGCACACTGCCATCGTCACCAACAGAAACGTGCCAATCAGCGTAAAACCTAAAATCCGGCCCAAGACAATCTCGCCCGACCGCACCGGCTTGGTCACGATGGTGTAAATCGTTTTCGACTTAAAATCCCCAGGCAGACTAAACGCACTCAAGAGCAGGGCGATTCCTAGCACCAAGTAGGTCGTCGCGGTAAGCACAAAACTGATGTAGAGCTTGGCAGGGTCTTGGTGATCCGTTTTCAAGAACCAGCCCGCAAACATCAAGATAATCACAAAGATCGCCAACGCTACCCACACACGCCGTCGCCACGCTTCTTTCATCGCCAGTCGCGCGAGCGCCCAGATCCGACGCGGCGACATCTCGAAAAGCTCGCGGAAGCCTGCACTCACCGTGCGATAGGTAATATCGCCACCACGCAGCACGCCATGACGGGCAGCCGCCATCACATAACCGCCCACCAAACCCAGCAGTCCAATGCCCAGCACGATCAACAGAAATCTTGGCAACGCACCTAACGAATCAGCACCGCCGAGAAACCACTGCAGATAAGGCAGAATATCTTGTTCAAGAACCATAGAAAGAATTTGTGATTTGTGATTTTAGATTTTAGATTTTAAGCAATGACTGTTAGCGTCGACGGCAACGTCGAATCTATTACGCTAACGCTATCCATCACTCGCCGACTCCGACGACGATTCAGGTTCCGCTTTGGCTGGACTTTTTGGAGCGGGGCCCTTTGAGGCAGGGTTGGGGGCACGACGCCCAGGTCTGGCTTCGCTGTCGCGAACAATTGACAAGAACAGCTCTTCCAGCGTTGTCGTCGGGTTGGCCATTTCGAGCACCTCGCCATTGTGCCGGCCAATCACGTCGCGAATCTCGTTCTGGCACTCGTCCGACAATCCTTTGGCGCGAATTTGCGTCACGTCCGCGACCGTCAATAACTCGTCGACCCGGCCCAACTCTTTCAATTCGCCCTGATGCAAAATCGCGATCCGATCGCACACATCCTGCACGTCAGCCAGCAGATGGCTGCACATGATCACCGTTTTTCCCTCGTCCTTGAGACGCAGAATCATGTCTTTCATCTCGCGAGTTCCTAGCGGATCGAGGCCACTGGTCGGCTCGTCGAGCAAAATCAACTCCGGATTGTTGATCAACGCCTGCGCCAGACCGATGCGGCGGGTCATGCCCTTGGAGTACTCTTGCAGTTGTCGTTTGCGTGCTTTGTCGAGGCCAACTTGCTTGATCAGTGCGTCGACACGCTCTTGCCGCGTCTCGGGCGACATGTCGAACAGCCGAGCATAGAAATCGAGCGTCTCTTCGGCATTTAAGAAGCGGTAGAGATACGACTCTTCCGGCAGATAGCCCAGTCGCTCGTTCTTGCCCACATCGGTGGAATTTTTGCCAAAGACCAACGCCTCGCCCGAGGTGGGAAACAACAGCCCCAACAACAGCTTGATGGTCGTGGTTTTGCCCGAGCCATTAGGCCCCAGCAAACCAAAAACCTCACCACGATGAACTTCGAGGTCCAACGCCTTTAGAGCACGCACCTTTTGTCGGCCCCAAAAATCGCGGTAAACCTTGGAAAGAGAACGCGTTTGAACAACTATTTCTTCGCTCATAGATCAGTTTGAGAAGGAATTTGAGGGAATGAAAAAAGAGCAACAATGATTCACAAGAGAGCCAGCCCCGAAAATTTCAGTAGACAGGCTCGATACACCCCTACGCAGACAGGCCCAATTGGGTTCGCAAAGCGAAGAAAAATATTTTTTTGCCTTCACCAAGCACCGCTAGGAACTCATCGCTAAGGACTTCATGCCTCCGCCGGTTAGCTAGGCTCGATTCGCCGGAAGTGAAGTGCTGAGTATAGTTTGCGTCTTCTCCGTCGACAACCGTCCCGAAGGTTTTGTCAGGAGGAACTGCAAAGTCGCTCTGATTAAAGTGAACCGCCAAGGACGCCAAGAGCGCCAAGAAAAAACCCTAGGAAAAATCCCTTGCCGGCATTTCCTTGGCGTTCTTGGCGGTTAAAACGCGACTTGCAGCCCTTCCGAGTGTCTTGTGGCGGTAAATTCACCTCCAAATCCTCAAGAGCAACCCTTACGAGTGACCTACTCCCAGCGTATCAGGATCGGTCATTGCTGAAAAAAGCGACTTGCCACAACCTGGGCAATAGGCATAATGGTGAACATGTGTCACCTATTCCTGTTCTAGGGGTTACGATCATGCTCGCCAAACTGCATACGTTCTCGCTTTTGGGCATCGATGCTCTGCCGGTCGAGGTCGAAGTCGACGTCTCGCCCGCCGCCATGCCCAAAGTCATTCTCGTCGGCCTGCCCGAAGCGGCTGTGAAGGAGAGCATCCACCGCATCGAGCGGGCGCTGGTCAACAGCGGGTACGTCAGGCCGCAAAACCGGGTCGTGATCAATCTCGCCCCGGCGGAACTCCCCAAACAAGCCGCCTCCTTCGATTTGCCGATCGCCTTGGGCCTGCTTGCCGCGAGCGAACAACTCGATTCCGATACCTTCGATCGCTACACCGCCGTCGGCGAGCTGGCACTCGACGGCAGCACGCGACCGATCAAAGGCGCGCTATCGATGGCGATGGCTGCCGCTCAAAATGGCGCTCGGGGCATCGTCGTCCCCTCGGCGAATGCCCATGAAGCAGCCGTCGTTGAAGGGCTCGAAGTCATCGCCGTCGACAGCCTCACCCAAGCGACCGCTTTTTTTGCCGACCAACTACCGATCGAACCGACCCCCTCTCGACTCGACGAACTTTTCGACCAACTCGGTGGCTACGAAGTCGACTTCGCCGACGTCCGTGGCCAAGAAATGGCCAAACGAGCCATCACGCTCGCCGCCGCCGGCGGGCACAACCTGTTGATGATTGGCCCTCCCGGCTCGGGCAAGACGATGCTCGCCAAACGGGTTCCAACAATCTTGCCCAGCCTCAGCGCGGAAGAATCGATCGAAACCTCGCGCATCTATAGCGCGCTAGGCAAACTACCTGACGGAAAGCCCTTGCTCGCCCGCCGTCCCCATCGAACTCCGCATCACACCATCAGCAACGCCGGCTTGGTCGGCGGTGGTTCGATCCCTTCGCCGGGCGAAATCAGCCTCGCCCACAATGGCGTGCTGTTTCTCGATGAGCTTCCCGAGTTCAACCGCCAAACGCTCGAAGTCCTGCGCCAGCCACTAGAAGATGGCCATGTCTCGATCTGCCGCGCACTGCGTTCGACCGATTTCCCGGCCGATTTTATGCTGATCGCGTCGTTGAATCCCTGCCCGTGTGGCTACCGCAACGACTCGCGTCGTGACTGTCATTGCAGCATTCCCCAGGTCGAACGCTACATGTCGAAAATCAGCGGGCCGCTGCTTGATCGCATTGATTTGCAGATTGAGGTTCCGGCGGTGTCGTTTAACGAACTCTCTGCCGCGGCCGATGGCACCGATAGCCGATCGATGCAGCAGCAGGTGTCAACGGCGCGTAGCTGTCAAACAGAGCGGTTTGCTAAATCCAAGAGTCGCACCAATGCACAAATGAGCTCGCGCGAGCTGCGCGAAACGTGCACATTAGACACCCCGTGTCACAAACTTCTCGAACAAAGCGTCGATCGCCTCGGCCTCTCGGCCCGCGCCCACGACAAAGTCCTCCGCGTCGCCCGCACCATCGCCGACGTCGATGGCGCCGACTCGATCGACGTCGAACATATCAGCGAAGCGATTAACTACCGCATGCTCGACCGGCAGTTTTGGAGTTGAGAGGCAGAGTAGAACTGGTTTAGCCACGGATGGCACGGATTTCACTGATAAGGTGATATGACGATGTTGCTGCACGAAGAAATTACTAGAGATGTCATTGGAGCAGCGTTTGAAGTGCACAACCATTTAGGCTATGGATTCCTGGAGAAGGTTTATCAGCGTGCCATGCAGGTGGAATTGTTAACTCGAAGTCGCCGTTGTGAGACAGAACATCGCTTGAGCGTAAAATATAAGAATGCCATTGTGGGTGACTATTACGCAGATCTATTCGTAGACGAAACAGTCCTTGTCGAATTGAAAGTCGCCAAACAAATCAATCCTGCTGACGAGCCTCAACTACTCAACGAATTACGAGCCGCAAATCAACAGGTCGGCTTACTAATCAACTTTGGCAAAGAAAAAGTCGAATTCACCCGCATGGTCAATTAATTCCTCAAAAAATCATCCGTGAAATCCGTGTCATCCGTGGCTAGTTTTTCTAAACTTCACGAATTACAAGCTGCAGCACCTAGCTTTTAGTCCTGCGTTGCGGGGCAACGCGGCTGTTGGGTGTCTTCGTTTTTCGCGCATTCTCCGCCTGACCGGTCATCTCGTACAAAAACCGGCTTGGCACCGTGTCACGCGCTTTGCCCCATTTGCGGCGGGTGAGGGCGATAGAAAGCGTTAGCTGTTCTTGCGCGCGGGTGACACCGACGTAGGCTAAGCGGCGTTCTTCGTCGATCGCACTGCCTTCGGCTTCGACGGCGCGGCGGTGCGGCAAGATGCCTTCCTCCATACCAACCATGTAGACGTACGGAAACTCCAACCCTTTGGCCGAGTGCATCGTCATCAGCACGATCGCATTATTCTTGAGCTGGTTTTCTTTGTCGTCGCTGCTGTCGAGGTCGCCGAGAGCGATCTCGTCCAGGAAATCTGGTAAGGTCGGCTCCTCGGCCTTGGCTTCGTAGTTAGCTGCGGCATTGACGATCTCTTCGAGCGAGTTCAGACGAGCTTCGCGATCGTTCGGATCGGGATAGGCACGGTCCAGTTCGCGATGATAGCCGGTCTCTTTGATCACTAACGCAACCAAATCACCCAACGATACCTTTTGCGCTGCCGACTGCAGTCGTAAAATCAGCGAATAAAACTTTCCGACCGCTTGCGTGGCTGGCGGAGGCAGAAACTTCCCGTCCGCGACCGTAGGCAGCAAATCCCACACATGCCCGCCGCGCGACGTGGCAGCGTCGACCAGTTTTTTGACCGTCGAGTTGCCGATTCCGCGTGAGGGCGTATTAAATATCCGCAGCAGTGAGACTTCGTCCTGCGGATTGCCGATCAGCTTGAGATAAGCCAGCAGGTCGCGAATCTCTTTGCGATCGAAAAAGCTCATCCCTCCGACCAAGACGTAGGGAAGGTTGGCGCGTCGTAGTTCGGTCTCGAAACTTCGCGGTTGCTCGTTCGTGCGGCACAAAATGGCAAAGTCGCGGGCACGTACGCCTGGTTGCGTCAATACATGCGCTATGTCGGCGACCGTTTTCTCTGCCTCTTCCACTTCGTCTCGGAACTGCAACACTCGCGGACGTTGGCCCCCAGCCCGCGCAGGCCGCAACACTTTTTCGTGACGGACGGAGTTAAACGCGATGAGCGTGTTCGCGTAGCCCAAAATCGCGGCGGTCGAACGGTAGTTTTCTTCGAGCCGTACGACCTTGGCATCAGGCCAATCCTTTTTGAAGCTAAGGATATGCTCGACCTCGGCACCGCGCCAGCCGTAGATCGATTGGTCGTCGTCGCCCACGACGCACAAATTGCGATGCCCCATCGCCAGACCTTTGACGATTTGGTACTGGCTTTGATTAGTGTCTTGATATTCGTCGATCAACACATGGTCAAAGAGCCCAGCCTCTTCGCGACGCAGTTTGGGGAATTTTTGAAACAACTGCTGTGTGAGCAACAACAAATCGTCAAAGTCGACGATGCCTTTTGTTTTGAGGTTGCCCTGATACCGACGATAGGCAGCGGCAGCCAGATGCTCTTTATCGGTTTCGGCAATCGACGCTGCGCGGGCTGGCTCGATCGATTGTGTTTTCCACTGACCAATAATCGCCAGCAAATCACCCGGCTTCAACGATTCGTTCGGGCAACGAATCTCGCGCAGCGCCGCCCGCGCCTCGGCCTCTTGGTCGCCTCGGTCGCAGATAGCAAACTTTTGTGGATAGCCCAGTTCGCTGATGTGCCGGCGTAAGATCCTGACGCAGAGCGAGTGAAACGTTGAGATCAACGGACGCGGTTGCTTTTTCTTTTTGCCGCGGCCTTTAGGCAGTAGCTTGGCTGCCCGCTGGAGCATTTCGCCCGACGCCTTGCGGGTAAATGTTACCGCCAAAATCCGCTCGGGAGCCGTGCCGCGGCGAATCAATTCGGCGATTCGATGCGTCACGACCCGAGTTTTCCCTGTTCCAGCGCCAGCCAACACGAGCAAGGGTCCGCGAAGCGTCTTGACGGCATCGCGCTGGGCAGGATTAAGTTTGTCGGACATGGGCTTTGGCTAGTTTTTGCTTCGGAAAGTTGGACCCATGAATCGTAGCTCGCCCCCAGCCGCCACAACAGGACTTGACTTTGGGAAGATGAGGCGGAAGGCAGAAGGGGGAGGGCGGAAGGACGGTAGGGAGCAGTAGAAATGAATGGAAGGACTGTGAACTCTGTGTCCTTCAGCCCTCCGCCCTCCGCCTTCAGACAACTCCGGCTTGACGCTAACCCGTGGCTGGCCTTACACTTCGGAGATCGATTGCTTCTCCAGACACTAGCACTTCCTACACAAACGCCATGAAATCCGAACATCGTCACGATTTGCAAACCAACGTTCTTTCGGCGGAGCTCGCGAAGTGGGTTCAGAAGGTCAAGCCTTTCTCCGGCCAGATCGTTACCGGGATCGTCTTGTTGGCGGTACTCTATGCGGGACTCGCGGTCTGGGATGTCCAGTCAGCCGAAAAAGAGCGGGAGGCGTGGGACGCTTTTGCTTTGGCCACTGATACGAGTGATCCAGAAATCAACAGCCTGCAACGTGTCGCTGAAAACGAGCAGTACGCTGGCACAAAAATGCAAGAATGGGCATACGTCGGTTGGTGCGACCGTCAGGTTTTGAACGCGATGAGCAGCTATCTTATCGACCGAAAGACTACCGAGGATCGCTTACGAAACGTCGTGGGGATTTATGAGAATTTGGCCAGTGGAGCAGCAGATTTCCAAGTACAGAATCGTGCTCGCTTCGGCTTGGCGCGGGTCTACGAACTCCAAAACAAATTGGACGAAGCGCGTCAGCAGTATTTGACTGTCCGCGGCGACTTGCAGCCGCAGGCAAGCGATCGAGCGAAACAATTGGAATCTGAAGAGGTGAGAAAAGCGAGCTCCTGGCTAGCCACTGCTGAGTTGCCCAAACGCGATCTCACCGGCGGCCAAGGTGCCACCGGTGCACGTCCTAACTTCGATGCGAGTCTTCCTGTTGCCCAACCCTCGTCAGACGGGATCAGCGCGGAAAGCCTCGAAAAACTACTCGGCGAGCTTAATCCCGATTCGCCTGTCGATGAAAATCGCTACGACGAAAAAGAGAAGGCAGCCCCGGCCGACGACCAAGACGAGAGCGATTCGGAAACGGAAACCAACACCGAACAAGACAGCCCTAAAGAAGACAACACCGTAGAAGACAACACAGAACAAGACAGCCCTAAAGAAGACAACACCGTGGAAGACAACACAGAAGCGGATGTTAACGAGCCAGACACGAGCAATTCTGAGACGGGCGAGAATGGTTCTGCTCCAGAATGACCGCCGAGCCAACGCCTGAAGAAGCGAAGCAACTTTTTCACGTTGAAGAGTCTGACCTAGGGAAACGGCTCGACGCTTTTCTGGCCATTCAACTGCCGCAGGCAAGCCGCGTCAGAATCCAGCGCGGCATCGCTGACGGCCTCGTCAAAGTCGACGGTCAGTCGCGCAAGCCCTCTTACAAACTGCGAACCGGTCAGACGATCGAGTTCCAACTCCCATCGCCACCCTCCGAAGGACCGCAGCCAGAGCCGATCCCGCTCGACCTGCTCTACGAAGACGAAATCCTCGCCGTCGTCAACAAACCGCCCGGCATGATCGTTCATCCGGCCAAAGGCCATTGGTCGGGCACGCTGGCCAGCGCCTTGGTGTATCACTTTCAGCAGCTCAGTCAATTTGGCGGGCCCACTCGCCCCGGCATCGTCCACCGCCTCGACCGCGACACGAGCGGCGCGATCGTCATCGCCAAAACCGACGAAGCCCACGCCCACCTAGCCGAGCAGTTCCAAGCCCGCACCGTCCGCAAAGAGTACCTGTCGATTGTGATGGGTTGCCCCGATCGCGATCGCGATCTAATCGATTTTCCCATCGGTGATCATCCTTCGCAACGCGAGCGCAAGGCGCTGCGCTCCGATCACTTCTCGAGTCGCGAAGCGCAAACTTTTTACGAAGTCGAAGAACGTTTCAAAGGGATGGCTCTGCTACGAGCCTTCCCCAAAACGGGCCGCACGCATCAAATCCGGCTTCATTTCACACATATCCGTTGTCCTGTACTTTGCGACAAAATTTATGGTGGCCGCTCGCAGTTAACCGCAGGCGAGCTGCGCACTTGGTGCCGAAACAAAACCGCCGCTTGCGGCTCAGCGGATAATACCATCCTCCTCAGCCGCCAAGCCCTCCACGCCCACCGCCTCTGCTTCACTCATCCCACCAGCGGCGAAGAACTGGAAATCACCGCCCCGATTCCAGCCGATCTAGAATCGCTGCTATTGATATTGCGACAGATTCCCACTTCCGGTTAGAACAGCTCTCTGCAGGCACCCGAATAGGGGGGGGGCAGTGTGCTACGTTCGTTCGTACCACAAAAAACATTGGCCCGCGACTGTCGCGAATAAACGGGAAAGAGGTTCCCCGCTATTCGCGCTTATTCGTGTTACTAACGGTAAAAGTTTGCGCAGCGTGCTCAAGTTTTTTGAAATGGTTGTCAGATTTGCCTCTCGCAGAGACGCAGAGACCGCAAAGTGAAGGGACTTGCAATTTCCTCTGTGGTCTCTGCGTCTCTGCGAGAGGCTTTTTTAGTTTTTGGTTGCGGCTATGTCGCGCTGTGTCATTCGCAGGCAAAAAAATCACTACCACTTATCTTTTTAAGGAGAATCACAAATGGGAATGATGCAAGAGTTCAAAGACTTCGCACTCAAAGGCAACGTCGTAGACATGGCGGTCGGTGTGGTCATCGGCGGTGCGTTTGGCAAGATTATTAGTTCACTGGTAGGCGACATCATCATGCCAGCCGTTGGCAAGTCTTACCGGAGGGATGGATTTCTCTGCAATGAAGTATGAAATCCAGGCCGCCGTTCCAGAGGCTGACGGGAAGGATGCCGTCGATGCCGTCTACGTAGGGCTTGCTGATTTAGTCATCCACGCTGTCCAACTCGCAAAAAGTTGCTATTCTTTGATCGTGGGCCGCACGGTTTTTGGCTCGGAAGTCCGATAACCTTTGCGGCTGACAATCTGGCGGCGGAAATTTATCATGCCGATCTGTGCCAAAATTCCGGGCAGCCGATAGTTCCTGCACGTGTGGCGCTGGGCGCGCTGTTGATCAAGGAGCGTGAGCGCCCACCAGAACCATTATAGACAGGCCTGCTAGTCTTGAGAGTGGTAATCCCCCTTCTTCTTTCTAGCGGAGGTCGCAATGTCTCTTGGTTCTGATCCGGCGAAGGTTTCTGTCTGGCGTGAGCGATTCGCTCGTCGCGAAACGTCAGAGCTGACAACATCGCCGTTTT
>JAADGD010000276.1 GCA_013152515.1 Planctomycetota bacterium
CACAATGTTGCCAGCAAAGTCAACTCCTAGGCCAACTCAACCGTGGCAACATTGTGGGGAGGGGGACTCGTCTGAAATACCTGCGCACGCTACGCAAACTTTTACCGTTAGTAACACGGATACCACTGATATTGGGGAATTTGAATTCAGGGAATGTCAGCCCTTTGGAAATGTCATCGGACTCTCAGCAATAAATCTTCATTCGCGTTACCAACGGCAATTGTTTGCGAAAAGTACGAAGGTTGTGTTCGTTGAAAGGAAACCGCTCATGAACGCTGATAAAACCGGCGAAATCAAACTCCTACTGCAACACTTGCCTTCGTCGCACACTAGGATGGCGAAGAAAAAGCAACTTCTCCACCGAACCGCGCCCGTAAGGAAGCGTTTCTACAGGCGTCTAGCTCAATCGACACTTCCTTACGGGCGCGGTTCGAAGTTTCGCTATGTGTCGCATTTGTACTTTGAAGACTCGACCAATAAATTCATTTATTAGCGTTCATCAGTGTTGATTAGCGGTTCCTTTTTAGTTCCAGCTACGCTGCGCAAGGTAAATCAATGTCCTTCGTGGTTCTATCCTCGGAAGCTAGCAATCTGGCTACAAGTCGTGCGAGGAGCGACGCGTGGGCTGCCACAGTTGCAAGGTGGGGTTGGGCTGATCGGCTTCTAGCAACCAGATTTTTCGGTCGTGGAAATAGTCGGCGAGCGCTTGGTCGTTGGCGGGATCTATTTCGCGCGCCCAGGCGACTTGCGATCGGTCGATATCGGCGCGGTTGTAAACCCATTCGTGGCGCGGGTTATGCGTAGAGTTGTATCGCACAAAAATCAAGTGTTTTTTAGGAGTCGTCTCAAGTTGAGCTAGCATGTTCTCGCGTTGCCACGACCAAATGTCTTTCGAAGAATTGATATGAGTCAATGCCTGATGTCCAAGGAGAGCGGCTTCGCACACCAGAAAAGCGAGCGGCAGCCACAGTCTGTTGTAACTGGGAAAAATGCGGCGGAAGGTGATGGTCGCATAGCGAAGTCCCCAGACAGAAATCAACAGGAGCAAGGGGGCCAGAGGAGCCATATAGTGGGGGTAAACAACCACCGCAGTCAACATCGACGCGAACCAGGAGAGTATGACGACAACAAGGACGCCGAAATACCAAAATCGACTTTTGGAATTTCCATGATCTTGCCACAAGTTAAGTATCAGAAAAAAGGAGCAAATCGCCAACGGAAGAGGCAAGAAGAAGTGCAAATCCATTTCCGTGAGGTCTGCCTTGAATTGCAAGAGATTCGGCAAGGAGTTTTGTAGATGGTACGCATCCATCATCCAACCATGATGATGCTCGGCGATCATTTTGTGACGGTAATTGCCGACTTCGGTAAGACCTTGCCAGAGAAAGAGGGGAGCGATCGTATAGGTTCTTTCATGGACTTGGTAGGGCAGTGTTGTGAAATTGCCCGTCACGCTCTTGTTATGTTTGGCAAGGGCAAGGCCACCAAGCAACAGTACGCACGTCATCGGTACGATGGTCTGTAGCAGGAGCGGCTTCCCTTTTGGCCAGCCTTGCCGATACCAACCGACGAGTACCAAGGCACCACACAGCAGGCAGAAGACGAAGCCTTCGTAAGGACGTGAAACGGCGAGCAGAATCGTGCCGAGGCCCATCGCCAAGGCAGAAGAAATCTGAGGACGTTCGACCAGACGAGCAGCAGCGCCACAGACGAGTGCTCCGCCAAGGAAACCCAGCGTCCCACCATAGTAGGTTTGCCCCCATAGCAACTGGTAGCCAGGATGAAAAATGAATATCAAGCCTCCCGCAGCAGCCCAACGAGGTGGAACCCAGCCGAGCAGCATCCAGTAACAAGCAGCCGCCGCAAGTGCGGACAAAAACCAGATCCCCGCGATGGCATGACCTGTCACCCGTTGTCCCAGAGCTAGAAAAAGGCCTTGCCCTGGAGGGTATTTGGAGGAGTAACTGGGCTCCATGATGATGTGGAAAGACTCGAAATGCTCCCAGAAAGGGTGCGTCGGGTTGGTGAGTCGTCCTTCGCAAAAAGTATCCGCCGCCAGGAGATAGCTGAATTCATCGTGGACAAAAGGTACTGGCCAACGAGCGAGCGAGAGTGTCGCCCCCATGCCAAAGGCGACGAGGCCGAGCAGGAATGCGACCCGCCAACTCGGTTTCGAGAGGGCCGTCTTTAGTTTTGAGCCACGCGATATTTTCGCAGTGGCATTGGTGTTGGAAGGCTGGCTCATGAGGAAATCGTCTTAGCGGAGTTTTTTGGTCATTTGTCAATAGATAATTGTCATTCGCCATTAGGCATTTGCCAGCGTCTGCTCTGTACATCCCTTTCAATGACAAATGACTATTGTCAAATATCGATTGACAAATTTTAGGCACATTACGACGACGCAGTCACAAGCCCCGACGCCGTAATGGTGGCAGCCTCTTGGTAAGTTTCGTAATCGGTGTTGATCGACCAAAGGTCGTTTTCTTGTTGTTGCAAAAGATTGTCGGCAGCCAGCAAGCCCATCAAGATGCTGTGATCTTGGTTGTTGTACTTGAACGACCCGTACCGTCCAATCGGTGTGAGACCTTCGAACTCTTGGACGTAGTCGGTGAGTACGGACAGCGGCTTTTTGTAGCCTGTCGCGTAGACCGGGTAGCAGCGCGGCACCCGCACGACATGGCCGTCGAGGATCGGAGTCTCACCGATCAGGCCCGTGGCACGCATTTCGGTTTTGGCACGCTCGATGAGTTTCTCGTCGGTTTCTTCCCACATCGGATCGTCGGAATTGCACCAGTATTCGAGTGACAGAATCGACGTTTTCGATTTGCCGTAGAGCTGCGGTATCCAGTTGCGGAAATTGGTGATGCGTCCGACTTGCAAGTCGTCGGAGTGGACGTAAATCCACTGGTCGTCAAACAACTCGGTGCTATCGACATTCAGATAAACCAACACGGTGTTGCGGAACGTCAATTCGCCCGCCGCCTGCATGACATGGTCGGGTGTGTCGTCGAGACCTTTGATCAACGAGGTCAGCGGCATCGTCGAAATGACATGGTCGTACTCCCACGTCGAGCCATTGGCGAGTTCGAGCCCAGTGACTTTTTTGTTCTCGTGGAGAACACGCTTTACGGGCTTATTCAGTTGGACAGATCCCAACGCGTCGACATAGTCGGCCATCCGCTCGTAGATCATGCCGGTGCCGCCGAGCGGAAAAGCAAACTGATCGACGAGTGTTTGGTGTTTTTCTCGTCCGAGGCCGAGTGCATTCTTGGCGACTTCGCTAAGCGAGAGTTTTTTGATGCGCTGCGCAGCAAAGTCGGCATCGAGCTGGCTACAAGGGATACCCCATAATTTTTCGCTATAGGTTTTGAAAAAGATGCCGTACAATCGGCTGCCGAATCGTCGCGTGACCCACGACTCAAAGGTATGCTCGTCGGCGGTTGGGCGGATTTTTTCTCGGCAGTAGCTGAGGATACATCGAGTCGCCTCGAAGAGGCCAAGGTTTTTCAACGCGTCGAGCGGCTGAAGCGGGTAGTGGAAGAAACGATTGCCGTAATAGATTCGCGTCAGACGGTCGACCATGCGATAATCTTTTTCGGCGATTTCTAGCCAAAGCCGATTGACGCGCGCGTCGCTGCTGAAAAACCGGTGCGGTCCCAAGTCGACCTTCTGGCCCCAAAGTTCGAATGAGCGCGACATGCCGCCGATTTCGGAGCTGGCTTCAAAGACATCGACCTCAACGCCCGATTTGGCGAGCTCGTAAGCGGCGGTCAAGCCTGCCGGGCCAGCGCCGATGACAGCTACTTTCATGGGTCTTTTCTTTCTGAGTGTTGCCGCAGGGTGTCGCTTCTCGGCCAGAATAAGCACTGGTCGGTAGCCGAAATGTACGTTTCTGCCACAGGACGAGCAAAACGTAGAGCGTGTTTTCACCGTCTTCTATTCGACCGCGTTTAGTTTGACCCCGACAACTGCTACAATCGACACGACGATGCCGCTTCCCTCCGCTGCCAATCTGCCGCTTCCGCTTCTGATCACCGGTGTTGCCGGTGTGGCGGGCTACAATGCGCTCGCGTATTTTCAGCAAAAGTACCCCGGCCAAGTGATTGGTATTCGCCAGCAGGACAATTGGCGTTTCGACCGACCGGGTGTAGTTGCCTGCAACGCCGAAGATCGCGACACGCTCGTCGGGCTGTTCGATCGTTACCAGTTTCGCGGCGTTCTCAATTGTGCTGGTAACTGCGCCCTGCGCGCGTGCGAACTCGATACGCGACTTGCCTGGCGGACGAATGTCGAAGGACTACTCAACATTCTTTCGATTATCGCCGACCGCGACGTGCGACTGGTGCACTTGTCGGCTGATTTGGTCTATGCGGGGCGCGACGATGCCGAAGGAAAGGATGTCGATGGAAAGGATGTCGAGGGAAACGGAGGCAATTACTCGGAGACCGACCCGACCGACCCGGTGACGGTCTACGGCAAGACGATGGTCGCTGCCGAGCAGTTGCTTGTCGACTGGATGCCCAAAGCGTGTACGCTGCGAATTTCGCTGCCGATGGGCGTCAGCTTTAACGGCCACGCTGGAGCGATCGACTGGATTCAGTCTCGCTTTCAGAAGGGCCGCCCCGCGACGCTCTACTTCGACGAGGTGCGCACGCCGACCTACACCGATTGTATGAATCGAGTTTTCGAGCGTGTCCTGGCCAGCAAACTTGTCGGCCTGTATCACGCCGGCGGACCACGCCGGTTGTCGCTCTACCAAATCGCCCAAGTTATTAACCGCGTCGGCGGTTACGATCCGAAGTTGTTGATGGGCTGTCCGCGTGCCGAAGCCGGACCAATGCCGCCCCGCGCGGGTAACGTGACGATGAATTCGACGGCACTCGCCGCAGCACTAGGCGACGAACCCTTCGATCCCTGGCCTTTCGACAAAGCACACGTCCCGACGCACGACCGATGGCATTTTGAACGAAACGGCCAGCAAGGTTCGCCCGAGTTGCTAAGCCGTGTGCTTTACAACAATCCGTGCCTGCTAGAGAGAATGCCGGAAGGCAACCGCTGATGAACGCCGATAAATCCAGCGCGGCCTGTGGCCGCAACCAAAAAACATTAAACGCAGAGCCCGCGGAGCCGCAGAGGGCCGCAGAGAGTTTGTTATGAGAACCATCGTAGAGAATCTATCGTCCGAGAGCTTCAGCTTTTTCTATCTATTTTCTCTGCGATTCTCTGCGTCTCCGTACTCTGCGTTTAATAAAAACTGTCGTGTCTTACGCAAGCTTTTACCGTATGTAACACGGAGGTAAATCCGAGTTCAAATATCGACGTCTATCAGCGGTTTCTCTATTTCCTTGGTATCATTGCATGAGGCTCGCTTTTCCAGCGGTCGGGCTGGTGCACCGACGGACGTTGGCCAAAGGAACGTGCAAAAAGGGTGCCCCCATTTTTTTGGTGAAGCAGCTGATGGGTGTACCTGTCAGTGCAATGTCAAACCGAAAACGGAGCGAACTGCCGACAGAACCACTCATCCTACTTGCTTGCTTACTGAAAGTACCTCGGACGATGAAGCCGATGCAGATTTGCAGGTGGTAGGATGGTGCCGCTAGGCCCATCGCATCAAAGGGTTTAAAGCCAACTTAATCGATGGGCCGCCGCTTCGCTTTGGCCTATCCTACGGACTAGAACCACCAAGAGAATGTATTTCAAAGACGCATTTGTGCTAAGATTTGCTCATGCGAGGGTGGACGAGTATGAATACTGTCCCCATCACTAGCATTATCACTGTCGCGGGCTCTGGGATAGCGACTAGGTTTGATAGGAAAATCCCTGATGAGCCATCCGTAAAGCTAGCGAAAAACGCTAATTGCCCAAGGTTGTTAAACCCGCTACGACGACCATCTTCATTCCCGCTTCCCGTAAAGAATTTCAAATCGTTGACAGTACGGAAGTCTGGCGTCAACGGGTCGTCGCTTACGTCGAGCAACTGACCGGTTCTGGCGATCAACTGAAGCATCCCTTTCGCATCCTCCGCAAAAATTCCGCGACCACCATTGAGAAAGCCCATAAACGCTGTTTGTCCCTTACTATTGAGCACAGGATCGCCAAAGGCAGCGCGACCACCAAAGGTGATTCCTGCATTAGTTCCAGGAGCAATGTCTCCGTCGCGGGCTACCTTGACCAAAATGCCATCTGGATTTTCTTTGAATATCCCACTTTTGCTTAAGCTACCGCTGCCTACTCCTGTCAGAGATGCACGGAATGCAGCTTGGCCGCTCCCATTGATCACTGGACTGTTAAGGAATCTAAAATTGACGCCTGTGTTCGTGCCAGGAGCTTGGTCACCTGTACGTGTGACTAACGCTAAGCCATTACCGCCACCTTCGCTATAGATAGCATACTGGTTCGTGCCATCAACACCTGTCCCCGTCAGTCTGGCTTGAAACGCAGTCAAGCCGTTGTCGTTAATCGCTGGATTAGAAACACTACCGAAAGTAATACCGGTGCCGGTATCGGGAGCGGGATCACCTACGCGGACCAGTAGTTCCAGACCGCCGTTACTCCCTGCTAGAAAGAGGCCTCGATTAAACGAATTGCCAATCTCAGCGCCAACAAGTCGGCTGAGAAAAGCCGTTTGGCCTCTGCTGTTAAGTACAGGATCGCCAAAGGTAAACTGACCACCAAAGCTAACTCCCGTGGGTGTCCCAGGAGCGGCGTCCCCCTCGCGAGCCACTAACGCAAATGCATTTTTCTCCCTTCCACGGAGGATGGCTAGGTCGTTCCTATTGTTGACTCCAGCCCCACGAAGCATGTTCGTAAACGCCAATAGTCCACTGGAATTGAATACGGGATCGCCAAATCCGGAGAAATTCACACCTGCACCCAGGGCAGCATCCCCACTGCGAGCGACCAGCGTGGGTCCAATGCCATTCCCTTCGCTGAAGATGCCCCTGTCGATAGATCCTCCTTCCTGTAGCTGGCTGAAAAACGCCGTATTGCCACTGCCGTCGAGTAACGGATCGCCCAAATTAAGAAAGTGAACTTCCGCGCCGACCGCTGCCTCGCCTTCGCGCGCCACCAGACCAAGTCTGTTGCCGTTTTTACCTTCGCTAAAAATGGCAGAGTCGTTTGTGCCATCGACCTCAGTTCCCAAGAGCATGCCAACAAAAGCTGTTTGTCCGCTTCGATTGAGTACTGGAATGCCAAAGTCACTAAAGACAACACTCGGACTGATCTCAGGAGCAGCGACGCCAGTTAGTGCGACAGTTTTTAGAACACCGCTAGCGAATACTTGAAAGGTATAGAAAGCGACACTGAGCCCTAGTGTTAGGGTAAACAACGAGGATCTGAAGCAATGAAACCTCATTTTTCTCTCGCTCAACAAGAATAAAAGCCGTTGCTAATTCTGCTGCAAACTACAATCTAGGCGTATTAGTCGTTTTTGTCAAATTGAATCTTTCATGCGGTGGTGAGACCGAAGGATGGGGCAAAGCGAAGCGGCAGCCATTGCCCGTTTGGAATTGAATCTCTCGATACGATGGGCCTTGCGGCACTCTCCTACTTTGCGCAAACTTCCCTCGGCTTCGTCGATCTACCGCAGAAACGGCATACCGCGATTCTGCCATCGGAGTGAAACATCGACTCAATCAAAGAACTCGCAGGCCATGCGGTTCATACCGATCGGTGAAAAAGCCCAACCGCGACAACCACAATTCGTAAGCAGGTTTAGCGTGACACTCCGATAGTGCGAACGGCTGCAACCGAATCAGCACAAGGCTTCTTCTAGCGGCACTGTTTCGGAAGGTGAACTTGGCGTATTCTCCACGCGCCCGACCACTTTTTCAGTCTTCGAGGCTTCCTCCTGCAAAAAAAGATGTAACCGTTCACGAGAGGGAAAACATTAGCCTCGGATGAACACAGACAAACACCGATTTCCTGGAGGGATTCGGAGCTTTTCCGCTATTTCCCCCCCTGTTTTTTCAGCAATCGAATTCAGCTAAAACCTCTTTCCTCATCTGCGTTTATCCGTGTTTATCGGTGGCTTTTTCTTTTTCTTCTTTCAGCGCCGTGAACGGTTACAAAAAGATTTACTTGACGGAAAAACGAGACGCTCTAAGATTCCCGACCGTTTACTCCACTTTGCTTTCCGAAAGTATCTGTCGATACGCTTCGCGGGCGTGGCTGTAGGCTTCGACTGCGTCGTCCATTTCGGCTTTGGCGATGAATTGCTCTTTCTGGCTCCAGCATTGATTGACGCCATCGAGGCACCATTGGGCACTGCGACGCGAGGCGCGAATCGGTTTGTCGTCGACCAGTACGAAGATCGGGTTGGTGTGCGACGAAGCTTCGATCCGTAGAGCCACCCAACTGCTCTGTTTGATCGGTACGTCAAACGTCACTTCCTGCGCTGAGCCGTCAGCGACGATCTCCTTCCGGGCGACGGCGTAGCCATTGACGATCAACTCGACGGGGACTTTTCGGGTGCCGTCGATGCGGGCGCGCTCGAGATGCCAGTACGGTTTATTCGAGAAGGGACGTTCCTTGATGCCTGCTTCGACCTTTTCGTTAAGCAAGGAGGCGACCGTAGCCTTGGCGGTGACGGTGGTGGGAGCATCGAGGAGCAATTCGCTGCCATCGACGCCAAGCTCGACGTCTCCTAGTTGAAAGTCTAACAAGTGGCTGCGACCATCGGAAACATAGGCGGCACCACGACGGATGCCTTCGCACCATGCGTCGTAGCTCAGCCGTCCGTCCAGCTTGACATAGGATCGTCCCAAACCCACTCGCTCGTCGTAGATGCAAGGGAAATCGGTTTCGCCACTGATTCGTGTGCGAAACCCGCAATTGAGCGTGTGATACCAGATGTTGGTCTCCCAGGTGTAAGGCGTGTCGACCATCGCCATAAAGTCGACCGCCGGCACACGCGTCTTGTTGGGACCTTCGACGAGGTGCGTCACATCGACGATATATTCGTTGGCACCAATGCCATCGAAGGGCGGTATCACATAATTTGGCAACTCTTGAGTTTCGACCGTCAGCCCCCAGCCCGAGTGCGCAGGTCCACAAATGGCACCTTGTTTTTTGGCCCATCGGAGCGTGTTGAGGCAAAGTTTTGGCCAGTGATCCTTGGAGTCGCCCCCTTCAGGAATCTGTTCTTTGAGCCGCAATAGGCAAAGGTGCCCCGACTGGCTCGAGCCGAAACCGCTCACCTCGACATCGTAGCGAAGAAGATACGGATAGACCGAAACGGCATCGTCCTTACCGGTGAAAAACTGTTTTTGATAATCGAAGCAAGGCCCCCAAGTGAGATTGCATCCAATCTTGAGATCTTCTCCTAAACAATGACGCATCATGTCGGGAGCGTGAACGCCTTCGCTCGGCTTGGCATAGTGAGAACACCCTGCAGCATGAATATGGTGATCGCCCGACCACCAGCCACTTGCTGCAGGATCGATCCAGCGCCGGAGTTCAAACTTGAGTGCCGAGGGCTGTTCGGTAATCTCGACTTCTCGTTCTTGAAGCAGATACTCGGGACCACGACGACAGACGACATGGTATTTACCGACGGGCAGCAGAACTTCTTCGCCATCAGCCCGATAAATTTGCGGATGAAAGCCAAAGTCGGGTGCGACTCGCTTGGATTGGGCCGGGTAAACACGCTGTTGAGAGTCGCGAATTTCAAACGATGCCGTCGTCGGTTCGCCGTTTTCGTCAGTCACGTTGATCGTTACTGGCGTGGCCGACGCGCAATCGAAGGTGAGCGTCTCGTCGCTGCGGAAACCGAGGTCTTGCGTCCCCTGGCCGACATGAAACGAGATCACTGCCGAGCGTTTGCCAGCGTCTCGGCTGTAGAGTTGGATGATCCGGTACTCAAGCCCGACGCCACTGAGCTTTTCATTGAGCGGTCGACCGCCAAACATATCGAGTTCTAGCCAACGGTCGCGTAGTTGGTCGGCATCGGATTCCCGCACCTCGATCGCTTGCTCGCTTTTTGCTTCCAACTCGGCCGTCACGCCGGCGGTGTTGCGAACTTTTACTAAAAACACGCTCCAGCCTTGCTCAACAAGTCGTCGCTTCGCGGGGCCCGACCTGACCTTCACTCGCGATTCCGGATTGATCTGAACGTCGAGCAAGCACAAAGGATCTAGAACTTCTTGCACCATTTCCAACGCTTTGCTCTGGCTTTCTTCTTTCTCCGCTCGTCGGAGCGCGTCGACCGTTTCTTCCGAGAACGGTTCGCCCAAGTAGGCCATCGCCTCTTGCAAACGTTGCAGTTGCACGCCGACCGGCTGGAAATCGATGTCTGTCACCTTCGGCAAGGCGTTCGCCTTGGAAATATCTAGGAGAGAAACCCCCAGTGCTAACGTCACGACCAGAGTTGTGGGCAGGGTAAGAACACTGTAACGTGAAGACATATCAGATTCCTCAGAAATCGATCAAGCCAACACAACGCTTGATCTGGATGAGTGGACAGAGGGCTGCAAGAGCCATCGTACGAGAATCTGCGTGATTAGCAAGCACCACAGGCAGGCTTTCCCGCTTGCGAATGCGATGAGTGCAGAGGGAACGAGGGCAAAGAAATAGCCGGCGAGCTACGTCTCGCCGACGATGTACTCCCTCTCGCCGACGATGAACTTCGGCGAGACGTAGCTCACCGGCTATTTGCGATTTTCTCCGGTCCCTTACGGTCGCGGTTCGCTTTCTTTCGGTTGCGGTTCGCTTTCTTTCACGCGGCTTGACGAATGTTTCCGTCGGCTGACACGTCCTCGAACCGCACCGACACGCGTTTCGAGACGCCTGACTCTTGCATCGTGACGCCATACATCGTGTCGGCGCACGACATCGTTCGCTTCGAGTGCGTAACGACAATGAACTGCGTCGTACTCATGAATTCTTTGAGCACCTCGACGAACCGATCGATGTTGGCTTCGTCAAGCGCCGCGTCAACTTCGTCGAGTACGCAAAACGGGCTCGGCCGACTACGGAAGATCGCCAGCAAGAGTGCCACGCAAGTCATCGTCCGTTCGCCACCCGACAGCAGCGAGATGTTCCGCAATTGCTTGCCCGGCGGACGGGCCACGATTTCGATGCCGCATTCGAGAGGATCGCCACTGCTTCCGCTGGTGGCTAACTGAGCCTCTCCGCTTTCCGCTTTCCGCTCTCCGCTTTCCAAAATGATATCCGCTTCACCTCCACCAAAAAGACTCCCGTAGAGTTCCTGAAAGTGACCACGGATCACGTCGAGCGTCTCAACGAAAATTTGTCGACTCTCGACGTTGATCTGTGATACCAGCGTTTGCAGCCGTGTCTTCGCCGACCGCAGGTCTTCGTATTGCTCCGACAAGGTCGTGTGCCGATCTTCGACCGCTTCGAGTTCGGACAACGCTTCGAGGTTGACCGGTCCGATGCCTTGGAGCTTTTGTTTGAGTCGGGCAATTTCGTTGTCGATTTCGCCCCGGCGATGAATTGCATCTCGATTATTGTCTTCGGAGGATCCGTCGCTTTCCTCCGGTCCCTTACGGTCGTGGTTCGCCTTTTGCTCTCCGCTCTCTGCCGCCAATACCGCCAACTCGATCGCATAGTCATCCTTCATCCGCGTCGATAGGTCGCTTCGTTGGTGGTTGAGTTGTTGGAGACTTAGCTCGACCTGTTGCAGTCGGCCTTGTACGTCGAGCAATTGTTCGCGCATTTTGTCGACTTGGCGGAGGACAGAAGTTCGCTGCTGACGGCGACTTTCGTGATGTTCGCTTTGCTGATCAAGCTGCGCGACAAGCGATTCTTTGGTGTGATAAAGCTCGGCCAGTTCGCTGCTGAGCGTCAGCACCGACTGCTCAAGCAGACTGCCTTGCTCGCGCGATTCGGCCTCGCGGTCGCGAGTCTCTTGCAAGGCGTGATCGTGTTCTTCGTGGTCGTGCAACTGTTGCTGCGTCTGACGTTGCAGTCCATCACGACGTTGCTCGCAACGAGCCAACGCGACCCGATGATCGGTCACCTCCCGCCCCAGCTTATCGACCTGCCCTTCGAGTTGGTTGCACTGCATCGTGCGATGGTCGATCAGTGTTTCTAGTTCGGTGATTTGCTGCTCGCACTGGGTGATTTTTTCACTGCAGCTTCCGCTCGCAGCTATGGAGTTTGCTTGCTTCTTCGCCTGAGTTAGTTCCTCGCTCGCCAACCTCCATTGCCGATCCGCCTCATCATCACGCTGCTGTAGCGAAGCCGTTTTGAGCTTCGATTCACTAAAGCGATGTGCGACACTTTGATGCCGCTCGTTGAGTTGTTGCTGCTCGGCGTCGTTGGTTTCGATCGCTTCGGCGAGCTGCGAATTGCGCGCTTCGAGTTGCAAGTTCCGTTGTTCCAGATCGGCGATTTCGTCGACGAGTACACGTAGCTCGCTCCGTCTCGACAGCAGTCCCGACGTCGCTTGCCGTGGTCCGACCGTGAGTGTGCCATCGGCACGGACCACCTCGCCCACGACCGTCACGTAGCTCAGCCCTCGCCCCACGCCGCTCGCCAGTCGCACCGCCGTTTGCAAATTGTCGACAAACCAATAGCGTCCCAGCAGCCGCCTGGGCAACGTCGTTAAATCGCCTGCCGTCTCGACGAACTCGTCCGCCCGTCCCACCACGCCCGGTTCGCCCGAAAGGTCAATCCGATCGACCGCACTGGCCGCGACCGGAACATCGAGCCGTAAAAAACTCGTCCGACCGGCCCACTCGTTTTCCGACATCGTTAGCAACGCCGGATCGATCTGTTCGACCACCAGCGAGTTGGCCAAGTCGCCAAGTGCCGTCTCGACGAGCGTGGCTGTATCGGCATCGACATGCAGCAAGTCGGCCACCAGCCCTCGCACCTTGCCAAACGGTCCACTCGGCTGTTCGCGTGACAACCGCAGCACTTCCTTCGCCCCGCCACTCAGCCCGTCGAGCCGTCGTTCCAGCTCTTCCAGCACGGTCGCCCGCGCTTGGGCACCGGTCAGCCGCTCTTGCAAGTCGGCTTTCTCGCGCTGGGCCTGGGCCAACTGCTGACGATCGTCACGCAGTTTTTCTTCTGCTGCCGACAAACGTTGCTGCGACTGTTGATATTCGTCTTCTACACCTCGCAGCTCATGTTGGGCCGCTTCGACTTGAGACACCAATTGATTTTTTACGCTCTCCGCATGTTTTGCCTGCTCACTCGCACGCTCGATGAGAGCCGTTGCTGTGGTCCGTTGTGTTTCGAGCGAGTGCAGCATCGTTTCGAGCTGCGACGCCTCACTGATCGTTGCCGTGTGCCGCTTTCGGCTATCGGCGAGCTTCGTACGACATTCCTGCAATGCCTGCACGACCAAATCAAGCTCGGCTTGCTTCGTATGAACACTCTGGTTGAATTCGTCGAACTGCTGCTGGGCTGTCATCAATTCGGCGTCGGTCTCGGCAACCAACTGCTGCGCACTACCCGCCCGCGACGTCATCGTGAGCAACTGATTTTGCAGCCGCTGCGACTCTTGCCGCAGTTCGTCGCTACGGGCCAACTGGCTCCGCCGGGTCGACTCGGCCTGAGCAATTTGTTCGCGCACCGCCGCTGCTTTGCTGTTCGCCTCTTGGACCTGCCGTTGCATCGCCTCGGCAGCCTCTTCTGCCGCCGCGAGTTGCGCGTCGCACGTTGCAACTTGCTCCTGCAAACGCTGCTTCTCGACCGTCAGTTCGGCAGCCTGTTTTTCTTGTACGCGAAGCGTCGCGGTGATTTCCCGCCAATCGGCAAGTGCCACTTCGGTCCGCAGTTGCTTGAGCCGATCGGACTCTTCCTTGAACTTACGAGCCCGTCCTGCTTGCGAACGCACGCTCCGCAGTCGCGAGTCGAGTTCTTCGACGATGTCTTTGAGCCGCAACAGATTTTGATCGACCCGTTCCAACCGCCGAGCCGCCTCTTGCCGCTTGAGTTTGAAGCGACTCACGCCAGCCGCTTCCTCGAAGATGAGCCGCCGTTCCTTGGGCGACGATTGCAGCAAGGCATCGACCTTGCCTTGCTCGATGATGCTATACGCCCCCGTCGACACGCCGGTACCGGCAAAGACTTCGCGGATGTCACGCAATCGGCAAGGCTGGCGATTGATGAGATACTCGCCCTCGCCGCTCCGATAGACCCGCCGCGTGATTTGCACCTCTTCGGCGTCGCAGTCGAGCATCCCGGCCGAATTATCAAACGCCAGCGTCACTTCCGCCGCGTTGGTTTGCCCTCGCCCGCTCGCCCCGCTAAAGATAACGTCCGTCATCTCCTTGCCACGCATCGCCTTGGCACTTTGCGAGCCGAGAACCCACTTGATCGCATCCACAACGTTCGACTTGCCCGACCCATTCGGCCCCACCACGGCGGTGATCCCCTCGGGAAACTCAAACCGAGTCCGATCCGCGAAGCTCTTAAAGCCGTTAAGTTCGAGTGCTTTGAGCATTTGGGAAGGGCGAAGGGTGAAGGAAGAGTGATTCAATAGCCGGCGAGCTACGTCTCGCCGAAGGCATTTGAATGCGGCGAGACGTAGCTAGCCGGCTACTTGCCTAACGACTCGCTAGCTTCTCACCCTTCAAAAACTCTCGTCCCCCTTCTGGCAGTGCATTCACACGGAACCGGCTCGTCAGCGCCCCCGACTTTTTCGCTTGCTGCAACATCTGCACCACGTCGGGGTACGTTCCGCCAAGTTCGACGATCGCGCGAATGACCGCTTCGACATCGGTCGAGACCGTCCGCTGTTGCGTGGTGCTGCCGAATAGGCTCACCTTAATCTGTCCGCCACTGAGCCCATTGACCAAAATCTTCGGCCCTGCATCAAGGACCAAAGGCAACCGCAGGTCGTGCTTGGTGCCGAACAAAACGATCTCGGGCCGATGGCTGCTCGTGGCATGGATCATCGGCGGTCCTGGCACGTCGAGCACATGGTAGGTAAACATGCCGTTCATGTTTTCGCCGCGAACAAGTGCATCGGTGGGAGCCATTGAGGTCATTGCTCGGAACGCACCATAACGCGTCTCGGCACTCTTCACACCCAAGAGCATTCGCAGGTTGTCGTATGCCGCTCCGTCGTCCATCGCACTTAGGGCCGCGAGTGCCCCGACGCGAAACGCCGGCTCTTCGCGAACGGCTTGAGCCAGCGTGTCGACTGCCGCCGTCTCGTCGAGATACGCCAGCGCCTCGGCAGAATAGAATCGCACCTCGGGATCGTCCGAATGAAGACCCTCGATCAACGCCTCGACCGCCTGATCGTCGCCGATCGCCTCAAGTCGCAACGCAGCCGTCGCAGCAGTGATCGGGTCGAGCAACTGCACGCTGAGCAACTGCAAGCGATCTTGTCGCTGCACGGCGGTTTCTTTGAGAGCCAAATTGCGGACGACCCGCATGAAACGTCCCACGTTATCTTTGTAACGAGGATGTAACACTAACTCGACAAATTCGTCGGTCTTCGGCGTCGCGATGCCCTGCTTTTTGCCGTCAATATAGGAGTGGAATCGTAAGTTGACCGCTTTGCCGATCTTTTGGCTCAGCCGAACTGATTGGCGATCATGGTCGAGGATCAAACCCAGGTTGCGAGACTTCGTCACCACACCGCCTCCCAAAACACGCCCCTTGGTCGCCAGCGCCGACTCTGTGTCCGCGTCAGCCGTTGGGTCGACCAGCACCGACCCACCTGCCATCGCCATGATGTGCCCCTGGCGAACCTGACCGCCCAGGACAGCCATCTCGCTCAAACGGGTCTCGAGCAAATGCCCACCACGCAGACTCGTGGTTTCGCTCCGCGAACTGGTGCGTACTTCGATATCAAATCGGTCACCTGCTTGAATCCCCGGACGAAGGTAACCACGCACCAACACGAGTGCCGTGTTGGGCGAAGCAAGCACCTGTTTCGGATCGGCGATTTCACGCCGGGTCATTTCATCCATGAGCGTCGCCCGCTGCGGCGAAGGAGCCGGGTCTTCGCCCGTTCCCGCCAAACCAGTCGCCATCGAAACCGCCTCTAGCTTGACGTACCCCAAGCCGTAGGGATGAGCGACATGGCTGATCAACGTCGAATTCGACTCAGGCTCTCCGTCGAAGCTCGCCTCGGGACTCTGTTGCCGAAACAGCGGCGTCATACAACCTGTCCAACCGACAAGCGCAAGGGCAGCACAGACGATCCAATGACGGTGTGATCTTCGTTCAATCATGTCCCAACTCTCCGGCAGTGACGCAGTTACGCTACGAAAATAGGGTCGGAGAATAGGACGAGAAGGCCCTCCGGTCAAGACGGCAAAGAAGAAGATGGGACTGTGGGACGATAGGACTATGGGGAACTTGGGGAATTTATTTATAGTCCCATTGTCCCACAGTCCTATTGCCCCACAGCCCATATCTACGGCGGATCGTACCCGCCAGCATTCCAAGGATGGCAACGACTCACGCGCCGCAACCCGCGCAGCGTCCCCCAAATCGCCCCCTGCTTCCGCACCGACTCGATAAAATAGACGCTGCAAGTAGGCTGAAAACGGCAACGAGGCCCCAGCCAAGGGCTAATCAACCACTGATAGCATTTCGCTGCGAAAATCAACATCGCCGCCGGCAGACCGTACAACACTTGCCAGAACCAACTCATGGCTGACGTTCCTGAGTTGCTAGCTTTTCGGTTGCCCGCGCTGCTAGCTGTTGGAAAGAGGCTTGCAAGCGAGCGACATCGGGCTGGGCACTCCGTTTGGGCAAGACGACCAAATCGAGATGCCTCGGCAGTTTGTGCTGCACCAAACGAAACGCTTCTCGCAGCGCCCGCTTCCAGCGATTTCGCACGACCGCGTTGCCGCATTTCCGAGAAACGACCAGCCCCAGCCGAGGCCGCAGGCTTTCGCCACTGGCAAAGTAAACAATCACCAACCCATTCGCAAAAGAACAACGGCGCGCGAACACCCGATCGAACTCAGACGATTTCAGCAAACGAACAGTTTTTGGGAAATCGAATCGCGACATAAAAAAGGCGGAAGGCTGAGGGCTGAAGGGTAAAAGTAGCCGGCGAGCTACGACTCGCCGACGTTAGCCAGCGACGAGACGTAGCTCGCCGGCTATTCACGACTTTCTTCACTTTCCTGCTTGTTTTCCCTGGAAGCAAGCACATCCGGCGGCACCGCAGGACGCCGGCGCCGATCGCCCCAACGACGCACCCAATGCCCACCGAGCAGTATCCCCACAATCAACAGCATCCCCAACAGCGCAATTCCCAACAACGCCATGTAGGCGCTGTGACGAACTGGCTCGGGCAACTTGGGAGACAGCATATCTCGTTGTGCGAGCAAAGTATTCAAAAAGGCAACTACCATTTCAATTCAGTCCTCGGATTTTCTGCATACTTTGCCGCGATCGTTTCTAGCTGTTCGCGGTCTTCTTTCCCGATGTTTTTCGGCAACACGATCTGTAGTTCCGCAAACAAGTCGCCCGCAGCGCCCTTTGCACTTTTCACACCTTGCCCTTTCAAGCGAAGCTTCGCGCCACTCGACGTCCCCGGCGGCACCGTGAGTGTGATCGTGCCATGCGGCGTTGGAAGGTCGATTTTGGCCCCAGCGATTGCCTCGGCCAAAGTGATCGGCACACGTACATCAAGCCGTTTCCCTTGACGACGAAAGTGTGGGTGCGGAGCCGCAGTGATCTTGATCATCAAATCGCCATCGGGCCCCCCGTTGGGGCTCGGGTTCCCCTGGCCGCGCAGACGAATTTTTTTGCCATCTTCGATGCCAACAGGAATTTTTACTTGTATCGTTTCGGTCCGTCCCTCGGGCAACTGCACCGCGATTTGCGCCTCGCCACCCAAGACAGCCGTTGTGAACGGAACCGTCAACTCGTAATCGATGTTCGATCCCCGCGTCGGCGCAGCCCGTCGCGTCGTCCGTTTGCCGCGCTGACCAAAATTTTTGAAGAGATCAGAAAAGCCTCCGCCTCCGCCGCCAAACAAATCCTCGATGTTAATATCGACACCCGGCCCACTCCCACCCGAGTTGGCCCACGGAGGAACCCCGCCGGGACCGGGAGCAGGGCCCGGACCGCCAGGGCCAACCGATTCGTAGGCGCTGCCGTAGCGATCGTACATCTCGCGTTTTTTCGAGTCGTTCAAGACTTCAAACGCGTTTTGCACCTCTTGGAATTTTTTTTTCGCTTTCGCATCGTCGGGATTGAGGTCGGGATGGTACTGACGAGCCAATTGGCGGTAAGCCGTTTGGATTTCCTCGTCCGACGCGGTGCGGCCAACGCCCAAAGTTGCGTAATAATCGTCTGCCATTTCCAGCAATTGCTTTCGCGTTTCAGTTATCCGTAGTCAGTAAACGAAGGAATTCGCTAATTCCCCATTCTACCGGCGATTCTCGTAAAGTGTAGCGGCTACGGGCCCTCAAAATGTATATGCTAAACTGGTGGTAGGCCCGTAGAATAGGCTCCTAGCACGTCATCAAGTCTAAGAACTGGGGTTGGCTTCCTCGGTGTTTTTCGGGAATCTCCGTGTAACAAGGAGATTTCCCATGAACAAGAAGTCCATTGTACGCCTCACGGATGAGGAACGTCAGACCTGTACGGAAGTCATCAAGAAACTCAAGGGGCTTCGCAGAAAGTGCGTCGAGCCCAAATTCTGCTGAAAGCCGACGCCGACGCCGATGGCCCGGCGTAGATCGACGTGCGAATTGCCGAAGCGTTCAATTGTCGAGTCCAGACGATCGAGAGTCTACGCAAGCGTTTTGTCACAGAGAGCTTTGAACTCGCCCTGGACGGAAAAAACGCCAGGCGCCCCCTCCCAGCCTCTACCAGACGGCAGAGGCGAAGCGAAGTTAATCTCGATGCGGCTTGGGGTGCCTCTAAAGATGGCGATCTTGCACGCGATCAGTCGCAAGAGTTACTGGCGTCTTTCACGGACACCTGCGACACGAATTGCGATGCCCAACAAATGGCTGGCAGAACTC
>JAADGD010000287.1:0-2520 GCA_013152515.1 Planctomycetota bacterium
ATATGGTTAGCTCTTTTCCGATTTATTGCAAGTCTTGGCCGGTGATGATCAGAGCCTTTCCTTTTTTCAAACTGGGGCAAATGAGACAACCTCTCTTGAAGCTAGCCGCGTAAGCAGACAAAGGACTTACGGCGATATCCAGGATTTTGGTCGCAACCTATTGTGAAAAAATGAAAAGCCCTGTCAATTGGCGCGACGAAATTTTCCGTTTCTGCGAGGGTCGCACCGTATTTCCTCCGACTCAATCCTGCGCAAAAGATTGGAATCTTGTGGCAGAAACGGTCAACTCCGTTTCGTCAAAATCGGCAAAATGTTCGGTTGGCAGGAGGGATTTGGTGCCTTCACTGTAAGCGTTTCACAAAAGGACCGAGTCGCGCGCTACGTAAGAGATCAAGTCGACCATCATGCGCGAGAGGCGTTTGCAGACGAGTACCTGCGATTGCTAAACAAGCACGAAGTCGAATACGATCCGCGCTACGTTTGGGATTGATTTGTGTCGCCCCTCAGGGGCTTTTGTGTTTGCGAGATATTCAAACCGGTGCCTCACGGCACCGACTGGGGTTGTGTTGGCCCTCTGGGCCTGAGAGTGGCGTCAGCCAAGTGGCGACGTCTATTCCGAGCGACTGTCGGTGTCTCTCGCGGAGTTATTTACCGGCTGCTACTAAAAATGCAACTATCGTGCCTAGATTCAAACACCCAAAGACAGCTAACCAGAATCCCCATACTGCTATACGCCGTGGTGAGTATCGCAATCCGAACAGCGAAGTCACCAAAGCAGGAATTGCCAAGAATGAGGTCCACAAGAAAACCTCACCAACCTCCAAGAGAAACATCGAAGCGAGAGACACTAACGCCATAGAGAAACCACACATGCCCGTTGTGTTGCGACGTAGCTTTACTGGACTGGCCACGTCATCTGGATTGCTGTGCGGTGTGACAACATTAGTTGGTGCCATGTTACCGCTGCACTCTCGCCGTGCCGCCTTCGGCCAAGGCCTCAACCTCTGGCAAAGCGGCCATCGACACGTCACCAGTAAACGTCGTCATCAGCGCACCGTGTGCCCAGCCTAAACGCAATGCCTGCTTGGGATCTTGCCCGGAGAGCATGCCGTAGATTAACCCTGAGGCAAAACCGTCGCCGCCGCCGATGCGGTCGATCACGTCGAGTTCCATTGTTGGGCTGACGAATTTTTCGCCTTCGAGCCAGAGGACGGCGCCCCAGTTGTGGCGGCTCGTTGATTTGACTTCTCGCAAAGTCGTGGCGACCATCTTTACGTTGGGGAATTCGGATTTTACTTTTTCGATCATACCGAAGAAAGCTTCGGGGTCGAGTTTTGACGACTTCTCGACGTCTTGGCCCGTGAGGCCAAGGCCCTTCTGTAAATCTTCTTCGTTGCCGATTAGCACGTCGAGGTTCGAGGCAATCTCGCGGTTCATGTCGATGCCCTTCGTCTCGCCACCGGGCAGCGTCTTCCACAGCTTGGCCCGGTAGTTGAGGTCGAACGATGCGACCGCCCCAGCGGCCTTCGCGGCTTTCATGCCTTCTACGATCAAATCTGACGTGTGTTCGCCGAGGGCGGCGTAGATGCCGCCGGAGTGGAACCAGCGAACGCCCTTGTTGTGGATCGCCTGCCAGTCGATGTCGCCCGGTTTGAGCATCGCGCCGGCTTCGTTGGCCCGATTGTAAAACACGACCGGGGCGCGGACGCCGTGGCCACGATCGCTGTAGACGGTCGCGATGTTGGGGCCGCGCACGCCATCATGCTCGAAATGCTTGTAGAACGGGCGGACGCCCATCTCGCGGACGCGGGCCTGTACGAGTTCGCCGATGCCGTTGTTGACCATCGCGGTTACAATGCCAGTGCTCAGCCCAAAGCAACTGGCGAGGTTGGCCGCGCAGTTGTATTCGCCGCCCGAGACATGAACCTCGAACGAACGAGCGCGGCGGAACGGGATGGTGCCCGGATCGAGGCGGTGGACGAGCGAGCCGAGAGCTAAAAAATCAAGTTCACAGGAGTCTTTTTTTATTTGGAGGCCAGCCATCAAAATCTCTCTGAGTACGTGTGTCGTGAAAATAGGGGCGAAGCCACCTAACATAATCGAATAGAGAGCAATGTGCCAGCAGGAGAAAATTAACTACCACAGAAAAAATGAACCACGACGGCACGGCGGGCACAACGAGAATTTTGCGTCGTGCTCGTTGTGTCGTCGTGGTTCTTTTTTCGCCATGTACGAGACCATTGACTAACAGGGCCTTTCGGGGGATGATTCTAAGCTTGTAAAGTGTCTGTTTCCACCCGCCTTGTGCCCTGGTAGAGAGAGGTTTCTTGTGAGTGAAGCGTGCGATTTTGGTTTGATCGGCCTGGCCGTGATGGGTGAGAACTTGGCCTTGAATGTCGAAAGCCGTGGCTACAAAGTGGCGGTCTACAACCGCACGACGAGCGTCGTCGACAACTTTATCGAAGGTCGCGCGGCGGGCAAAAAGTTCGTCGGCTGCCATTCGGTCGAAGAGATGGTCAA
>JAADGD010000287.1:2568-6496 GCA_013152515.1 Planctomycetota bacterium
ACACGATAATCGAGACGCTCATCCCGCTGCTCGAACCGGGCGACATCATCATCGACGGCGGCAACACATTTTATAAAGATACCGAGCGGCGGACCAAGTACGTCGAAGAAAAAGGCCTGCTGTACTGCGGCACTGGTGTTTCGGGCGGTGAAGAGGGCGCGCTCAAAGGCCCCAGCATGATGCCCGGCGGTAGCCCCGACTCGTGGGAGCACGTCAAGCCGATTTTTCAGGCGATCGCAGCCAAGGTCGGCCCGAACAACGACATCCCTTGCTGCGAATGGGTCGGACCACGCGGCGCTGGTCACTACGTCAAGATGGTGCACAACGGCATCGAGTACGGCGACATGCAGCTGATCTGCGAAGCCTACTTTTTGATGAAGGAAGCGCTCGGCCTCTCGAACGACGAAATCTACGATGTCTTCGCCGAGTGGAACCGGGGCGAACTGGACAGCTACCTCATCGAAATCACACGCGACATCTTTTCGGTCCGGGACACCGACGGCAGCCATTTGGTTGATAAGGTGCTCGACCGCGCAGGGGCGAAGGGAACCGGAAAATGGATGAGTCAGTTGGCGCTCGACCTGGGCGTGCCGAGTACGTTGGTGACCGAGGCCGTTTACGCTCGTAGTCTATCGGCCCGTAAAGACGAACGCGAGCGCGCGAGCAAAGTCCTCCAAGGCCCCGACGCCAAATACAGCGGCGACAAGAAAGCATTCGTCGAGCAGATTCGGCAGGCATTGTTCGCCTCGAAAATCGTCAGCTACGCCCAAGGCTTTGTGCAGATGCAAGCCGCCGCTGCCGAGCACGACTGGCCACTGAACTACGGCGACTGTGCGATGCTGTGGCGTGGCGGTTGCATCATCCGAGCCGTCTTCCTCGACAGTATCAAAGAAGCGTTCGACAAAGATCCACAGCTCGAAAACCTGCTGCTCGCCCCGTACTTCAAAGACGCGGTGCACAATGCCCAAGACGCTTGGCGGCACGTCGTCGCCACGGCTGCCACGTCGGGCATTCCGGTACCAGCGTTCGCGGCAGCGCTGGCTTACTACGATGGTTACCGCCGTGCGACACTGCCAGCAAACTTACTTCAAGCCCAACGCGATTACTTCGGCGCTCACACCTACGAACGCACCGACAAGCCGCGCGGCGAGATGTTTCATACCGATTGGCTGAAAGAACGCAAGACGCCTTCGTAAGAAGGGAACCGCCAAGGACGCCAAGAGCGCCAAGAAAAACAGTCATCCTTTTTTGCCTTGGCGCTCTTGGCGTCCTTGGCGGTTAAATTTTGAGAATACCAATGTCTTACCTAGAAAAACTTTTCGGCTTCGACGGCCAAGTTGCTGTTGTGATTGGCGGCACAGGCGTGCTTTGTGGCGAGATGGCCGAAGGCTTAGCTGCTGCCGGCGCACATGTGGTGATCGCTGGGCGTAGCGAAGAACGTGGCGCGGCCCGCGTGGCTTCGATCGAAGCCAAGGGCGGCAAAGCGTCGTTTGCAGCGGTCGACACGACGAGCAAGGTGTCGATCCAAGGGCTTTGCGATAAGGTGTTGGCCGAACATGGCAAGGTCGACGCGGTGATCAACGGCGCTGGCGTCAATTCGGCGACGCCTTACTTTGAGATTGAAGCGGACGAATTCGACAACATTATCCGCTCGAATCTCAACGGCACTCATTTTTCGTGTCAAGTGTTTGGCAAAGTGATGCTTGAGGCGGGGGGCGGGGCGATTCTCAACATCGGCAGCGTGACGAGCTACTTGCCGCTCTCCAAGGTTTTCACTTACTCGGCCAGTAAAGCCGCCATTCTGAACCTTACGCAAAACGTTGCCCGCGAGTTCGCCCCCCACAAGGTCCGCGTCAATTGCCTCTGTCCAGGCTTTTTCCCCGCCGAGCAAAACCGCAAGATATTGAGCGAGGAGCGGATCGCCGACATCATGCGGCACACTCCAATGGACCGCTTTGGCGACGCGGAAGAGCTAATCGGTGCAACGCTGCTGCTCTTATCGAAAACGGCCGGAAGTTTTATCACCGGCGAAGCGATTTACGTCGACGGCGGATTTACGAGTATGACGATATAGACGCTAGTTGTTGGGCGCTAGGCGCTAGTTGTTGTGTGCCTGCGTTTTTCTGTTTGCGACCCTCCTAACCAGCGCCTAGCGCCCAATAACTAGCGCCTCCCCATGTCCCAAACTATCGTTATCTTCGGCGCCTCGGGCGATCTTACTAGCCGCAAGCTGATACCAGCTCTCTATCAGTTATTTCGCAAGGGGCGATTTTGTGAGCCGGTGCGAATTGTCGGTTTTTCGCGGAGCCCGTTTTCGCACGATCAGTGGCGTGCGAAGCTGGCAGAGACGACGGCTCAGTTTGCTGGCAAAAAATTTGACCCGGCCATTTGGGCCGAGTTTGCTCAGCAGATTTATTATCATGCTGGCGATGTTGGCAAGGCGGAAGATTTTCGGACGCTCGGGAAATTCCTTGACGAATTAGAAGTCGAAAACAAAAGCGACGGCACCAATAACAAAGACAAAGGCGGACGGCTTTATTATCTGTCGATGGCTCCTCGATTTTACCAACCGGCGATCGAGCAGCTTGGCCAGTCGGGCTTAGCCGACGAACAACATGGCTGTCGCCGGATTGTCATCGAAAAACCGTTTGGAACCGACTTGGCCAGTTCGCGAGAACTCAATCGTGAGATTCACCAAGTTTTTGGCGAACACCAGGTCTATCGTATCGACCACTACCTCGGCAAAGAGACCGTTCAGAATTTGATGGTCTTGCGTTTCGCAAATACGATTTTCGAGCCGATTTGGAATCGCAACTATATCGACCATGTGCAAATCACCGTGGCCGAAGAAGTCGACGTTGGCAGCCGGGCAGGCTATTATGATTCGGCCGGGGTGATCCGCGACATGATCCAAAATCATCTGCTGCAACTGCTGATGGTCACCGCGATGGAGGCTCCGGTCCGCTACGAGGCCGACTCGATACGCAACGAAAAAGTAAAAGTGTTGCAAGCGATTGAGCCGCTCGATGCCAAGCAAGTGCAGACAGACACTTTTCGTTCACAGTATCGTGGCTACACTGCCTCAGAAGGTGTCGAGCCGACCAGCCGCACGGCAACATTTGCAGCAGTCAAACTTTCGATCGACAATTGGCGTTGGCAGGGCGTGCCATTTTATCTGCGCAGTGGCAAGGCGATGTCGTGCCGAACGACGCAGATCGTCATCCAATTCCATGCCCCGCCGCACAAGCTGTTTGAGGACAGCCCCCGTGACTTGGGCGAAGCAAACCGACTCGTGATCCAAGTGCAGCCTGCCGAGGGCATTCAGATTCATTTTCAGACCAAGGTACCCGACGCCGGGATGCGCATGCGGCAGACTGACCTGGGGTTTAATTACCAAAAAGAATTCCGCGGATCGATGCCCGAAGCGTACGAACGGCTGCTGCTCGACGCTTTCGAAGGCGATGCTAGTCTGTTTGCCCGTGCCGACGAAGTCGAAGCTGCCTGGCAGATCTGCGACCCGATTCTCGACGCCTGGAAATCGAGCGACCGCCCTACCCTGTACATGTACGACCCCGGTTTCTGGGGGCCTGATGAATGTCGTGAGTGGATGCTTGCCCAAGGGCGGGAATGGTTTGATACGTGTCCGGTGCTGGGGTAAATAACCAATGACTATCTATTGACAATTTCATTTGGCTCTCCGCCAGAATCTGTGGGTAGATTTTTGTTCACGGAAGTGTTTTGTTCCGTTTTCAGCAATTCCTTGGTAGTATGACAGGTTTTTTGATTTGAAGACCAGATTTTACTCCTTAGAAATGAGTGTCTTCAGACTTCGGTTCTGGCTCATCAGAGGGGCATCGCCCTCCGATTTCACCATCACGTCAACCTAGGCGGGGCGAAGGCTGACGTGACGGTGAAATCGGAGGGCTCA
>JAADGD010000076.1 GCA_013152515.1 Planctomycetota bacterium
TAGCCAAAGTCCTGTTCGGGCAATGACTTACCGTGCAATCGCCCTGGTTGTCGACGCAAGGAGGGAGAAACGACTGCTGCAAAGAGCCAGACCTCGTCGTCGTGGAGTCGGTAGTGCAATCCCAGCTCGCCTTCGCCAAACGTTTCGGTAGCAATCCAAGCAACGGCCACAGGTTGATCCTCCTGCCAGACGGTAACAGCACCTCGCGAAGTGCCGTTCCATGCTGCGATATTCTCGACCGTGGCTAGCGTTCCGAGACGGAGGGCTTCGTCTCGGCTACGAACCCAACGCACTTGAAAGGGCTGCTGCTGACACGCTGGTTGTGCAGCAGCACTTTTGCCAGCGGGCTTTTGTTGCTTCAAACATCTTTTGCCCAAAACTATTTCATAGACGCCGAAAGGACGAATTCTGAGTAACCGGGCAGGCAGAGCTTGCACGCAGCGCTGGGACAGACGAAAAAGCAGCGGGCTAAGCGTCTGAAGTCTCCAACTTCTCATTCGGCAAACACCGTGCCCATCAAATCGTTCGTCCCCAACGTCCGTGGGCTGACGAGCATTTCGCCGGCGGGATAGCCGGCGGTTTGGCCTGTTTGTCGGGCAATGGCTTCGATGCGAGGAAAAATATGCTGCTTCTCGGGCGGGAACTGTGTTTTGTAACAGTGCACCGAGTCGAGCTTTTTTTGCAGCGTTCGGCTGATGTCGACAACCAAATGGCCCGCTCCTGCCAGCGGCTCGCTGGAGTAGAAGGAGAGCGTGTAATAAAGCTGCGCATCGATCGTGTGTGGCGGCAGCCCGTCGAAATCGTCATCCCATTTGGTCAGCCGCGAATAAAAAATCGCCGCGTCGGTGATCTGCATCGCTTGCCAGTGATCGGGCGAAGCCATCGGCGTTTTTTCGCCAAACCCTAGCACCAGTCGTGGGCGGTACTTGCGGAACTCGACGGCCAGCTTGACACGAGTTTCGTACGAATCAAACAGTTTTCTGTTCGGCAAATCGAGCGTCACACGTTGCTGCACACCTAATGTTTCGGCGGCTGCCTGCGCTTCGGCGAGGCGAACTTCTGGCCCAGGCGATCCGGGCGTCGGCTCGCCATCGGTCAGATCGATAATTCCGACTTGATAACCTTGCTCGACCAACCGCGCGAGTGTACCGCCACAAGCAATCTCGACATCGTCGGGGTGCGCCCCCACAGCTAGGACATCAAGTTTCGGGAAATCGCTCTGCGGGTAATCGTCCTGGGTCGTCATTGCCAAATTCCTCGCCAAATTCCTCTGGAATGTGTAGCTGCTTGGGTTGTCGAGAATTCCGCAGCCACAGGCCGATCAGCCCGAGTTGAACGAGTGGGAAATCAATGAAAGTTGCTAAGCGAAACATGCTGCGCTGCACCAAGTAGGGTCGCATCGCCGTGCGCTGCCAAGTCTGCCAACCATCGATCACCAGCAGCAAAACAATCCCGACCATCGCCACGAGCAACAAACTCGTGCCGAGCCGCTGCAAAGTGGCACTTGCCAGTTGTTGTTTCAACCACCACGCCGGCAAGACCATCAACAGCAGCCAGAAACCATGATAACCGATCAGCGCCGAGATGGGAGGCCCACATCCCCAGGGACCACATATCGAGTGGCCAAACAAATCTTCGAGTTGATGGACTTGCAACACGGCAAACATCGCTATCGCCCAACTCGCAAGTAGCAATAAATTGCGAACCGAGACCAGCGACGAAGATTTCGAAAGCGTTGCCATGAGCCGAGAATAGCACAACACGACTTGCCAAGTCAGTGATTTACCATACACGAGTGCTTCGGCGACCTTGATTTTTGGCTAGACGAACCACTAGCCAATGCTCACACGCCGCCCAGTAAGCTTCATCTTTCCCGCGGCTAGCAGCTTGAGGACGTGCGGATACGCTTCTAATTCTGCTTCAAATACTCGGGCGGCGAGCGTATCCGCAGTGTCATCATCAAACACCGGCACCGGCTGTTGCCAGATGATCGGCCCCGCGTCGTACTCATTGTCGACAAAATGCACCGTGCAGCCGGTCAGTTTCGCTCCGTAGTCGAGTACCGCCTGATGCACACGATGGCCATACATTCCGTGTCCACAGAACGCCGGGATCAGCGAGGGGTGGATGTTTAGCACGCGCCCCGCAAAATCATCAGGCACCGGCACCAACTTCAAAAAGCCAGCCATCAACACGAAGTCGACCTCCGCCGTGCGGCAAGCCTCGAAGATTGTCCGCCCATAGTCTTCATTGCTGACGGCTTCGCGACGCTGGAAAACTTGGGTGGCGATTCCGGCGCTCTTCGCGTGCTGAAGCCCGCTCGCCTGGGGCGTGCTGCTGATGACTAGGCGGATGTCGAGGGGGAGTTGCTCAGCAGCAGCGAGATCGATAAAGTTTTTTAGCGTGCGGCCACTGCCTGAGATCAGCACGGCAACGCGAAGCGGCGGGCGGCTCACGATGCCACCTTCACATAGATTTGGGCTTCGGCGTCACCAATTTTTGCGACGACAGATTCAACGCCTTTTAGCGGTTCGAAGACAATGCTCACAGCCAAGGTTTCTTGCAGCACGTATTCACGGAACTGTTCGATCGCGGTGCGCAGTTCGGTCGACTCGGTGACGATGCCGATCTCGATCCGATCGGTAAACTCGCAGCCTAGCTCTTTACGTTGGTCCTGAATCACGCGAACCAGATCGCGCATCCAACCTTCCGAAATCAACTCTTCAGTCAACTCGGTTGCCAAAACAACGACAACTCCGCGGCCTTGTGCCGCAGCCCAACCCTCTTTCGCCTGCAATCGGACTTCGATATCGTCTTCGTCGAGATCAATCGACGCGCCGTCGCCCAGGTCGAGAGTGACTTTGCCTGCCGATTTGAGTTCGGCTAGCATCTGTCCACCATCAAGATCGCCCAATAGTTTTTTGACTTTCGGCATGTTCTTGCCAAGTTTTGGGCCAAGCCGCTTAAAATTCGGCACGATCGTGTAGTCAATATACTGCTCTGCATTCTCGGTAAAATCGACCGCTTTGACGTTGAGTTCTTCAGCAATCAACCCCGCGTGCGATTCGAGCCAAGCCTGATGCGTCGTATCGGCCAAAATTACTTCGACCTTCGCCAGCGGCTGGCGCACCTTGAGTTCGGCAGCGCTGCGGGCCTGCCGCCCCAGCGAAGTAATCTCTCGCACCAAATGCATTTGCACAGAAAGCGCCGCATCAATCGCTTGCGGTTTCGCGACCGGGTAATCGCAAAGATGCACGCTCTCAGGAGCCTGATCACCAAAGGTCGCCACCGCCAACTTCTGCCACAAGCTCTCAGCCAAAAAGGGTACAAACGGAGCGATCAACTTTGTGGTCGCAAGCAGGCATTCGTACAGCGTCCAATACGCGTCGAGTTTTTCGGGCGAACGCTTATCGCTGGCCCAAAACCGATCGCGACTCCGCCGGACATACCAGTTCGACATCGCGTCGACAAATTGGGTGATCGCTTGGCAGGCACCGTAGTTGTCGTAGGCGTCCATCCGCTCGGTGACGGTGGCGATGGTGGCGTTGAGTTCGCTAAGAATCCAGCGGTCGAGTTCGCTGCGCTGCGCGAGGGGC
>JAADGD010000248.1 GCA_013152515.1 Planctomycetota bacterium
TGATAAGCAAACGGATAAAATATTTTCGGGGGTGCTGAAATATACGACATTAGCCTCACGCAGAGACCGCAGAGGAAACAAGCCATAAAAACACTGCGGTCTCTGCGCCTCTGCGTGAGGCTTTAGACATCATCTATGTAAGATGAGCTGCTTCTAATACGAAAGGCAATGAATGCTAGAACTACACGACAAAATAGAAGCGGCCGTCGCTTCGATTCGTGCGCAGTGGCCAGAAACACCTCGTGTGGGGATCGTCTTGGGCACCGGGCTTGGCGGACTGGCCGAGCAAATCGAGTCGCCCGTGGCGATCGACTACGAAGACATTCCGCATTTCCCTAGCTCGACGGCTGTCAGCCATCGCGGACGGCTGGTGTGTGGCAAGCTCGAAGGCGTGCCGATCGTCGCGATGGAGGGGCGAAATCAGTACGAAGGGCATCCACTCAAGCAGATCACGCTGCCGGTGCGTGTAATGAAGGCGCTCGGCGCCGAGACGATGATTGTTACTCATGCTGTCGGCGGTATGAATCCGCTTTACCAGCCGGGCGACGTGATGATTATCGACGATCAGATCAACCTCATGGGCGACAACCCGCTGGTGGGCGTCAACGACGATCGCCTCGGTCCGCGCTTTCCCGACATGAGCGCGCCGTACACGCCGGAGTTGATCGAAGTTGGCTTAGAGGTTGCCCGTCGCGAGAATTTTGTCGCTCAGCGGGGCGTGATGGTGGCGGTCACGGGACCGTGCCTGGAAACGCGGGCCGAATATCGGTTTTTGCGAGCGATCGGCGCCGACGTGGTCGGCATGTCGACGGTGCCCGAGGTGATCGTCGCTGTCCACTGCGGACTGCGTGTTTTTGGCCTGTCGGTAATCACCGACATGTGCCTGCCCGATGCACTGAAGCCAGCGGTTGTTGAGGAGATTATCGCGGTGGCCAACTCTGCCGAGCCAAAGCTGCGAGCGCTGGTGCTGGGAGTTCTCGCTCACGAGGCAAAAAAACAAAAATGAGCCACGGATTTCACGGATAGCACAGATGATTTTCTGACGATTCATCTGTGGAATCTGTGTCATCCGTGGCTAAACCCTCAGGAAATACATGCTCCAACTTCTCACACAACTCGAAGCCGCCGCTGCCTACGTAAAACAGCAATGGGCCGTCACGCCGCGCGTCGGCATCATTCTCGGTTCTGGCCTGGGCGGTTTGGCCGAGGAGATCGACGTCCAGGCGACGGTCGACTACGCCAATCTGCCGCACTTTCCGCGCACCTCGGCGCTAGGGCATCGCGGACGGTTGGTTTGTGGCTCACTCGAAGGCGTGCCGCTGATGGCGTTTCAAGGGCGGTTTCATCTTTACGAAGGACATTCGCCGCAGCAGTCGACGCTGCCGGTGCGATTGCTTCGAGCGCTCGGAGCCGAGACATTGCTAGTTACCAACGCGGCAGGCGGAGTGAATCCTGCATTTGCTGTGGGTGATATCATGTTAATCGACGATCAAATCAATCTTCTGTTCGCCAATCCGCTCGTCGGTGTGAACGACGACAACCTTGGCCCGCAATTCCCCGATATGTCGGCTCCCTACGATGCCGAGTTGGGAGAGGTCGCGGCCTCGATTGCTCGTCGCAACGATTTTGTGCTGCATCGGGGCGTGTACATGGCGATGCTAGGACCCACTTACGAGACGCGCGCCGAGTACCGCATGGTGCGGCGACTAGGCGGCGATGCGGTCGGTATGTCGACCGTCCCCGAAGTCATTGCAGCACGTCATGGCGATATGCGAGTGCTAGGGTTGAGCACAATCACAAACGTCGGCTCGCCTGATGCACCGAGCGAAACCTCGGGGCACGATGTGATTGCTGCGGCGGAGACCGCTTCGGAGAAGCTTACGAAGATAGTTCGCGGGGTTGTTGCTGCGCTTTGAGTTTTCCGCAGCAAGCAGCGTCGCTTCATTATTCCCTTGATCCCCGACTTTTAACCCCCGACCCCTCCCAACATGAATCCCGTTTGGATTATTGCTAAAAAACGTGATGGCGAAGCACTCACCAACGACGAAATCGGACACTTCATCGCCGGCTACGCGGCGGGGAGCATCCCTGACTATCAAATGTCGGCCTTGGCGATGGCGATTTATTTGCGTGGGATGAGTACCGACGAAACCGCCGCGTTGACCGATCATATGCTTGCCTCGGGCGCTCGTTTTGAGTGGCCCGGCAGCGAGTCGCCGAAGGTCGACAAGCACTCGACAGGCGGCATCGGCGATAAGGTTTCGTTGCTGCTCGCGCCGATGTTGGCGTGTTGCGATTTGCACGTGCCGATGATTTCGGGACGTGGGCTAGGGGCGACCGGCGGCACACTCGACAAGCTCGACGCGATTCCCGGCTATCGGACCGATCTCTCGATGGAAGAGATGCAAGCGGTCACCAAGTCGGTCGGCTGCGTGATCAGCGGCGCGACCGAGGGCCTTGTTCCTGCCGATCGCAAGCTGTACGCGCTGCGCGACGTGACCGCGACGGTGCCCTCAATACCGCTGATTACTGGCAGCATCATGAGCAAAAAGCTGGCCGAAGGGCTTGATGCCTTGGTCCTCGACGTCAAGTTTGGCAGCGGCGCTTTCATGAAGACCGAAGCCCTCGCGCGCGAATTGGCCGAGTCGTTAGTCGAAACCGGCAAGCGGATGGGTGTCGCCACGACGGCGTTGCTCACCGATATGAACCAGCCGCTAGGCCGGATGGTCGGCAACGCGGTCGAAGTCGACGAAACGGTCGCCGGGCTGGAAGGCAACGGGCCGAAGGACTTGATGGAAGTGACGTTGGCACTGGGAGCCGAGTTGATGATGTCTACTAAGTTGGCCACTTCGCTTGACGATGCGAAGGAGCAACTACAAAAAACGATTGATTCGGGGGCGGCTCTCCAGCGGTTAGCGAAAATGGTGGCGGCTCAGGGGGGCGATCTTGGTGCGGCTCGGGCGGTTTCCCCGACCACTGAAGTGGTCTCGCCGGTGGGTGGTTTTGTGACCGCGATGGATGCCGAGCGATTGGGTGAGGCGGTGATAGCGATGCGCGGCGGTCGGCAGCAAATGGGGGACGCGCTCGATTATTCGACGGGGTTTGAGATGTTGGTGCGGCTTGGCGACCGTGTCGAGGCAGGCCAGCAGTTGGCTCGGTTGTTCGCGCCGGCCGACGTCGTTCAGGCGGGCCAAGAAAAGCTGCTCGCTGCAATTCAGTTTGCTGACGAAGCGCCGACCGTCGGGCCGTTGATTTTGGAGCGGGTTGAGTAGCATAGAACCGTTGGGAGATTGATCGATGATGGAATCGAAGGTACAGCAACAACTGATCGACGCAGCTTTGGCTTCGCGCCAGCAAGCGTACGCGCCGTACTCGAAATTCTTGGTCGGCGCTGCAGTGCTGGCGGAAGATGGCTCGATTACTGCCGGCGCCAACGTCGAAAACGCTTCGTACGGGCTGACTATTTGCGCCGAGCGGGTCGCGGTCGGCGCTGCAGTGGCGAACGGGGCGCGTAAGCTGTCGGCAGTGGCGGTGGTTACCAGTGGCGGAGCATCGCCTTGCGGCGCGTGTCGGCAGGTGTTAGCCGAATTCGGCGGCGCGATGGATGTCGTGCTGGTCGATGCCGACGATCCGACGAACGTGCGGACGATGACGCTCGACGAATTGCTGCCGGAGCAGTTTGAACTGTAACCGGCCACAATTTACAAAAGTAACCGCGATCTAACAGATCGCCGGGGCGCCGCGTGCGACTTTCTATCCCACGTTCCTTACTTCGGGCTTGCTGATTTATTACGCTGCCCGGCGCGAGTCCGATTTTTCGGCAGCTCGCCCTAGCCGCCCGCCGTCGGGCATACGACCCCAGGCGTCAAATCCTCGTCAAATCCTCGTCAACTGCGGCGGCATTGGGCGAAAACGGTTC
>JAADGD010000124.1:0-3584 GCA_013152515.1 Planctomycetota bacterium
CCTGTGACGGCTGTGCCAGCCCCGCGAAGTTTCCCTCCGTCGGATGGTAGCGGTTTTGCTGATTTCGTTTGGTCGCTCTGGTCGAATCTGACTGTGCAGGCTGTCTGCAATGAGCTGCGCAGTGTGCGCAAATAGAGCTGAGTCTCCCAGGGAAGGGTCATCCATGTTCTTCGGTCGCAGGACATATCGCCGAGTTGCTGTTAGCGCTCACGCTTTGTCTCGATATACGTTCTGCCCAATTTCTGTTGGCTTTTTGGTTTCTGCAAGCCTACTGACAGGCTGTGGCGAGACGAGTCATCCGTCGGCAGATATCTCTGCCGACTACGTACCTGCATGGTCGCAGACACGGGTCGAGGCAACCCTCGTAGCGCAACAGTCCGTGCCACAACAAGAGACGAAAGGCTCCCCACATCATCCCGATCCACATCATCCCGATCATCCCGAAATGGCTGCCCTCATCCCACTGGCGGCTTATCCGTATGAAAACGAAGAAGATTCGCCAACCTATTTGTTATCTGATCTGACACAAGAACAAAAAAGCGAAAACGACAACGGAAATGAACATGAACAGGACCAACTTTGGGCCTTTCCTACCAACGCAGTCGGCGACACGACTCGGGATTTCTCGATCTTGGTCCCCTTACCCTCTGTCAATGAAACAGTTCTCGATGAGGTAGCCTTAGAAGAATTGGCAGCTACAGAAGAAGTGATTCTGGAATTTCCTACCCTTGATGAAACCGTGGGGGTTGAAATTCAAACTCCGGTGATGCCCGTCATACAGCCTGTCAAACAGCCCGAGATATCCGACGAGCAACCGATTGCGCAGCTCCTTCCTCCCCAGCCAATCGCCATCGCACAAGTTGAATCACATGAACCAAGGCCGCCGTCGTTGGACATTGCTGCTGCAAGGGACATCGCCGCTAGGGACGCTGCTGCTAGGGACACTGCCGCTAGGGACGCTGCCGCTAGGGACGCTGTTGCTAGGGACGTTTCTGCTAAGAATGTTTCTCCTACGACCGATTTCACCGAAATCATGCCCGATCTCTTTGCGTTTGTCGAAACGCCTCCCCAGCCCGTTTTGGTTGAACTTGCCGAGCAAAAGCAACTTCTGGCTGCCTTGTTGCGAGATTCTTCGTCGGCAGTCACCGGTGTGTTGACCGATAGCCGCGTCAACGAATTGGCCAAGACAAAAATCCAACATGCCTACGCGATGGCCAGTCGCGGTGCCTTGTACGTCGCTCGAAAAGAATTGATCGAGGTTTTGCGAATGATCTCGCAGGCCAAAGATGCCCTGCAAGGGACGCCCAAACGGACAAAAGCCTTAGCCGCTGGACTCCGCGCACTCCGCGAAGCCGAAGATTTCGCGCCGCGCGGCACACAACTCGAAGCCGAACTCGACATTGCCGTGCTGTGTGCTTCGCATCGGACCCCGATCGCCAGGCAGGAGGACTCCTCCAATCTGTTGCCGCGACTGATGATGGATCGCTATCTTCGCTATGCCCAACTGCAACTGGCCCTGTCGGTTGCTGGCGAGCCCGCCGGATCGATGGCCCTCCATGCTCTTGGCAAACTCAACAGCCAGCTCGGGCGGGTCGAACCTGAAAAGAATCGACTCGCCGACCGCCACGCGATCGCCTACCAACAGGCCGCATTGCTCGCCCACAATCAAAACTACCTCGCCGCGCACGAGCTTGGCGTTTTACTGGCAACCTCGGGGCACTTTGCTGAAGCTGAGCAACTACTAAAGCATGTCGCTGCTCGCGAACCAAACGCGGTCGTCTATCGCAACCTATCTCGTGTTCAAGAAAAACTGGGGCAATCGGATCAAGCTCTCGGCAGCCGTGACCACGCTCGGCAACTCGGCCGGCAGGGCGTGACCGGCACCAACAATGTCCAGTGGGTTTCGCCCGATCAATTTGTCCAAGGTGCCATGTCGAAAATCCCCCGCTACACAGCAGCCCAGCGACCGATGGCCCAACGACCACCGGCCCCTCCGCAATCGCAACTCATCATTCCCGGCAGCCGCCAAGCGGCGCAATCAGCACTACGACGTAGCGACCGCCGCTAGAGACCGACGCTAGAGACCCTTGAATGCACATCGTTTTACCCAGACCGCTTGATAGGAAATTTGCAATCGTGAGAATTTTGACCGTAGCAGTTTTGCTGGTAGGTGGCGTTTGGACAAGCCTCGCCGTTGCCCAATGTAGCGAATGTAGCAACGGTCTATGCCAAAGCTCACTCGAGTGCAATCTGGCCACGACGCATCCGGTTTGGGCCGTCGACAGCTTGGCAAGTAACTGCCGCCGCGAAGCGGGTTGGAAAGATGGCAGTTGCCAAGTCGATTGGCAGGCCTACGCCCAAGGCGAGTACATCGGGCACGCTCGTACTCCGCATGTGCCCGAGTATCGCTTGCGCGTCGATGATCAAATCGCTTTTGTCTTCCGTCTCACGCGCGAAGAATCGTCGCGCCCCTACGAATTTCAAGTCGGCGACACTCTACGCGTCGAATCGCTCACCGGCGATGGTCAATCTTCTTCGACAGACTCGTCCGGCAATGACAACATCGGTCGGCAGCTCATCGTCCAACCCGACGGCTCGATCAGCCTGCCACTCTTGGGCCAGATCCGTGCTGCACGGATGACGGTCGATGGCTTGCGGAAACATTTGGAAGATCGCTACAAAAAATATTACAAGGTCCCAGCCATCACCGTCACGCCACTGCTGATCAACACCAAACTGCTAGACCTGATCGCCTCGGTCGATGCGCGTCAAGGTGTCGGTGGTTTACAATTGCAAGTGACGGTCACGCCCGCCGGAAATATTTATGTGCCAGGGCTGGGTGCCGTTTGTGCGCAAGGGCTCACGCTCGAAGAACTCAAGTTCGAAATCGACGCCCGCTACGCAGCCACCATTCCTGGCGTAGCCGTCACACCGATCTTAACACAACGGGCTCCTCGCTTTTTGTACGTCCTCGGCGAAGTCGCTCAGCCTGGACAATTTACCTTGACCGGTCCGACGACGCTGATGGGGGCGATCGCCCTGGCAGGCGGGTGGAATGTCGGTGCCAATCTCCGCCAAGTTGTCATTTTCCGACGAGGCGAAGATTGGCGGCTAATGGCCACGATGGTCAACATCCGCGGCGCGCTCTACGGACGACGCCCCGCACCCGCCGACGAAATTTGGCTCAACGATTCCGACATTGTCGTCATCCCCAAAACAGCGATCCAAGCGACCGACGAAGTCGTCGGCCAATTCTTCACTCGAGGCCTCTACAGCCTGTTCCCGCAATACGCCTTCGGGCAGTTTAATTTCCAGAATTTTAGCGCGCTGAGTAACTGAGAAATTGCAAATTGGCCAATGGCAATTTTCAATTTCAAATTTGCAATGGCACATGGACAATTTGCAATTCTACCACTCCAACTGCTCGCCCAACCATTGCAAATACGCCGCACTCCCCGCTTCGATCGCCACCGCCACGATCTCCGGACATTCGTAAGAATGCCGCCCAGCGATCTCCACTTCGACCTGGGGCACGAGAGAACGGTGCGTTTTCACCAAACAAAGCCACTCGTCGGCCTGCTCGA
>JAADGD010000124.1:3590-3995 GCA_013152515.1 Planctomycetota bacterium
CGATAAACGCTCCGCACTTGCGGAACAATTTGCACACACGCCGCCAACCGCAGCTCGACCAGCGCCACCGCAATCGCCTCGGCTTCGTCCGCCGTGGAAGTGGTTGTGGAGAGTTGTACGAATTCGGTCATGAGGGTTGCCTAGTGTGGAAAAAGTTCTTCATGGAATTTAGTGGCTAAAGCGAGAACGACTGGTTGTCCTGGTAGGGACATTTGATAATAGCCCAGCGATTTATCGCTGGGTAATAAACATGAAAAATCACAAAGTCCTGGAGGGACGACAGAATCCCAGCGGTCAGATTGATGGCAAAGCTTCAGTCGTCCCTCCAGGACTCATGGACTGCCACTTTACATACCCAGCAATGAATCGCTGGGCTATTATCAAAAGTCCTGCCAGGACAAAAAA
>JAADGD010000068.1 GCA_013152515.1 Planctomycetota bacterium
ATGATAATGAAAGTACATGAGCGGGAACGCCAGATACGCATCGTCGGCCCACTCATATTTCACACACTTGGGCACATAGACATCCACGCCTACGGGGTCCAAAGATTTTTCCGATGCAAACACGGTGGGGTATTCCACTCCAAACCCTGGCGGGGTAAGTGGGCCGTTGTCGACGTAATAGGGGTTTTTTCGCCCCAGCTTTCGAGTTTTTGATAAGCGTGATTGCTCTGCTTGCGATACAGGAGTGAGTGGCCAAGGACGCATCAAATCGGTCGTCTCGGTCATGACCGAGGTTCTGGCGGACTTGCCACCTTCGGTTCGCGCCATGTCGCTGCGGTGGTAACCAACGTATTTCTGCCGCTGATCGTCATAAAACACCAGCGACTGAGAAGCTGCCCGAAACGGCAAAGCGCTGGTTTCGTTCCGCGTGAAGTGGTAGCCATCTGCGGACGAATACACGTAGCATCCTCGTCCACGGTAGCCGCTGAAGTATTTGATTCGCTCGTCGACTGAAGCATTGGGGTCAACAAACACCGTCCCCAGTCCCACGGGATCTTCCACAACAACATTGCGAGCCCCCCGAAAATCCCGGCCTAGATCGGGTGCCGTAAAATGAACCCCATCGCGCGATGTCCAAACGTCGAGGCTCCTGTTCGGCCCACTGCGGTAGAGTCGAATCAAACCATCTCCGCTTGCAACATCCTCGAAGACAACTAAGTGATTGGATATCCCACGCTGATTGATGACTAGCTCTGCTAAACGAGGCGGATTCGATCGGAACTCGACATTCTCAAGTTCGGCAATCAACGCGTCGTCAAAGAACAAGTGTTTCCGGCTGCCTAATTGGACCGGTTCCTCGGGTTGGTCGTTTTCGCCAAACAACAGCGGCAGCCCACGCTTCAACGTCGGCGGCGAGTAGCCAGATCCGTACTTTGAAAAACTCGGTGGCGGCGCGAAATCGTTTTGGTAAACCTGTGCATCAGAAAAACGCAGCTCATCTAGGCGACCAGGCAAACGATGCTGCCAATGGCCATCGCGACCGATGCTCATGTAATCGTTCTCGCCCACTGGAAGCGGTTTTAGTTGGCAGCTTTTGGGAGGTTTTTGAAGTATTCCGTCGACATAGTGCCGCACCTGCTGGTCGATTGTATCGTAGACAAACGCCAAGTGATGCCACCTTGGCTGGCTAGCGTCTAACGCAGCGGCACTCGACTCGATCCGCATTCGCGTGTTGCTTGGCTCGTTAAGTAACGTAAAACTTTGGGCATCCTGATTAAGGCTAAGCCGCGTGATGGGGTGCCCTGAATCGCGCGGCCCAGAACCGATTTCGAAAACCACTCCTGATCGTTCCGAAGGTCGCGTGGGCTGGTACCAGAATTCGACCGTCCAGTTGTTCGCTCCCAAATTCAAGCTGCTCTCGGTCGGACTGCCGAACCCGACTTCTTGCCTGAGATGATGATCGCCACGGGTCATTAGTGCGCAGAACATCGCGTTGTGCCAATTCAGATCTTGTTTGGCCTTGTCGAGTGCGATCAAACCAAACTGGCCTCGCTTTGCAGAATCGTCAAAGTCCAGTGGCTGAGGATAGTCGACCCGCGGCCTCCCAACAGGCTCCAGGGCATTGCCGAATTGCCCTTCGACAATCTGTCCTCCCGGGCCGATCACCAGCGGAAAGTTGCCTGATGCCGCGTCGCCAAGTACGCAACTGGGGTAAACACCTACTTGCTCGTCGAACAACCAGAGCGCAACGGTGGCGGCATCGCAGCGGGCAATCAAACAGCTCAGCAACAGAGTGAGCATGACGGCAAGTCGTTTCGACAAAGCTGGTTGTGACGAGTTTTTGTGCAAATGCGTAATAACGGCTCTCCGTCAAGCAAAAGGGTTCGCCAAGCGTAAATGCGTTGGCAAGTTTCGTTGGAAGGGAAATCGAGTTCGACGACATAAAGTCAATTATGTTGTACTCACAGCGACGGTGCAACTTCATCACTCGACTTTGATGCGTGATGAGTAGTAATTACATTCAATGTTACAGCTCGCGACACTCGTAGTTGCTCGATGCGCCAACAGTTGGCTACACATTTGTCGAATAGAGACGCCACATCATTTCGCTAAGCTGGAAGTATTACTTGACTCGGTCGCTCACAGTAGTTAGCGTGGCGAAGAGATCGACAAAAGTCTTTTCTTGTTCTCATTTTTCGATCGATGGGAAAACCACGAACGCGGAGACGAATCACATGCCGACGACCACTCGACGCAAGTTTCTGGCCAACGCTGCCGCAAGTGCAGCTGCTTCGACTTTGTTTAGCACAACAAGTTCGGCGGCTGTGGGCGCGAACGAGCGCGTACGGATCGGCGTGATCGGCTCGGGCAAACAGGGCAAACGGCACCAGCTCGCGCTGTCGACTTTGCCAGACGTTAAAATTGCCTACGTGTCCGACGTGGATGAAGAGCGACTTGGTGAAGGCGTTGCTCGAACTGGAGCAAAAGGCACGACCGACTTCCGCAGGATTCTTGACGATCCGACGATCGACGCGGTGACCATTGTGGTTCCCGATCATTGGCATGTTCCCGCGGCTCTGCTGGCACTCGACGCGGGCAAGCATGTCTATGTTGAAAAGCCATGCTCTTACAATTTTCAAGAAGGGCAAATGCTGGTCAAGAAAGTTCGTCAGAGCAAGCTAGTGTTTCAGCACGGTACTCAATCGCGCTCGAGCGCCGGCATGCAGCAGGCAATCGGTTTGCTTCGCGAAGGAATCATCGGCGACGTGTTGATCGCCCGATGCTGGAACTGGCAACGTCGCAACGACATCGGCCATCGCCAACCCTCGGCCCCGCCCGCTGGCGTCGACTATGATACTTGGGTTGGCCCAGCGCCTTTTCTTCCGTATCAGTCGAATCGTTTTCATTATGACTGGCACTGGTGGTACAATTTTGGCTCGGGTGGCATGGGCAACGATGGCGTCCATGAACTTGACTATGCGATGTGGGGTTTGGGCATTACGGAGCTTCCTTCAGCTATCTCAGGCGTAGGCGGTATCTATCACTTCCAAGACGACCGCGAATGGCCCGACACGATGCAAGTTTCGCTGGAATATGCGGGCAAAGGCCCGAATGCGGAGCCAAAACTGTTGATCTACGAGCAACGCCTCTGGTCGACTTCCTATCCCTACAACGTCGATGCTGGTGCCGAATTTTTTGGCCCCAAGGGGAAAATGTTCCTCAGCAAACGGGGGAAATTTGAAGTGTTTAACGACGACAAAAAGCGTGTGCCCATCGAACTTGACGGTAGTGTCAAGCCAGAGGTCGCCGTGAACCAACAAAACTGGGTCGATTGCATCAAATCGGGTAACACGCCCAACGCGCCGATCGACGCCGCGTTCCGTACGGCAGCGGCAATTCACCTGGGCAATATCTCGACTCGGCTAGGGCGAACTCTCCGCTTTGATCCGCAAGCCGAAAAAATCCTCGACGACGCCGAAGCAACCAGCATGTTGTCGCGCAAATATCGCAAAGGTGGCCATTGGTCGGTGCCGAATTTAGGCTAATGCTTTGACACTGGAATATATCGTAACCGTTCACGGTTCTCAAAAAGTGAACCACGACGACACGACGAACACGACGTAAAAACCTTGTGGTGTTCGTCTTTGTCGTTGTGCCCGTCGTGCCGTTGTGGTTGATTTCTTTCCTTGAGCATATATTTACGGTTTCAATCGGTGCAGATCGTGAACGGTTACAAAAACTCATTGCAAGGAATGGTTCTTCGGTGATATTAGTGACGGCGTATTCGAACTCCGTTTGCAACACTCGGATAACGAGAAAAAGCAACTTCTCCACCGAACCTCGCCCGTCAGAAAGCGTTCCTACAGGCGTTTCGCTCAATCGACGCTTCCTTATCCCGGCGCGCCGGGATGGATTGGAGTTTAGCTACGTGTCGCATTTTGAATTTAGAATACACGCGGATAAATTCTCTTCTGCCGCACGCTGAGACACGCGATGAAGCACGACCGCGCGACTAAGGCTTCGCTGCACTATTCCATCCGACCACGGCGTTTCAGCTCGTCTATCACACCTCGTGTGATCTGTTCAACGCGATCGTTGGGGAAGTTGCCTGTGCGAGTCGCGCACCCTTCGGGTGGTTGGTCGGTGTAGCCGTAATCGGCCAAGATACAACGTAGCACACGCTGCATTGCGCCGCGGTCAACGACTTGCTTGTCCGACAGCGGTTGTCGACTAGGGCCCATGTCAAAACCGCGCAGCTCGACCGCCGACCTTAACCCTTCGGGAAAGTCGGCCGAGAAGACGACCGCGTCGAAGAATTCGATCAGTCGCATTTGCATTTTCCGAGCGTCGTCGAGGTTGCCAGCGACCGTTTGCTCGTACATCGTCTTGAGAAATTCGGGGATCACACCCGACATCCCGTTCGTACCGCCGTCGCACCCCATCAACAGCATGGGAACTAACGCCGCTTCCCAGCCACAAAGAAACGAAAAATCTTCGCGATGCGGTCGCACCGCGTGAATCATCCGCAGCATGTGCGCCATGTCTCCCGAGGAGTCCTTGATGCCCGTAATGCGCGGGAATTCTGCCAACCGCGCGACCGTCGGCACGTCGATCGGACTGGCGAACATCGGGATATTGTAAAGCGTAATGTCGATCGGGCTGTTCAGTGCGATTTCGCGAAAAAAAGCGTAGACCGATTCGGGGCTAAGCTTGTAGTAGTATGGCGACACGATCGCGACCGCCGTGGCACCGTATTCCAAGTAGGTTTCGCACGCCCGCACAGTTTCTCTCACGTTAGCTTCTGCAGCGCCGGCCAAAATGGGCACGCGACCAGCCGTTTGATCGCAAACAATTTGGATGATGCGACGTCGCTCCTCAGCCGTAAAACGCAGAAACTCTCCCGACGATCCGTTGGGGTACAGACCGTGAACTCCCTGGGCAATGAGCCAGTCGAGATAACGTCGAAGTTCCTCTTCGTTGATCGAGCCATCCTGATGCAGCGGCACCATATGCGGGCAGAAGACACCCTTGAGCCGTGTTCCCATATTTATCAATCGCCTCGATTTTTATTGAAGTGAAGAATTACTAGCGAAACAGGATTTTCCGACACGGCTAGCGCACAGCGTCGCTCGATAAATCTATAGTAATAGCGGGATTCACAAAAACTCAGTGATCTCGCAAAAGAGTACGACAAAGTGATAAAATTCTGCTCTGAGAATTCAGAGAATACTACGGGCACAGAAAAAAGCTTGCATTAGGACTATGAGGACTTTGCACTCTCTGTGGCTTATCCCGGGAAGATCGTCTTTGCGTTGCCTCAAAGACCTCGTTACGGGTGCCGCAAGTGGTTGAGTTTTAGTTCCAGCGTATTCACGATTTTGCCATCGATCGTGACAATATCGTACTTTATGCTGGGATCGTCTAGTGTTGTGTCGAAGGATAACAATCCAAACGAACAGGTGGCATTGTAGCAAAAAAGCGTTCCTGGGAGGCACTCGTGCTTGTGCGTGTTGGTCAGCCGCGAACTCATCAAATCGTACAGCGGGTAGGCATCGGGGCGATCGATCTTCCTGGCTTCGCTACGGTGCCGATCCGCGGAGAGTAGCACGACGCCATCGATTTTTGATTCGTCGATCCACGAAAATATCTCGGCACGCTCGTCAGGGAATCCGTCCCACGTATCACGACTGCCCGGTTTCGACTCGGGGGCCCACGGCACGGACGAAACCAACACTTTTAGCTTCGCTTGCGATCTTTCCAACTCGCGACGGAACCACTTTTTTTGCACTGGACCGAGCATGGTGGGTTGCTTGCCCCTCGGGTTGGTGCGGTAGTTACGTGTGTCGAGAAAGAAGAAATCGACATCGGCAATCGATGTTTTGAACCAACAGCCGGGAGCCTGCTCGTTGCCGTAGGACGGATTGACCCAGTTTTCGCGAAAGACGGTCAGCATCGGCTGCTTCCAAACCGGCCGATCGAGAAATGGTCCCAGCCAGACGTCATCCATCGCGCAGTCGTGGTCGTCCCAAATCGCGTAGACCGGCGTGCTGCCAACCAACTGCCGAAACTCGAAACGCGATTGGCGACGATAATAGGTGTAGCGATGCAGTCCACGCGGCTCTTCGGGGAGATCGATGTAAACATTGTCGCCCAACAGTAGCAGTGCATCGGGCTGGTAAGAGGCGATCGTGTCCCAGATTCGCTCGTGCTCAGGAATATAGCCAGCACCGCCGCCAAAGGCGATGCGAAAACGGCCTGACTTTCCCTGCAAAGGAAACGTGTGGAAGTGCTTGTGCTTGTCGTTAAGAACTGAGGAACCGGCAACCAGTACGTCGTAAGCATAAACCGTGTCTGGCTGCAAACCAGTGACTTCGATCGTCGCGGTGAAATCGGCCTGTGCGTCAGTTGTCGCTGTAGCGGTTTGAATCAATTTGTCTGTCGGCTTGCCTGTTTCGTCACACGCAAACACATGAACGGTCACTGGAGAAGCGTCGACCGTCCGAACCCAGATTCGTACGCTTTCGTGCGTCAGGCAGCCAAGCATCGGCCCGTGGATCAGTGGGCTCGCAAGTTGCGCTGCAGCCAAAGCCCGGAATGGCTCGGACTCGGTTAGCGGATGCAGCAAGTGGCGCGGCCCGGCGAGAAAACGTTCGATTGGCATCCCAGCAGAAACGGCTTGTTTCACCGCATCCGTAGCCTGATCGAGTTGCCCCAATTGCGTCCAGGCAACGGCACGTGTAAAGAGCGATTCTTGGTCGTTGGCATCGACAAACAAACGCGCGTCACCCCAAGCGATCGCTTGTTTTGGGTTGCCGTTGAGGATCTCCAACAGTTGTCGTTGACCACGGCGTTTGTACGATCGATCGGCCTTTTTCTGGGAGAATTGCCGCCGACTCCATTCATTTTCGCTGCCGTAGTAGGCCAAGGGCGAGCCGTCGAGATAGGCGTCGTCGGGGGCGAACTGGCCGTATTTGCTTGGCTTCGCGTTGGCACTGCTAGGCATCGATGCAATGGTGGCGAAAACACAAGCGACTGCACAAATTGGGGTGATGAGTTGGTTCACACTATTTCTCTTGAGACTTGACGAGGAGTTGATGCAAATGCGATCGCGTTGCTGCATGTTGGGCATCATTGGCCAGATTTACCATCTCGTGGGGATCGCTATGATGATCGTACAGCTCCGTGCCGTGGCGTCCGCCATCCCACTCGGTGTAGCGCCAACGGTCGGTCCGCACGCTGCGACCGAGGTAAGAATTTTTCCGCGCATGGTTGTGTGCCGGCGATTGGTCGCGGGCAATCACGGTGTAGGCGGCCTCTTTGACGGTTTTGGTGGGATCGTCAAGTAACGGTGCGAGGTTGACACCATCGAGCTTTACTGGAGATCTGAGGCCACACATTTCGATCAATGTGGGATAGAGATCAATTAACTCGACAAGGCTATTGCAAGCTTGCCCGCCTGCTTTCATGCCCGGCGCGTAAACGATCATCGGCACTCGAGCCGATTCTTCAAACAAGGATAGCTTGTGCCAAAAACCGCCATGCTCGCCAAGATGGTAGCCATGATCGCTGATAAAAATAACAATCGTATTGTCCCACAGGTCGAGTCGGTCGACCGCCTCAAGCAACACGCCTACCTGCGCGTCGACAAAGGTATTGCAAGCATAGTACGCAGAAATCAATTCACGCTGCGCTTGATCGCTGAGTGGTTGCGCAGGCGCGGTGTAGCTGTGCGCTGCAGGCGGCAAGCTGTTGTAATACCCCGCTGGCGCGGGAGGTCTGATTGTGATACTTTCTGGCGGATAAAGGTCAAAGTACTTTTTCGGCACCGCGTACGGCGCGTGAGGACGCCGAAAACCAGCGCCGATAAAAAAGTTCTTTCCGTCGCGAACTGCTTTTTCCATGATCTTCGCCGCCCGACGCGCGACGATGCCGTCCGGCATTTTTTCATCAGGTGTTTTCAACCATGCCCACCAGTCGGTGTGTTTGGTCGGTCCTGCCGGATCGACTTTCTTGAGGATCTCTAGATTGTCGGGGCTCTTGCCAAACTCGCGAATTTCGACATCCCACGATCGTGGGTCTTCGTAGCCCTCTTTGGTGTGGTAAATTTTGCCAATTTGGGCCGTGAAGTACTCGTGGTGACGAAAATGTTCAGGCAGCATCACCCAGTCGCCCAAGTGCGAACGTGTCTTTTCCGAGAGCGTAAACACCTGCGTCTTGTCCGCTCGTAAACCGCTGAGAAACGACACCCGCGACGGATTGCAAACCGTCACCTGACAATAGGCCCGATCAAACCGCATTCCGCGCTGCGACAGCTTATCGATATTGGGGCTTTGGACTTGCGGATTCCCATAGCACGCCAAGTCATTGTTCATGTCGTCGGTGACGATAAACAGTACGTTGAGCGGTATGGGATCACCAGACGCCACATCGCTAGTGACAACGTCGAATGACACGACGATCACGACAACCAGCAGCAGACGTATCGAAAACACTTGGCAACTTGGCATGTCAATTCCCTTCGTGTTACTAACGGTTGAAATCTTCGCTTCCGGACAAAACTTTTCTCAATGCTTTCATTACGGCAGTAATGGTACTTGTTATTCCGTAATGAGATCAGCTCTCACAGAGGCGCAGAGATCCCATCGCGGCCCGTGGCCGCGCTGGGTCATCCGTGGTTTCTGACACAGTGAACATGGTATTTGAGCATACCACAATCGCGATCCGGTGAAGACGCACATTTTTTTTCACGCTCTCTTCGGTGGTCTTATGTTTCTGAGTTACATTTGCTCTAAAACGCGATAATTGCCAAGCAATAGTTTCTGTTTTTGCAAGTCTGGCGGTGTCGATCGCTACTGGTTGAAGGAGTTGGTAATCGCTACATTGCAATCGGTGGTCGCGTGTGACAATGATCTGTTGTTTATACATAAGATGGACCCTTCGGTCCGAAAGACACCGGCTGCGCCTTGTGTATCAACGACCGTCACTAGCCCCCAGCCCTAGGGATGTTGGTATAAACTCATCTGTCGTTTGCCTAAAAAGACTTGTACAGAAGCGTGCTACGGGCCCAAAAATTCCGTTGTTCGTACGCAAGTTGGCCTGGAAGTCTCAAGCTGTTACAATGGGCTACGTTACGAGCCTGGAGTAGCTCTTGGTTATCCGAAACGGGAAACCCAGAGTCGGATCTACGTTAGGACTCGTTCGTTGTCCCAATCCAATCCGTTATTGCGACCATGCCATCTTCGCCTCGCCATCCTTTTGCTTCTTGCAAAGGTCCCGTTTCTGCCACGAGGTTTCGACCGAGTCGTCGCGAGCTGTTGCGTGCCGGATTAGTCGGATTCACTGGGCTCACCCTGGGCGACCTTTACCGACTTCGCGCACAGGCAAGTTCGACCACTTCCTCGGAGCGAACTGCTGTGATCTTAGTTTGGCTTCGAGGCGGGGCCAGCCATCTCGAAACATTTGACCCCAAGCCGCTAGCACCATTGGAATATCGAGGACCATACAAACCGATCGCGACGAACGTGCCAGGTATCCACATTTGCGAGTTGCTACCTCGTCTGTCAAAAATCGCTGATAAGTACGCGCTGTTAAGATCGATAGCACACACCGGTGGCGGTCATCCGGCCGGTTCGTTGCAAATGCTCTCCGGTGATACAGCCGCAGCCGACAAAGATTTGCCCGCGTATCCCGACTGGATGAGTATCGCGCACTACAAACGATCAGATCGTCTCAACACATTGCCCAATTATATCGCTGTCAATCCGGTTGATCGCTACGACAGCTTCAAGATCGCCGGCCCAACATATTTAGGCCAGCCTTACGAAGCGTTTCAGGTAACAGGCAATCCAGACAAGCCAGATTTTGTAATCCCAGGCATCCATGTCAAAGATCAGCAGATGTCCGATCGGATACTGCAACGTGTTGCCTTGAAAGATCGATTGGATGGTCTACGCAGCCAAATGGACTCTTCCGGCCTGCTGGATGCACTGGACGCCTTTCAAGCCCAAGCGTTGAATCTTCTTACCAGCGCCGAAGCTCGCGCTGCTTTCGATTTAACCAAAGAACCCGATCGGATTCGAGATCGCTACGGGCGCAATCAGTGGGGCCAACAATGCTTGATGGCTCGGCGGCTGGTGGAAGCAGGCGTAGAGATCATCGCCACCGAATTCGATGGCCCACTTTGTGGTCGCGTCAGTAATTGGGACGATCACGCCGTCAACCATCATGTGTTCGACGCGATGAAGTACCGAGCGCCTTTTTTCGATCAGGCGGTCTCCGCGCTCATCGAAGACATTTACCAACGTGGCCTTGATCGGCGAGTGTTGGTTATCGTGGCTGGCGAATTTGGCCGCACTCCTCGCATCAGCCACGTTGCCAGTAGTGGCAAAGGGGAGGCGAGCGCTGCAAAAGGCATCGTTCAGCCCGGTCGCGATCATTGGCCCCGCGCCAATTCCATTCTCTTCGCTGGCGGCGGCATTCAAACAGGGCAAGTCATAGGCAAGACCGACATTCGTGGCGAAGACCCCATTGATCGACGAGTCAATCCGGGCGACTTTTTAGCCACCATCTATCGGCACTTAGAAATCGATGTCAACAACGCAGAACTCGCCGTAAACGTCGGACAACCCAGCCCAAGTCTACATATCGGTAAACCCATCCCAGAGTTGGCTCGGACCACCTAGAATCCTTTCCGTAATTTCACCCAGAATTCTCCCGGTTTTTTCAGTCACTAAAGTTGGTTAAGAATACTTCACATCTCCCACTCACATAAAGGTTTTTTACCATGCGAAACGCGAGTTTTTTGATGCTTTTTACAACACTCTTTTCTGTTGTTTCAACCAGATGCGATGCCAAAGAGGCATCGACTGCTACTGTGCCGACAGCTTTGGCGGAATACGTGAATGCGGAGGACGATTCCTATGCCTGGGAAATTCGTGACCATGATTCTCAGGAAGGTTGTTGGATACTCGACATTGAGTTGACTTCGCAGACCTGGCAAGGCATTACTTGGCGTCATACGATGAACGCGTTCGTCCCCGAAGACATGCGCCACAACGATACGGTGTTGCTCTTTATTACTGGCGGTGCGATCGGCAACCGACCGGACAAAGATGACATGGCGGTGGGTATCAAACTGGCAAAACTTGCCCAAGCTCCATGTGTTTTTCTCCATCAGGTTCCCAATCAACCCCTGATGGGCGGACGTGTCGAAGACGACCTCATCACCGAGACTTTCTTGCGCTATCTCGATACGAAAGACAAGAACTGGCCACTGCTGTTCCCTATGGTCAAAAGCGCCGTACGGGCGATGGACGCGATCGAAGAGATCGCGGAGCAGGAATTTGGTGGAAACATAAAAAGGTTTGTCGTGACAGGAGCCTCCAAACGTGGCTGGACCACGTGGCTGACGGCTGTTGCAGACAAGCGTGTCGCTGGGATCGCGCCGATTGTCATCGACACACTCAATCTACGTCCTCAAATGGAACACCAAAAAGAGACGTGGGGCGAATACAGCGAACAGATTGCCGATTACACTAGCAAAGGGCTGGTCGACGTGATGCTCAACCACCCCGAAATCCCACTGTGGCGCTGGGTTGACCCGTATACCTATCGCAATCAGTTGAAGCTGCCGAAGCTACTAATCAACGGTACGAACGATCGCTATTGGGTTGTCGATGCGATGAATGTTTATTGGGATGATTTAGTAGGAGAAAAGCATGTATTGTATGTCCCCAATGCTGGGCATGGATTGGGTGAGGGCAAAAAAGATGCCTTGACCACGTTGGCGGTCTTCACGCAACACGTTGCCGTGGGCAAGTCGCTGCCCGATCTTTCCTGGAAGCATGACGACGATGGCAATCAGCTACGTCTAACGGTCCGTTCAGTCGAGTCTCCCGAGAAAGTGCAACTTTGGACGGCACATTCCAAGACAAAAGATTTTCGCCCTTCTAAGTGGACGGCGTCCACTTTAACTCAATCGAACGATGGCTCGTATGTCGCGACTGTGGACCAACCGAAATCGGGACATGTCGCAATTTTCGCGGAAGCGACGTATAAGGCTGGCGAAATTCTCTACGGAATATCGACACAAATACGTAGCAAGTAGCCTTACAGGAGGACTACAAAGTCACTTTCCTCTCCTACCTACAAGACTCTAACCACAACGACACGACGGACACAACGCACGCGTTGACGATAGCTGGCACGTCGTGTCCGTCGTGTCGTCGTGGTTCATTCTTTGGCTGAAAACTAGGACTTTGCAGTCCTCCTGGAATAGCCTTAGCCACACCTTGAAAAATCTCGTACGAAGGAGTACTGGGTGCCTCTGAATCGAACCATACTCGTTCTGACAATAGCGTTTGTCTTGCCAGCTTTTTACGCCCGTGCTGGCACGTCGGAACAGCAAGAGCAATTCTTCCACGATCACGTCGAGCCGATCCTGATCGGTCGTTGCTTAGAATGCCACGGTTCTGAGCGCCAAGGCGAACTCGATCTACGTACCGAGTCTACGGCTCTTGAAGGCGGTGAGAGTGGCACGTGCATCAGTCCGGGTAATCCAGAAGAAAGCTTGCTTTATGAGTATGTCACTAGCGAAGAGATGCCACCCAAAAAACCGCTTTCGACCGACGAGATCGCAGTTCTGAAACAATGGATCGCTAACGGGGCGTTCTTTCCGAGCGCGCCGCTGGATCCCTTTTCGATGACCACCGACCACCGTGCCGGGTTTGATTGGTGGTCTCTACAACCTCTCTCGGTTGCAATTCCGCCTACGCCCGAGAGCCTGCCAGCAGCGTGGAGCCTGAATCCGATCGACCGTTTTGTTTATGCCAAGCTGGTCGAGAAAGAACTGCAAAACTCGCCGCCTACCGATCCGAGAACACTCCTACGTCGGGTCACCTACGATGTAATTGGCTTGCCCCCCACGCCGGCAGAAGTCACCGATTTCCTTGCTGCTTGCGCGGCAGAAACCGGCTCGCCTGAACAAGTAGGCGATCAAGCCTACGAGGCACTCGTCGATCGCCTGTTGGCCTCACCCAAGTATGGCGAACATTGGGGCCGTCATTGGCTTGATGTCGTTCGCTTTGGAGAAAGCAGAGGATTTGAGCGCAACGAAGTCATCAACAACCTTTGGCCTTTCCGCGATTATGTTATTCGCTCGCTGAACGACGACAAACCGTTGGATCAGCTGATCAAAGAACATTTGGCTGGCGATGTAATTGGAAAGGGCAATCCCGAAGTCGAAATCGGCGCCGCGTTTTTGGTGTGCGGTCCGTACGACGACGTGGGCAACCAAGATGTGGTGCAAGCCGCTCAGATCCGAGCCAATACGATTGACGAAGTTATTCGCGCGACCGGGGAATCGTTTCTTGGTCTGACGGTCGGTTGCGCAAGGTGCCATGACCATAAGTTCGATCCCGTATCTCAGCACGATTATTACAGCCTGTACTCCACTTTCAACGGCGTTTTTCATGGTAGCCGTACAGTTGCCACCGATGAACAGCGACTAGAATTGGCAGGAAAACAAAAGCCACTCAAGGCCACACAAAAAGAGTTGTCAAAGAATATCACTGACCTCGACAACGCAATTTTTACTGGTGCCAAACAAAAATCCTCTGAATACGAAGCCTTCTGGACACGGCCAGCAACGAATCGCCAAGGAACGGAAGAAACTTTTGCACCTGTCGAAGCACGCTACGTACGCCTTATCGGCGAAGCAGTCGATACCAATCCGAATGCCGGAAACGGGTACAATATCGATGAGTTTGAAGTATGGACTGCCGGCACTTCGTCCCGCAACATGGCACTGACAAAAAATGGCGGCGAGGCCAAAGGTCAGGGGCGTTCAGCGCAAGATTTTGCGGATGCCTATAGTCCGAATCTCACGATCGATGGCAAGTTTGGAGAACGATGGTATGCCGTGAGCCCGAAGTTGACGATTACCTTAGCCCGGTCTGAGACCATCGATCGCGTATTCTTCTCTAGCGACCGTTCTGGGGCAGCGAAAAATCATTCCGTAGCAGCGTTTGTTTGCGATTATCGCATCGAAGTCTCGCTCGACGGCGAGCGTTGGACGGAAGTAGCAAACTCTCATGATCGCAAACCTGTCAACGAGCGTCATCGCCGCAAGCGTTTGATCGACGCCCAAATCACGGCTGAGCAGAGCCAAGAACTAGCCCGTTTGAAATCGGAACTCGCTGAAGTGAAAGTTCAGTTGGGCGCGCTGCCCAAGTTGCCAAACTGGTGGGTCGGTATTCCTCAGCAATCGAAGGCGACTTTTCATGTGTTTCTCGGCGGTAATCCCCAACGTCAGGGCGATCCTGTCGTGCCGGCCAGTTTAGGTGCTCTCTCGAAGGTTACCCATCGCTACGAGCTAGACGACGCAACTCTGGAAGGAAAACGCCGTCAGGCTCTTGCCCAGTGGATCGTCGCTCCCGAGAACCCGCTTACCCCGCGCGTACTCGCCAACCGCCTGTGGCATTATCATTTCGGCACGGGCATTGTCGACACACCGAACGATTTCGGATTCATGGGGGGACGTCCTACTCATCCCAAGCTACTCGACTGGCTCGCCCAACAGCTTCATGCTAATTCGTGGCACGTCAAACCGCTGCACAAACTCATCGTGACCTCGCAGACCTATCGACAGGCAAGCGGCTTTCGGGCTAAGGCCGCCAGTGTCGATGGACAAGCTCGCTTTCTGTGGCGCTACCCTCCGCGACGACTTTCGGCGGAAGAAATTCGTGACACGATGCTGCAAGTCGCCGGCAAGCTCAACCCCAAGATGGGCGGCCCCGGTTTCCGCCTCTACCACTATTGGCAAGACAACGTTGCAACCTACGTGCCTCGTGACCAGTACGGGCCAGAGACATACCGCCGTAGCGTCTATCATCAAAACGCCCGTGCGGCACCTGTCGATCTAATGGCCGAGTTCGACACGCCCGACTGTGCGTTCTCGGCTCCTCGCCGCGCCGCGACGACCACACCGCTTCAAGCGCTCACGCTGATGAACCACAGTTTCACGATCGACATGGCTGCTGCCATTGCCAACCGCGTCCAGCAAGACGATCCCGCAGCCAAAGTACGTCAAATATACGATCTGTTGTATTCGCGTCCGTGCGACGACGTGGAGTTTGCTCTCGCTGAACAGTTTATCGAAAAGTATGGACTCAACGCTTTTTGCCGAGCCCTGCTCAACACCAACGAATTTGTTTACATCGACTGATTACAAGTTACGTTTCTTCAGGACTTTTAGTGGCTAAAAAGTGAGTGGCTGGTTGTCCTGGAGGGACTTTTGGAAATAGCCCAGCGATTTATCGCTGGGTAACGAAAACGGCAAATCCCCTAGTCCTGGAAGGACGGCTGAGAGTGTTGTTTGTTTTGACGGTTTGTGATTCAGTCGTCCTTCCAGGACTACAATTTTCCTGCACTCGTAACCCAGCAGTGAACTGCTGGGCTATTATCAAAAAGTCCTTCCAGGACACAAAGCATCCCGACCTTTGCCATCAGAATCACTGAAAAACCCAAGTTACAAGCAAATGAAAAAACTAGCCACCAACGCCCGACTCTTGCAAAACATTGTTTCCCGTCGCGGCTTCCTGGGCAATGTCGCCTCCGGCTTGGCTGGTATCGGGCTCGCCCAGTTGATTAGCGGAGAGCTGCGCGCCGCAGAAACCGAGTGGCGTTCGGGCCAAGGCATGACACACTACGAGCCCAAGGCCAAACGAGTGTTGCAAATCTTTTGCCCCGGGGCCGCGTCGCACATGGATTTGTGGGAACACAAACCGGCGCTCGACAAATTCGATGGCAAGCCGCTGCCCGGCGAGGAGGGGGTCCTCAGCTTCCAAGGAAAAAACGGTCCGCTCATGAGAAGCCCTTGGCCGTTCAAGCCTGCGGGAGAGTCGGGCAAAATGTTTTCGACCCTGCTGCCGCACATGGCCGAGCATGTCGACGACATTGCTTTCATCCATTCGATGACTTCAAAAACCAATACGCATGGCCCGGGCTGCGTCTTCATGAACACGGGCGAGGATACCGAGGGCTTTCCTAGTGCCGGCTCGTGGATGAGCTACGCTCTGGGGACAGCCAACGAAAACTTGCCTGCTTTCGTAGCCATCCCCGACATTCGCGGCGAGCCGCCCAACGGCAAAGCCACCTGGAGCAATGGTTATCTGCCGGCCCAACATCAGGCGATCGTGCTCAGTAACCAACGATCGATTCGCAATTTGCAAGTGCCCGAAGGTATCTCGGTGCAAGAAGAGATCGCCACCCGCGAGTTTCTGCAAACACTCAACGAACGGCATCGCTTGGCGAACCCCGGCAATTCGGAGCTGCAAGCCAGAATCGCAGCTTACGAATTGGCCGCGCGCATGCAACTCTCGGCCCCCGAGGTTTCTAATCTCGCAGCCGAGTCCGAATCTTCCCACCGCTTCTACGGCACCGACGATTCCAACAAGCTCAAAGCGGCCTACGCTCGCAATTGCTTACTCGCTCGACGGTTGCTCGAACGAGGCGTGCGATATGTGAGTCTTTACTGCGCGTCGCGTGCTTCGGGTGTCGATGGCCTCTTGAATTGGGATGCCCACAAAACTCTGAAAACCGACTACGAGCGACATTGTCCCATCTTCGATCAACCAACCGCCGCCTTACTATCCGATCTCAAGCAGCGTGGGATGCTGGAAGATACCCTCGTGATTTGGACGACCGAGTTTGGCCGGATGCCTACCCGCCAGGAAGGCACGACCGGCCGTGACCATAATCCCGACGGTTTTACTTGTTGGATGATGGGGGCAGGCATACGCGCAGGCGTCAGCTACGGTGCCACCGACGAGTTCGGCCGACGGGCCTTGATCAATCCCACCACAGTTTGGGATTTCTACGCCACGGTCCTCCACCTCCTCGGATTCGACCACGAGCGGCTTACTTACTACCACAATGGGCTAGATCGACGGCTAACAAGTGTACACGGCGATCGGATTCAAGAGATCCTTGCGTAGTCAGTACGCTATTTCGAGGCATGAGTTTTTTGTAACCGTTCACGGGCCAGCTATCCTCTTGCAACGACTCCAGGAAAACTAAGAGCCGCCGATGAACGCAGATAGACACAGAGGCGAAACCCGAGTTCAAATATCCGCGTTTATCTGCGTTCATCAGCGGCTTTTTCTTTTTTCCGTGAACGGATACGGTTTTTCAGAAAGCCACTGCGCCGCTAGCCGAACTTTATGCCCATGCAAATCGACCCTTTTTCGTCGACTCCGCGACGGGAAAGTTCTTGGAACCCTAGTGCCGCGTAGAAACCATAGGCACGCTCGTTCACGGCACTCAGTTCCAGATGAACGCCGGGGGAACCTCTGAGTTGCAGCCGCTCAAGAAGCGTTTCGATCATACGCCGACCAAGACCTTGCCCCCGCGTTCGTGCCAACAGGTCGATGTGCAGGTGCGATGGGTAGTCTTGATAAGGTTCGGGGGAAAAGTAGGAGGGATGGTGGTAATGATAGTAAACCTGCTCCACACGCGACCACGAGTTTGAGTCGCCGCCCGGCATGGGGAAATCTTGGCAAAGACGTGGTCGCCATTCTTTTTCGTAACGATCGAAAAACTGGCGCGTGTCGAAGGCGGCGAGGGCATAACCGCAGACCCCCTTTTCGTCTTCCAAGATCAAAGCAAAATCTGGCTCGAAGGCGAAATACGGCCCCACATAAATCCGCCCTAACGCGTCGGGGTCTTCCTGGTAAAAAGGCTCACCATCGGCGCCATGATCGCCCGTTTTCATACAGACATGGTATGCCGCAGCCTGATCACCGGGCTGATAACTGCGAATGTGTGTGGTTGTCATTTCCAAAAACCTTTTCAAAGACCTTTCCAAAAATCTTTCCAAAAATTTTGCTGGCAATCAAGTTTGTCGAGCAGAAAAACGCCCTCGTTCGTCCATCGTGAGCAGCGATTGCAGGTTCGCGATCATCCCACCACGATAGGTTCCCGGCAAATGCGATTCCACTGCAGGCGTTTCTTCGCCAGCCTTCTTTTTGGCAACAAACCCTTCGATCAACTGCAATTCTTCTTTGAGATCCCAGGCACGACGGCTCCAGGCGTAGAACAACTCTCGGTCGTACAGCTCGGTAAGTTTTTCAAAGGTGGTTTGCACACGTTGATTCAATTCTGCGAACAACTTGTCGGCTCCATTCCACGTTTCGACAGGTTGGCAAACGAGACATTTGATGGATTCAAAAAGCTCGATCGATGTTCGTCCCTGTTCGTGCGGCAAATAGTAACAATCTGCCAGCAAAATTAGCTCCTCCAAAGAAATCGGCTCGCTCATGGTCTTGTAACTTGGCAACCATTCGGCAATGGCGGACAAGTAAGCTTCGCGCGGCTCCCAATTTCGCTCGGCACAAATATACTCAGCCAATGTGCGAAGTGGCACGAAGTTGATGGGTAGTTCGTTATTCGGATTCAATAAAATTCCGGCGAGGTGCTGCTTCAACTCGACCGATCGGCCTGAGTAAGGGCCACAATAGAGTCGTCTCCCGTCATAGTCGTTCGCCACCAGATTGTCCCAGATTACAGGCGGACGCTGAGCCGTTAGCCGCTGGATCGAGTCGACGGTGATCTCTTCGGAAACGATTTCGGGTCCAGTCCACAGGACATCGACGGAAGGGTCAAGCAGTTCTCCAACCGTTTCCAGATAACCTTCACCGGCCAACTGCCAGCTTTCCATGCGATCGCAATACGGTGTCGGGCAAAACAGAAAACGGCACGTTGGCTTTTGCTCTCGAACCCATGCGTGAATGTCGTTGGTAACCGAGCATTGGGCCGCCGCAAGGGATGGGAAGGCTTGGTGATCTTCCTCGCTCATGTTACCGGGCAAATCGTCGAACAGGAGGGCGAAATGCTCAGCGCCCACTTCTATCAACTGCGCAAACCGTCGACGAATGCAATCCAGCTCCTCGGCATTCGAGAACTGGATATCCAGCCCCGGACTCAAACCATAGAGGAAGCGTATTTGGTGCTGGGCACACGCATCAATCAACTCTTGGATCGCCGCCAATTCGGTTTCGGTGTAGGGTTCGCGCCAGATTGCTCGATGCTTGAAATCATCCTTGGGCGCATAGAAATAGGTGTTCAGCCCCCACGCGGACATCTGGCGAAACAACTGCAGTCGCCCCGTCTGAGTCCACGGCTGCCCGTAGAAGCCTTCCACAACCCCGCCAAGAAAAGCATTTTGCTGCATGATTAGCTCGCATCTAGCAGTTAGGTTGACGGAAGATTCGCGTCGCGCAAATTATCGGCATGTTTGGCGACTTTCTGAATCGCTCGGATCAAATTCTCGATCTGTGCCTCTTCGGCAAGCAAAACATTCTGCGGAATCCAAACTGCGTCGCGGCAAACCTGTTCGCACACGGGGCACGACACCTGACGATAATCAACGCCCTTGTCAGCCAACGGTGCTCGGATTCCATGAGCAGGGCCTTCGTGTGCCGTCTGGAACACACCATTCTGATAGAGCGGACGATACCAACCCTCCGACGCCGGTACGCCTTCGGCATTCAAGGCCTGGATAAACTTGTCGCGTGACAGACCGAAGGTCGATTCTTCCAAACGAAAAATGGCCATGTGATAGCTGCGTCGTGTCATTTGAGACGCTGAAGCCAAACGACGGATGCCAGGGATAGCGGCCAATGCCTCGTTGAGTAACGCTGCATTTTTTTCGCGACGTCCGACTTGGTTTTCCAACCGGCTGAGTTGTGCCAGCAGGATGGCTGCCTGAAACTCCGTCAATCGCAAGTTGCTTCCTAGCAAGTTATGGTCGTACCACTGCGAGTCTTTCGTGCGTCCACAATGCGTAAAGCTGCGACACAAGTCGGCTATTTCCTCGTCATCGGTAACAAGAATGCCACCTTCGCCTGCCGTAATGTTCTTGCTGACCTGAAAACTAAATGTTCCACAAGCTCCCCAAGTTCCTGCCCCGCGTCCCTGGAGTTGGCTACCCCAGGCGTGAGCCGCATCTTCGAGCACGACGAGCCCATGCTCGCTGGCCAGAGCGTTGATTCGCTCCATATCGGCCATCAAACCAGCAATGTGAACCGGAATGATTGCTTTGGTGCGAGGAGTGATTTTTTTGGCGACATCATCCACATCCAAGCAAAGTGTATCGGGCCGGATATCGGCGAAGACGGGAATCGCCCCAAGAGTTACTACGGCGCTGGCGGTGCTGATAAACGAGTAGGGCGGAACAACGACTTCGTCACCTTCCACGACCCCGATCGCCCGCAAACCCATCTCGATGGCGGTCGTTCCATTGGTGCAAGTGACACCGTATTTGGCGCCCTGAAATGCTGCAAACTCCTGCTCGAACTGCTGAACATTCTCACCAAACCACCACTCGCCACTCCGCAACACTTTTAATAGGCGTGTCTCTTCGTCATCATCATGGACAGGCCACGTCGGCCACGCATCGGGGCAAGCAGCTTGACCTCCCAAAATCGCTGGGCGGTCCGATGTCGAAGATAGGGACTCGGACATGAATGGATCTCTCGGTTTCGTCGGATGAATTTCAATACTTTTTTTCAATTGCTGCATCTTCTATACTAGAATGTCGGAGTAGCTTACGGCTGTCAATCCTGTTCTCGATCGTCGTCGGTATCGACCGCAACAGAACTAAAACCAGCATTATGCCCTCTCTGAAAAATAGTTGCGTGTTACCGTGTTGCCCGGCACGCAAACTCCTGCGGACAAAGCGAACGAGTACCGCGGGTTTCGACTACACGAAAATCTCAATACGATCGTGCCGCAGATGGTTGCCTTCGAGTGCGAGGATGCCGTTATCAATGGCGACGCTGCCCGGCGGACGGGCGAGCTAGCCGATTACGAAGCTTAGAAAAGCTTGCTGAAGCCAGTTAGCAGGGCTCCAGGCGATGTAATCGGCAGCGGCTCGGACGGGGATATTGGAGTAGGATTTTGAGTCGATGGATCGAGAGAGCAGCATTGTTGATTGCCGCCATGTAAGCAGAGAGTCTGGGGCAGTTGGTGAGGGCGTTCAGACGCTTCACGATTGGCTTGGGGTGCAACTGAATGTTCGCATCGCAGAATCGATCAATCGTCGCATGACGCAGCACGCGGAGTCGTATCGCGCGTCGCAACCGCCTCTTCCTGCGAAGGAAATCGGCTACAAGGAAATCGGCTACTTGGAAAACAACCGCCAGCACATGCGTTACGACGAAGACTTGGCTGCCGGTTATCTTATCGGAAGTGGGGTGATCGGAGGGCGCTTGCCGTCATGTGGTCAAAGATCGCATGGAACTGAGTGGCATGCGATGGACCGTCGCAGGTGCCCAGGCGATGCTTCACATCCGTTTCATTTACCTCAACTCCGACGGGAAAGAATTTGACCAATACCGCATCCAAGATGAGCAAAATACGCTCTACGGGAAGGCTGCATAGGAGCGGGATGCGAGTTACACCCCCGATTGATTAAAGATGGAGTCCACCCGGCAGGGATCGAACCTGCGACCTAGCGGTTAGGAACCGCTTGCTCTATCCACTGAGCTACGGGTGGAAATAGGCCAAGATAAACCTTTGATCTTATTACCACCATGCCCTACCACCGGTAAAGGCGTATTAAGGGTGTATAGGGTGTCGAAGGTTCCTGAAACCACTGCTTCATTGGAGACTGTAAAATAAGACGTTTTAGGAATTGTTAAGCAAAGCGCTAAGGAGTACTTTACAGTTAGGAAACCAGTACTCTATCCCCAGAGCTACGGGCCCCAGAGCTACGGGGGCTCGCTCTTCTCTAACTACTTTAAGCTTTGGGCTAAGCTTTGCAACCTCGGCTCCAGGCAAACTGCAAAGTCGTCTTCCACAACAATCCCCATGCAAATGTCACCATAGAGCTGAATTAAGTAATACCACATTTTCATCTTTTGATAACATACAAGGACACCGAGTAGCACAGAGGAAAATCCTGTTTTTTAAGTCTTCTCTGGGCCACCTCACCTCAACTCCAGTGTCCCTGTGGTGATTCTTTTTATCCAAATGGAAGAAAAATTCGCCTGAGTGCTAACTTTGAAGTTCTCCTAAACCTCGGCACTCATTAACCGGCGCCGAAAAAGTAGTTGGTCACGTGATAGAAAACTGGAGCGGCGAAGCAAATCGCGTCGATGCGGCTTAGAACGCCGCCGTGGCCTTCAATGAGCGTGCCGGAGGTGACTTCGCCGCGGTCGCGTTTGATGGCAGACATCGTGAGTCCGCCAGCGGAGGCCATAATGGCGATGGTCAGCGACATCGCGCCTGCTTGCCACCAATGCGGAAAGGGCGTGGCCCAGTAGAGCGACAAGCCGACGATCGCCGTCACTCCGGCGCCGCCAAGTAGGCCTTCCCAGGTGCGGTTGGTGTCAATCGTCTCGGCGATTAGGTGCTTGCCAAAGAGCCGACCGCAAAGGAATTGGAGAAGCTCCGAAAAGAGGACGATCGTCACAAAGAAAAATAGCAGACGGGCGTTGGCGTAGTCGCCGTCCATTTGTTTGCATTGGAGGTAGAGCAGCGCTGGGGCGAAGCTGAGGCAGTAGACACACACGAGCAAGCCGAACTGGATTTTGGCGACACGCTCGAGAAAGTGCTGGTAATCGCCAGAAATCGCCACGCGGGCAGCGATGAACAGGAAGGCGTAGACAGGAATGAGAATGCTATAGAACGCATAATAGTCGAACGCGACCAAGACAAATTGTAAGGGTGTGAAGAGAAAAAAGACCCAAAACAGCGCACGATGGTCGCCTGCCCTGGTGGGAGTAAGGGTGATAAATTCGCGTAGCGCCCAGAACGAGAGCAAGCCGAACAGGACGATCGTCAGTTTGGGCAAGAAAAAGGCAAAGCCAAGCACGACGCTGAAAAACCACCAAGCTTGCACGCGGCTGTTGAACGAGCTGATCGAGCGCTCGTCGAGCCGTAGCGACAGTTGTCGCTTCAGCCATTGGCCAACGAGCGTAGCGACGCTTAATAGCGCCAGCACGGTGCCGAGGAGTGCCCAGTCTTTGACCATTGTTTAACGATCCTTGAGGCTAACGACCGCTTGGCGGGCGCGGGCGAGGAATTCGGTTTTGGGTTCGCCTGCTTCGAGCCACATCGGCGGGCCAAAAGTGAGCGACGAAAGCAGCGGCACGGGGAGGAATTCGCCGCGTGGTAAGATGCGATTCATGTTGTTGATATGCACGGGGATCAGTTCGAGCTGAGGGCATTTTTTGCTGAGGTAGTACAGGCCGCTTTTGAATTCGCCGATTTCGTTGCCAGGGCTTCGCCCGCCTTCGGGAAAAATGATGAGCGAATGCGTGTCGCCAATTTCGTGGAGCATCAGGTCAATCGGGCTTTGGTGGACCTTTATTTTCTTGCGGTCGATCAGTAAGGCATTGAAGACTTGGTGCAGGTGGCGGCGGATAAAGCCGCGGTCCCAGTAATCTTTGGCCGCGACGGGGCGGGTGAGTCGGCGGACAGGCGTCGGCAGTGCTGACCAAACCAGCACCACGTCCAGGTGGCTTGTGTGATTGGCAAAATAAACGCGTTGGCATGTATCGGGTTGGGAATCGACCCAGCGCACGCTCACCCCGCTGATAAATCGTGCAATCCAGGTTAGGAGCGTCTCGGTGATCATGTAGCTTGTGGAAACCTTACGGGTAACCGTTCACGAGAGGGAAAACATTAGCCACGGATGAACACAGATAAACACCGATTTCCTGGAGGGATTCGGAGCTTTTCCGCTATTTCTCCCCTATTTCTTTTCTGCAATCGAATTCGGCTAACAAATTTTTCCTCATCTGCGTTTATCCGTGTTACTAACGGTAAAATTTTGCGTAAGACACGAAGGTTTTTATTAAACGCAGAGTGCGCGGAGACGCAGAGAATCGCAGAGAAA
>JAADGD010000044.1 GCA_013152515.1 Planctomycetota bacterium
TAAAAAAGTAAGGTTTCACAATCGCTTAACTTCGTGTGTACAAACAGTTTAACCCTCTGCTAGCTGTGGAAAGCGCAACTTCAAAAGGCGGAAGCCGAGGGTTCGGGAGACCGAGAGCACTATCGAAGCAACCCTCGGCTTCCGCCGACGGCTACTGACTACTCCACTTCTTCGGTGCTAGCAGCGGGTGCTTCCTCGGCCCGATACCAATCGCCGCGCAGCCAATCGACGATCAGCTCCAACGATTTTTGATCCATCTGATTAAGCTGCGGATCGTCATGCGGCGCGAAGGCTGGCATCCGATCGTTCGAGTCGCCATAGAATCGCTCGTCGGCCGGATTGCTGATGAAATCAAGCAGCCACTCGCGTGACATGTAGCCAGTGAGATCTGGGGCTGAGCCTAACTCACCTTCATCATGAAACTTGTGGCAGTCAATGCAACTGGTTCCTGAATCAAGGATGTCACCTAAACCGCCGGTAATGAGTGCCACTCCCTCATCAATGTCTTGCTGAAGTTGAGTATGATCCCTAGCTGCAGCTATGAAACCGTTCGGCAAGTTTGCCTCTTTCTCCAATGCCCAGGCAATTTTATTTAATGCCAAGAAAATTCCATCGCTCTTCTCTTTGTCTTCTCCAGCTTCGCCAAACGTATCTTGAATAAACGTCACCATATCTCCTTCGGAGAAAGGCGACTCTTCGTATCCAAAGCAGCGAGACGAAATAATCAAACTAGGATCAAACCACTCTCTAACCCACCGATGGGAACCAATCCCACGTATCCCGGCAAGGTTGGGGGCTGTTGGAGAGGGATTGCTAAGAGAAGCCCCTGTCCTTAGGTCTCCCTCGCTGACTCCAGCATTCTCAGCTAACTCGGTGAGCTCAACTGCGCCAATTGTCTCGTAGTTATGACAACCCGCACAGTGCTGCTTGAACAATTTTGGTCCTTGCAAATAAGGATCGTCATAGACCAACGTCAGTGCCCCGGTCGGCGGAATCTTTGTCGGCGACAGTGCTAGTTCGATCACGCGTTCGGCGTCGTGCTCGGCTTCTTGCTTGGCAGCAATAAAATCCTGCGAGGCTTCGTAATTGTCCACTTCTTTCTCTGTGGCATTGTCTCCTGGCTTTTCGGTCCACGCCGCAAAGTTATCGTCATACAGCGCCTGAGTTGTCAGATAGGCCGAACCGCCAAACAAAACTAGCAGCAAAAAGATATTGAAAAAATGGCCGATCCGGCTGCGGCCGATCCAGGGCATCAGAAACATCACCGCGACTACCAAGCCAGGGATGATAAACGCTCCCCAAATCTCTAACTCACCTGGAAACCATTTCAGAAACTGGAATAAGAACAGAAAATACCACTCAGGCCGGGCGGCGTTGTAAGGGTTGGCCGGGTCGGCGGGAGCCATCAATTCGGCACCCTCCCAAACCGTCAGCGCCAACACCGCTGCCAACACGCCCAGCGCCGCCACGCTATCTTTGAGCACCTGGTCGGGCCAAAATGCCGTGTCGGGCCCCCGTCGCGGATCTTTTGCATGCAACCCGTGTCGACGCATGAGCAACACATGCAGCACGAGAAATCCGACCAGCAGTGCCGGTAATACGCCTGCGTGTAGGGCGAAAAATCGAGTCAATGTTTGATGCCCGTAATCGCTCCCACCGAGGGCAATCTTTTTGAGCGCCGGACCGACGACCGGCGACTGACTAGCAAGCTCGGTGCCGACGTTGGTCGCCCAATAACCTTTTTGATCCCAAGGCAACAAGTACCCGGTAAACGAGAGCCCTAGCACGATCAGCATCAGAACCATGCCGGTCAGAAAGTTCAATTCGCGCGGCGCGCGATACGCCCCATCCCAAATAATTTGAATGAAGTGCAACGCCAACAATACAATCATCAATTGGGCCATGTAGTGATGGATCCCACGCAGCAACCAGCCGCCGGGCATCACATGTTCGATATAGAACACGCTTTCCCAAGCGGTCTGCGTGCTCGGGCTATAAGCCATCCACAAAAAGATGCCGGTGATCGCCTGGGTCACAAAGGCCATCACAAGCGTGCTGCCCCACACATACCGCCAACGCGATCCGCCGGGCACGCTTTCGTAGAGCGCTTCGTGAACTAGGTCGCGCACGCCGGCCCGATCGTCCAACCAATCAATAACAATGCGAACTGGTGCGATCATGTGGTTCGATGCTGCTCTTTGTGGCCAGTTTGGAAATCAACGTACTCAACCCATACTTCAGTGACTTTGCCGCCCTCGGCTAGCTCGATCTCACGCAACTTGACCGGCAGCTTATCCATATCGCGAGGCGCGACTTCGTCGTCCCCCCGCTCGCGAGTGCCGTCTAGATTGAAAGCGCTGGTGTGACAAGGACACCGAAAAAGATCGTCGCCCGCAGCGTAGCCAATCTGACAACCAGCATGCGGACACTTGGCCGTAAAGGCAATCGGCTCTGCTGAGCCCGGCTGACGCGAAAGATAGACCGCACCCACCCGCTGCTGGGGATAAAGATTCCAAGCATCTTCGCGATCCGTGATGACAGGAAAATATCGCGGGATGCCATCATCTGGCACTTGGCCAAGCAAAGCGATCCGCACCTGCGGGCTCTTGCTCTTCCGCATCAGCGGCGAGAGGAAGGCAAACAGCCCGGCCGCTAAAGGTGTAAGCGTTGCGATCGCACCAGTCACTAATGCAGCAAAGACTGCGAAAAACGACCGGCGGTTTTCTGAAGGCGGAGAACTACTATCAACCTGTCTGGGCGGGTTCGCCATGCGACTGCCTTATTTTACGTCAGGAGGGAGAGACGATAAGTAGGAGATCTAGTAATTAGGCGTTAGTCGAAGGTAGTTGGTGGCTTGTTTTTACTTTTCCCTAACAACTCAGAGCTAACGACTAATAACTACCCCCCATTATCCCATCGCGACACGTAGCGCGTCAAGAATGTCTTTTCTAGCCTCTTCGAGACTGCCTTGATAGGTGATTCCGGAAGCTGCCCGATGGCCGCCACCGCCGAATTGCGAAGCAACGGCACTGACATCGAAATCCGTCCGACTTCGCAAACTTACCTTAGTTACCCCTTCTTCCAGTTCCACAAACAGTGCCGCCACCACGCTGCCCGCCACGGTATGCAGGGCGTTGATCGCGTCTTCGGTGTCGGTTTTGTTTGCGCCGGTTTCTTCAAAATCTTGCAAGGTGACATGCGTCGACATCAAGCGGCCCTCTAAATCCGAAACCACATGATCAAGAATCCGACCGCGAAGATGCAATCGCGACAAACTATGCTGCTCGTACAACGCTGAAAATATAGCAGGCGGCTCAGCCCCAGCTGCCACCAGTTTGGCCAACGCAAGAAACGTTTTTTCTTGGACCGACGAAAAACGAAACCAACCCGTGTCGGTCGCAATGGCGGCAAACAGCGGACGAGCGATCTCCGGCGAAATCTTGACGCCCAGCACCTCGGCCAATTCAAGAATCATTCTCCCCGTTGCTTCGGCCGTATCGTCTCGGATCAC
>JAADGD010000054.1 GCA_013152515.1 Planctomycetota bacterium
TCATCTCCGTATTCATCTCCGTATTCATCTCCGTATTCATCTCCGTATTCATCTCCGTATTCATCTTCCATTTCTCCGTATCCACCCATTTCACCGCCGTATCCACCTCTCATGCCACTCGGCTCTCCACCGTCGTTTTCTTCAGCACGCTCGTCGAAATCGGGTTCTTTGTTAAAAGATTCCATCAGTTCGTCGGAAGTCATCCCATCGACGCGGACACCTTTGGCTGCTTCCCCCAAGGAAACGAGCGACGCATAAAGCTGTTCGTAGGCGGTCGCGGTTTGGCGAGCTGCTGCTTGCGTTGATTCGAGTTCTCGTAAAGAGTCTTGGAGTGGCTCTTGCAGATAACGGTAATGCTGCGCCACTGGTACTAGTGCAATTTGATCAAGGCGATCTTGGGGCAACCCCGAAAAAATCAATCCTAGCGGCAAGACGATCGCCAGCGCAGGGGCGATCCAAACACGCGGGTGATTGCGACCGACAATCCAATCGGGCACTCGCAGCCAAGTTGCCGCCATTGCCACGACGCCGATCGGCAGCACGTACCAGCTTGGGTTCAATTCCCAGAGACCAACGACGATCGACCAAGCAGTGAGTACCGCCGCCAGCAACAGCGCCAAGAAACCGGCCAACACTTCGCGACTTAATAGCATTGAGCAAAGTTGCCCCAGGCAGTAGGCGGCCAACAAGGCACTCCATCCGACCGTGGTAAAACTCCAGAATATCGAGACGGCGTCTTGAATTTGTGTAGCAGTCGACCAAACCGATTGATGGAAACCATTTATTCTATTAAAGCGTAAGAAGTACAGTACCTGCTCACGCAACCCAAAAGCAGCCAGCAGTACCGCCGCAAGATACAAGGCACAACCCAACGCGATCAAAGTCGTTAGCCAGACGAGATGCCGCGCTAACCAAACGTAACGAGGCCGGCCGGCATGCGCGACAAGAAACTGGCGGTGGCCACGGCGTTGATCGGCGCGGAAGACCAGCGCGCCGAACAAAGCAGGCAACAACAGCGGGCAGAGGAAAGCCGCGATGTCGTTAGTTTTGCTGATCCAAGATGTCGCGTAAATCGCGATCATCAGGCACAACGCGATCGGTACCGCCATCAGCATCGTCGTCCACGATTCACGCCATGTTTGCCACAAGAGGCGTGCCAACATGCGACGGGGACGCACTTTGGCAGAAGAAGCAACGGCTACCTTTTTTGCAACCAGCGGATAGGCAACATTGCGCCGCTTCCAAAACGTAGGACTCACGCCGAGTGCTGGCTGAAGCCAACGCGAGGCGAGGCGGATATCGAGCAAGAAAACGCCGAGGCAAACAAGCAACCGGGCCAGCACGGCTTGGCTGTAAGCGGTCGCATCGTTGGGCGAGGTCGCGACGACTGCTAGTTGCGCTCCGAACGAAGCGGCGGCCATCGAAACGATCGCCGCCAGTAAGGGCTGTTTCATCCATAGCGAAAACAACAAGCCCCAGACTGTTGTTTCGACGATCGCGACGCCCAAGATCGCGAGCGTTTCGCGAATAACGGCTTCCGTAGGCCAGACGCCATTGGAAAAAAACTGGCCCGTTAGCGAGAGGACTATCGCCAAAGCAAACGCAGAAAGCATCGCCAACAGCACCTTGCCCACAAACATCGGTAGCCAACGATCGGGCAACCGTCGCAGAAAATCGTGCGTCCGTTCTTCTCGTTCGGCACTAAAAAGCGTAATCGCCGCCCCGACGGCATAGAGCGCGGCCGCTCCCCACGCAATCGAAAACAGTTGATCGGGCACATTCCGCGCGTTGTATTGAAAGTTCGGCAAAACCGCTTGAATCATCACCGCCAACGCACCGACCGCCAGCCAAAAGCCGCGCAACATGCGGTATTCTTTCCAGAAAAAACGCTCGAAGATCGGTTGGGCGGGTGAGGCGAGTGTGATGTTCATGGCGATTGCTCATCTTTGTCCCGGTGGGACATTTGATAATAGCCCAGCGATTTATCGCTGGGTACGGACAGTAAAACAACAAGTCCCAGAGGGACGGCAGAATCGCAGCCAACAAATCGGACAGCCATCTCTCAACAAGATTCAGACGTCCCTCCGGGACAAAACGTGCGCCAAAGCATTTTCTTCCTCGTTCGTTCAATGACAAATGACTAGTGATAAATAACTAGTGATAGATGTTGCCTGTTCGTGTGGGTTCAGCGTCGTTGCCGACGTTGCCAAGGGCGGCAACGGGGTTGCCGCCCTGCATGTACGCCACGAAAATTTCTTCGAGGCCTGGCGTGCGGGTTTCTACGGCGACGATCGATTCGTGATCGCGGAGGGCGTCGATAGCGCTTTCCGGCAGGTTGCGTGCAAGGACTTGCCACTGCCGCGAACGCCGGCGGCTGCTTAGAATCTGGCCCGGCAGGGCGGGCGGACCTGTCGAACCGGCGGCGACGGTGATCGTCAATTCTTGCGTTTGGCACTTGAGCGTGTCGAGCGATTCGACCACCAGCAACCGGCCCTCGCGCATGATCGCCACCACGTCAGCGACCCGTTCGACTTCGTTGATCAAGTGGCTCGAAAGCAACACCGTGCGGCCTGCGGCGGCGATGTCGACCATGCTCTCCAGGAATTCGCGCCGCACGAGCGTGTCGAGCCCCGAGGTCGGTTCGTCGAGGATCAACAGCTCGGGTTGATGGGCCAATGCGAGCGACAACGCCACTTTCGCGCGCATCCCTTTGGACATTTGCTTGATTTTTCGATCTGCCGGAACAGAAAACTGCTGAAGTAGCGTAAGGTATTGATGTTCAAAACTTCCAGCATAAAAACCGGCCGTAAACCAACCGATTTCTGCCGCTGTCATCCATTCGTAGAGCGTCGGCTGCTCGGGGACATAGCCCACTTGTTGGCGAACTTCTGCGCCTTGCTTTCGGCTATCGAGTCCTAGCACGTCGAGCCGGCCGGCATCGGCTTCGTCCAAGCCGAGCAACAGCTTTATGGTGGTCGTTTTGCCGGCACCATTTTCGCCGAGTAACGCAAAGACCACGCCGCGCGGTACTTCGAGCGACACGTCGTCGAGGGCCGTCTGACTGCCATACCGTTTCGTCACGCGATACAAAGAGACTGCTGCAGGCATCGTCCACCTCTTTTGCTAGGAGTTTTTTTTGTGGTTTGATTTTTTAAGGGCATCGAGTTCCGTTTGAAAAAGCGTCTGAATTTGCTCCGCATCCAAGCCGCCATGATGGGCTTCGAGCAACACGTTGTGCAGCCGGGCACGGATGAGTCGTTTGCGCGCAGCGAAGCAAATTTTGCGAGCACCGCTTGTTACGACTAAGCCGGTGCCCCGCATCGCTTCGAGCACTTCGTCGTCCTGCAATTGCCGATATGCGCGGGCGACCGTGTTGGGATTGATCGTCAGCTCGCGAGCCAGTTCCCGCACGCTCGGCACCAGTTCGCCCACGGAAAGCACGCCGTCGGCGACCGAGAACTTGATTTGGCGGACAATCTGGTCGTAGACC
>JAADGD010000052.1 GCA_013152515.1 Planctomycetota bacterium
CCAGTACGCTTGCTCGATACTATTCATGGGATTTGCTTGGGTTAGGACCACCCATCCATCTTATCACATCTCGTGTAAAACGGCATGTCGGCAGAAGAATCGCCGTTACAAAAACTTCTTCAACTCTTCTTCCGGCGCCTCTGCATAGGTACTTGGCGTCATCGAACAGTTTGCGCGGCCTTGACTGAGGCTGCGCATGGCGCTCGAATAGCCAAACAACTCTTTGAGCGGTGCTTCGGCGTGCAGCACGGTGAGATTGCCGCGGGTTTGCGTTTGGTGGATGATCGCGCGGCGTTGCTGTAGGTCGCCGACGAGATCGCCGACGTGGGCGTCGGGGGTGCTGATTTCGAGCTTCATGATCGGCTCGAGCAAGACCGTACCCGCCTCGCGCAAACCTTTGTCGAGTGCCAGAAACGCGGCCATGCGAAATGCGATCTCGGTCGAGTCGGTCTCGTGCATTTCGCCACGCAAGAGCCTGATCTTAATACGCATCAGGGGAAAACCAAGCACACCGCCTTGCCCGGCTGTTTCGAGTTCTTCGAGGACTACCGCCAGCATTTCCGGCGGCAGACCGTGATCGAGGGCGTTGCCAATCGTCACGCCGCCACCGCGCGTGTCGAACGGCTCGACACTGAGTTTGACTTTGGCGGAGTGCTGCACACCGTTGATAAGGCGGTTGCATTCGCCTTCGACCTCGACCTTGTTTTTGATCGTCTCGCGGTAGCTAACTCGCGGATTATGAACTTTGACGTTCAACTTGAAATCGCGTTCTAACCGATGTTGAATCACCTCCAGATGCAGCTCTCCCATACCGCCAATCAGCGTTTGGCCCGTCTCTTCGTTTTCGCTCGCCGTAAAAGTCGGGTCTTGCTTACGCAACATCTCGAGCGAGTCGGCCAGCTTTTTTTTGTCGGCAGTACTCTCCGGCTCGATCGCCATCGAAATGACGGTCTCGGGGAATTCGATCGATTCCAAAACTATCGGCGCACGCGTGTCGCAAAGCGTATCGCCCGTGACCGAGTCGCGCAGGCCGATGATGCCGACAATGTCGCCCGCCTGGGCCGATTCGAGCTGTTCGTCCTTCTTGCTGGCGTGAATCTGCCAAAGCTGGGCGACGTTTTCTTTTTTGTCCTTGCCCGGATTGAGTACGCGGCTGTTGCCCTTGAGCGTGCCCGAATAAATCCGCACCCAAGAAAGGTCGCCCGTTTTATACGGAAGAATCTTGAACACCAAACCACAAAACGGTTCTTTCGGATCAGGCTTGCGCGAAACCTTCAAACCCTCGCCAGCTTCCCCACTCCCCTCCCCGCCTTCCGCCTTCCGCCTTCCGCCTTTCTTTCCCTTCCCTTTCCCCGCTGCCCCTTTGCCTGTCGGATCCATGCCCACAACCGGAGGTTTCTCCAACGGGTTCGGCAGATAGTCCACGACGCCATCCAAAAGAGGCTGCACTCCAACACCATGCAAAGCCGAACCACACAGCACCGGCTGAATCTGCTGGTGGACGGTCGCCTCACGCAGCACTTTGCGAATCAGCTTCGCGGGAATCGGTTCTTCAGACAGCGCCAATTCCATCAGCTCGTCACTGTAGTTCGACAGCTCACCGATCAATTCCTCGCGCCACAATGCGGCATGGTCGGCCAACTCTTCTGGAATCGGAGCCGTCACCACCTCGCGGCCTTCCTTGCCGGCGGGAAACGTGAGCATTTTTTCGTCGATCAAATCGATCACCCCACGAAACGGGTTGTCGACATGCGCTGGCCCCAATCCAATGGGAATCTGTAGCGCCACCGGCTTCGCATCCAGACGCTCTCGAATATCGTTGAACACTGCCTCGAAGTCGGCCCCTTCGCGGTCGAGTTTGTTAATAAACGCAATCCGAGCCACATGATATTTGTTTGCCTGCCGCCAAACCGTTTCGCTCTGTGCTTCGACTCCTTCGCGTGCGCTAAAAACGATCACTGCCCCGTCGAGTACCCGCAGGCTACGTTCCACCTCGGCAGTAAAGTCGACGTGTCCCGGCGTATCGATGAGATTAATTTGAACATCGTTCCAAGCAAACGCCACGCACGCCGAATAGATCGTAATCCCCCGCTCCGCCTCTTCGACATCGTCGTCGGTAGTGGTCGTCCCCCGATCGACCTCGCCCGCGCGATGCTTCGACCCACTCACATAAAGCATCCGCTCAGTGACGGTCGTCTTGCCAGCATCAATATGGGCGATAATGCCGATGTTGCGAAGTTTAGTGAGGTCGTTAGTCATCGGTATATTTCGTGTAGGAAGATTTGCCCGCGAATTACGCAAAACTAAAATGGGTCAACCCAGCGTTTTTAATAGCCGCAGATAAGCGATGATGAACGCAGATGTCTTGACTTACGGAGAATATCTGCGTTCCTCAGCGCTTATCGGGGCTAATTTTTATTGCATCCGGCTGAAGTGTTACAAATTTTCAATTACCGAACCGCGACCGTGAGGGAGCGTCCACTCAGGATTCTAGCTCTATAGAACGCTCCCTAACGGTCGCGGTTCGGCTATTTATTAACTTCTCTTTTCTTTCCTCCGCGCACGAAAAAGGTCAGAAGCCAGAAGTAAGGGTTCCTGCAAACCCCTAACTCTGGCCTCTGACCTCTCAACTCTCTCTCTACCACCCAAAGTGGGCAAACGCCTTGTTGGCATCGGCCATGCGGTGGATGTTTTCTCGGCGAGTCATCGCGGCGCCTTCGCGTTTGAAAGCGGCGATCAACTCGTCGGCTAGCTTGATGGCTGTAGGACGCCCCTTTTTGTCGCGGACGGCCAACAAAATCCAGCGGAACGACAGCGACTGCTGGCGGACGCGGTTCACTTGCATCGGCACTTGGTAAGCGGCACCACCGACACGTTTCGAGCGAACCTCGATCGCTGGTTTGACATTTTCGACCGCCTGATTGAAAACCTCGATCGGCTCTTCGTCAGGCAAACGCTCTTTGATGATGGCGAGCGCACCATAAAACAAGCCTTGGGCAATGCTCTTCTTGCCATCATGCATGAGACAGTTAATAAACTTGCTCGCCAATAACGAACCATGCACAGGATCGGGCTTGAGCTGTTTGCGACTAGCGGTAATTCGGGCCATGAAAATTATAAGGGGTTAGGATTTTGGGGCTGGGGGCTGGGGGGAAGAAATTCGGCAAGGCTATTTCCCTAGCCCCCAATTCCCAACTCCCAGCTCCCTTCTCTAGCTCTTCTTCGCACCGTAACGGCTACGAGATTGTTTACGGCCTTCGACACCCAGCGAGTCGAGTGCCCCGCGGACGACTTGGTAACGTACACCCGGCAGGTCGCGGACACGACCACCACGCACGAGTACGATGCTATGCTCCTGCAGTGTGTGACCTTCGCCGGGAATGTAGGTCGTGACTTCTTTGCCGTTGGAAAGACGTACGCGGGTGATCTTCCGCAAAGCCGAGTTTGGCTTCTTCGGGGTCATCGTACGCACCTGCAAACAGACGCCCCG
>JAADGD010000077.1:0-23057 GCA_013152515.1 Planctomycetota bacterium
TAATGATGACTGCATCGGTTGTCTTCGCAGAAATTCCGTATTCGGCAAGCCGTGGATTCTGGCGATCGAAATGAAGATCGCTTATTTTGCTGTATTCCAAGAGTTGGACTCCTATGCGACTGAGACAAGTTGACGATCTTGTCCGGCAATGCGACACGAAGATGGCGTTGCCAACCCCGGCGGCGTGATGATCAACTCTTCTGCTGAACGCTTTTGATGTAACTTGTAATCAATTGTCAGGGTCGACAGCGTGTTTTTTTTATACAGTTCTCGGACTAAAGGCGTATCATCGTAGGACATGAACCACGGCAGGATATTTTGTTTGCATAGATAAGACGCCAGCCTCGCATGGTCCTGTTGATCGTAGGCATTAAGATACAGACGCTGCCCTTTGACCACATAAGGTGGGTCCAGATAAACGAAGGCCTTTCGACGCTTCAGTCCTCTAGGAAGTGCTGTTTTTAGGAACTCGATTGAATCTAGGCGGGACACGAAAATTCGGTTCCGGTTCCGACCAATTGAATCTAGTCTTTCCGCTAAACTTTCCCTATAAAACCGTACGTCCAATCTCCACTTTCCAGACTGTTTCAATCCACCGATTGGTCCCGCACCTGTGAGGATACCGCTACGATTGCAGCGATTCATGTAGAAAGCCGCGAAGCCAACGTCAATCTGCGAATGCCGTGAGGGCGTTCGGCAAATCGCACGTTGCTTTTTCCATTCCTTGATCGTAAGGGGGACGGACATCGTGCGCTCGATCATCTGCGACGTTTGATTGATCGTTGCTCGCCAGAAAGCGAAGACACGTGCATCAAGATCATTCAGAAACAATTCGGAAACGACACCACGTTCCAGCAGCGTTAAAGCTGCACCAGCACCACCAGCAAACGGTTCGTAGTAAGAAGTTCCTCTGAGATTGTTGAGGTCGATGGTATCTTCAAGAAGACCTGAGAGCGAGGCTTTGCCACCCGGATATCGAAGAGGGCTTTGAAAACGCATGGGAGTTTCCGGATTTCTGAACGATCGGCCTAACTTGTCTCTTTCAGGAGGAATTTGGTGGATGTTCGTTGCCAACGAACTTATCGCAGTCTAACAGATGTCGCACAATCGTGAAACTGCCTAGCATGTCCCTAGAGGCATCTTTTGTTATCGTCACTCCAATAGGTGTTCTTTACAAAACCGCTTAGTTTTCGAGGACTTATGCTCAGTGTCAGAGCTTGTTGTCTGGAAGTGCTTCACGAGGTTGAGCTTGGGAATCTAGGCGAAACTCGAAGTTGCAGATCTCTTCGTACGCATCGTTCGATGCGCTAAAGAACTCCTTGAATGCGACACAGGACGAATCGTCCAGAGCTATCAAGAGATCACTGAAAACTACCCAGGAGTGAAGCATCGGTGCTTCTCAGCGTGCATTTACTTGAATCTGGGCGGTACCCTAGTAGCACGTTGCTGTGACAAGAAAATTAGCCGCAGAGGAACACCGATAAACGCAGATGTTCGCCGTTAAAAAGACTATCTGCGTTTATCTGCGGCTATTTATTATACGCCTGATACGAACCATTTAATTCAGATGCGCATGAGACCGTCTTCTCACTTCGCCTCAATTTGCTCGATCGCCTTCGGCAAGTCGGGGTCAACGAGTCCGAGCTTGCCGCGGCCTTCTTCGTTGATGCGGCGCATGGCGTCGCGCTCGATTTGCTCGATGTCAGCATCCCAGTATTTTGCCCACTCCTTGCGGGGAGGCGGGGTCAGCGGTCGGACGATGCGGAAACCGACTGTTTGGGCTTCTTCGCTGGCGAACCACCAGGGACTCTGAGGGCTGTTGGGGTCGTAGTTTCGCCACTCGTCATCGTCTGACTGGTGGCGGACGCCGCTTCGACATTCGGACTCTAGTTCGTGATTCCACGAGCCTCCGCGGAGGACGCGCGGAAAGAGTTCGGTCGGCCAGTTGAGGATTTCAGCGGCGTCATGAATTTTTCCGTCCGCAAATTTTGTAGAGTGTGTCTCGTCGTATTGGTCGAGCGTCCATTCGCAGACGTTGCCGTGCATGTCGTAGAGGCCCCAGGCGTTTGGTTTTAGCTCGCCCACTTTGGAAGTGGCATACGCTTCCTCTGAGTTGGTGTAGTACCAAGCATAATCAGTGATTTCACTGGCATCTTCGCCAAACGAAAACGGAGTCGTCGTTCCCGCGCGGCAAGCATATTCCCATTCGGCCTCGGTGGGAAGTCGGTAGAACTCGCCTGTCAATAAGCTAAGCCACTTGGTGTACTGCTTCGCCGCGTACTGGCTCATCGAGACGGCCGGTTGTCGAGGGTCGTCTCCTGATTCAAAAGTAAAACTGGGATCGTAAAGCTTCGAGGGTGCCGTAATGGCATCGACTCTATTCTCTTCGGTCACTGGGCGGATGCCCTGGTCCTCGAACTTCTCAAAGATTCGGCAGAGCTTCATAAACTCTTGGTATTCTGCCCAAGTGACTTCAAACTTGCCCATCCAAAAAGGCTCGACACGCACCTGAATTTGCGGGCCTTCGTCGTCGTTTCGGCCTTCCTCGTCGGCGGGTGTGCCCATCGTGAAGACGCCGCCTGGGATCGCAACCATCTCGAATGTTGCCTTGGTGCCGGGGATAGTGCGTTGGTACGATTCTTGTTTCGACCCGTTGTCCGATTCGACTGCGAAGACGCAAGCGTTTGATGAGAATACCGCGAAAGCGATACTCACATTGAAAAACCATCGCAAAGCCATAGCTTACGTACTCGAATCTAAGGGTGCCAAAAAGTATCTGTCCGCGGTGCAAAACAGAGAGAACCGCTATTGAACGCTAATCGACGCTAATAACATCTGGAAAAATCCATTAGCGTTTATCAACGTTTACCAGCGGCTCAAAAAAATTCAATCACGCCAGCTCGTACTTACCTGGGATCGCGACAGGGGCGGTGGGATAATCGGTCCATTCGTAGCTGTCGGGGCCCAGCCGTTGTTGGCTGTTGAAACATTCGTCCCAGGTGAGCGTCTTGCCAGAATACGCTGCCATACGGCCCATGATGGCAAGCATCGTACTGTTGCACATGTAGTGGCCATTGTTGATTGGGCTGCTCTCGCGAATGCTTTTGAACAACTCTTGATGCTCGACAAGATACATGCTCGGCTTCGGGCCACGGTAACGCCACCGTTTGCCTTCGTTGGGTGAGACGACATGTTTTAGGATTTCGGCCTGGCCCTTGGTGCCCAGGACACGGTCTTCCGTCCGGTTGGTCGTGTCATCTTGTTGCCGGCAAGTGAAATAGACATGCTGCCCAGTGGGGTACTCGTAGAAAACGGTAAAGTGATCGTAGATATTGCCATATTTTGGGTCGACACGCTGTTGCCGTCCTCCCATCGCCATCGCCTTGGTCGGCTGGATGTCGCCCAACAGCCACGCGGTCTTGTCGAGTGTATGAATCGCCTGCTCTGTGATATGATCACCTGAGAGCCAAGGGAAATAGAGCCAGTTCCGAATTTGATACTCCATTTGGCTCCATTCGGGCTTGTTCCCTTTGTGCCAAAGTGTGCCCGTGTTGTAATTCGATTCGATCGCGACGATGTCGCCGATCTTCTTTTCTTCGAGAATTTGCCGCATCGTTTCGCGGACGCCTAGGTCGTAGCGCCAACAAAGCCCCGAGACGATCGATAGGTTTTTTTCCTTGGCCATCCGGCAAGATTCCAGGACATGGTGGATCCCGGGGGCATCCACCGCGACCGGCTTCTCGATGAAGACATGCTTGCCTTGCTCGACGGCATAGCGGAAATGTTGCGGACGGAAATGCGGAGGCGTGGTGAGGATCACGACGTCGCAGGCGTCAATGACTTTCTTGTAGTTATCGAAACCGGTGAAGGCGTACTCGGGATCGACCTTGACGCGATCTCCGTAATCTTTGTGGCTAAGCTCTCCAAGGCACAATTCGATACGGTCTGCAAAAGTATCTCCGATGGCAACCAGTTTGGTGTTGGCGTCAGCATCAAGCGCGTTTTGTATGGCTCCCGTTCCGCGTCCGCCGCACCCGACTAGCCCAACACGAATCGTCTCGTCGGTGCCACCGGCGTGAACACTGGAAGCAGCGAAAGCCGCAATCCCTGCAGCGGCTGACGAGCTTTTGAGGAAATTTCGTCGTGTGGTCGTGGAAGAAGTCGTTGAAGAATTTGACGGTTGCTCAGACATGCTAGTATCTCCTGCTCTTGAAGTTGGGTGTTTGCGGATATGGATATTGTTTGTGCAATTAACTCAAATTGAAAACAAGGTAAGAATTTACCACGGAGGCACAGAGAACTTGGCGCGGCCGATGGCCGCAACCAAAATCCCCCTCCCTCTTTAGGGAGGGGTTAGGGGAGGGTTTTGAACTCGGTACCCGTGTCAGCCACAAGGTTGCCATCACAGTCAAATCGCTGGCTGAGTCAGCCGTGGCAACCTTGTGGGGAGGGGGATTGATCGAAAAAATGCGCGCACAGTTCGCGCAAAATGAATGTTTGCAGTACAGAGTTGCTGTCTTTGGAAAAACAACGAATCTTTTTCATTTCAAAAGGGATTACATGCTTTTTTCTCCGTGACTCCGTGGTTCTCTTCTTTTCACTTGGTGTTATTTCGCCGTCGCGCCGAGTACCCGATTCATCCGAGCGAAGATATCGGCCAGTCGCTCGCGGTCGCCGCCGCTGACTTCGGCTGTTGACCAACCAGTGAAGCCGATCTCGTGGAGCGCCTTGCGGACAGCGAGCCAGTTGACGTCTCCGTCGCCGATCTTGCAGAACCCATTTTTTACGCCCCAGTCTTTGACGTCGACCTTCACGATGTGCGACCCGAGGGTGCGGATCCAATCTTCGCTGGGAGAAAACTTGCGAACGTTGCCAATGTCGAAGTAGGCACCAACCCAAGGGCTATCCATCTCGTCGAGATAATCTCGAAACTGTTCGGGCGTTTCGCAAAAGCCATTCCACACATTTTCGATGAGGACTCGAACACCCAATCGACTCGCCAGCGGCAACACTTTACGTATCTCGGCGATCGAACGACTCCAGACGTCGTCGTGTGTTTCGTCGTCGCCGGTCACTTTGCCTGGAACAAGCAGCACAGCATTCCCACCGAAGGCTTCCGATTCGCGCAGAGACTGTTCGAGAAAACCTCGCCCTTGCTCGCGGATTTTTGGGTCAGGATCAGAAAGACGAATCTTCCAGTGCTTCGTGTCCACGACCCCATGCACAGGCATTCCGGTCGCTTCGCTGGCCGCACGGACCTCCGCCGCATCGAGTCCGATTGGACTGACCAGCTCCATGCCATCGTAGCCGAGGGTTTTCATCAAGTCGAATTTTTCGCGGACCGAGCCCGGAACCTGGATCATCCCCCACTTCACCGACTTAAAAATCCCTTTGCCGACGGCCAAGTGATTGCCATCTGTGGCGGAACTTCCCGTTTGTGCATTCAACCGTCCGCTACCGATTAATCCAGCTGCGACTCCCACCGAAGTAGCAACAAAGCGGCGACGTGAGAGACGTGAGATTTGAGAATTTTTGTACATAAACCATCACCTGCATAACGGGAGTAATTCGGAGCAGCCAAACGAACAGGAAAGTACAATTATCATCAGTAATCGACAGGAAAGAAAGGGGCAGAGAAACCGCCGCTGGCTAGTTTTTGGTTCTTCAGTGATTTTAGTGGCCAACGGCGGGATGCTTTTTGTCCTGGAAAACCTTATTTCCTTACCCACAGCTTGCGATCAGGCTGCGCGGATTGGTGCTGGTTAGCGTGGTTACGTCACTTTCCGACAGTCTTAGTTCTTTTCGAAGCAGGCTTCTCACCAGTGGCATCGTACTAGCCGAGCCCATCAGATGACTGCGGTCGGCCGACCAAGTGGCTCCGTTTTCATCGACATGAACGACTTGATCACCGAGTTGGAATTCGCCGGGGCCAAGTCCGGCGGCGCTGATCGCGTCGGTGGTTACGATGGCTCGTTCGATTCCCGTCACTTGTAGATAGTTGCCCAGTGCCGTCCAAGGTACATGGACCCCGTCGCCGATGAAGCAAACCCAAAGCTGATCGGAGCGGCTAAGTACGCGCTGGATGATATTGTCGTGCCGATCCAAATTCTTCGGACAGCCGTTTCCTAAATGCGTAAAAGTGTTGAGACCAGCATCGATTGCCGCGTCAAGCTGATCGAGCGTCGGGTTGCAGTGTCCTCCCGACACACAGATGCCTTGATCGGCTAACATGCGTGTGACCGCCATGCCTGCATCGCGTTCGGGAGCCAAAGTCACGATCTTGGTCAGTCCGCCGGCGGCCTCAAGGAGTCGCTGCATCGCGTCGATGGTTGCCGGCAAGACTTCCACCGCAGGGTGCGCTCCGACGTAGCCAGGTTGTTTGTTGATGAATGGGCCCTCGATGTGAAACCCCCAGATCCTCTTTTGGGCCAACGGATCGGCATCGCGCAGCGTGGCGAGTCGCGCAAGCCGCGCCGACATGTTCTCGATCGAATCGGTGATGATCGTTGCTAAGATGCCGTCGACCCCGTCCGATTCGAGCTGACCACAAACTTTGTGCAGCGATTCCGCAGTGAGATCGTCGCTGTTGAAATCGACGCCCCGATAGCCATTCACCTGGATGTCGACCGATTTCGCAGCCTGTTGATCAACCATCACGATACCGCCTTTAGCAAAGAGGCGGAATCGTTGTCGAGGTACAGGGTCGTCTGCTCGTGTTTCTGCAGGATCGACGCTGGCACTTGGTTGCTCACAGGTCCCTCGAGCGAATTTCGTACCGCTTCGGCTTTGCGCTGGTCGGGAACCGAGCAGACGATGTGCCGCGACTTCATGATCTGCCGAATCGACATGCTGACCGCCTGCTTGGGAACCGCCTCCAGCGAGTCGAACCATCCTTCGCCAAACTGTTGCTGGCGGCAAGCTTCGTCGAGGTCGACAATCAGATAAGCCGCGTCCGTCTCGAAGTCGGCCGGCGGGTCATTGAATGCCATGTGCCCATTCTCGCCGATGCCAACAAACGCAACATCGACCGCCTGGCTACCGATCAATTTGCCAACGCGCGAACATTCTGCGGGAACATCACCTTCGGCGTTAATAAAGTGAAACGCCTCAATCGGCACTTTATCGACAAATCGCTCTTTCAGATACTTTCGGAACGAAGCAGGATGCGTCTCGGGCATGCCAATGTACTCATCCAGATGAAAGCCTGTCACTTTCGACCAGTCAATATCAGGCTGCTCGACCAACGCAGCGAGCGTATCAAACTGCGAAGCACCTGTCGCGACGATGATCGTGGCATGTCCCTGTTTGGCGATCGCTTGACGAATAATTTCAGCCCCTTCTGCGGCTGATTGTTTTCCTAGCTCGCTTTTGCTGGAGCAGATAATGGTTTTCATTTGATTTTTCCTCGTATTATGTGAGAGCCATCGGCAATGGCCAGAGTTTCCCCGATCTCAGGCTCTGCCTGGACCGCGATTGCATCGCGCGTCGTCAGTCAGGACCAACAGTCTATCAGGTTCCCAGCGGAGAGTCAGAGAACCAAGAGAATCGAACGGATCCGGGGTGTCCCATCGAATCCCCGCACATCGAAATGTCGCCCCCAACAATCTGCCAGATTTCAGGATTTTTTCAAGTGCCGAAACAGCTTCTAGAGGTCAGTCTACGAAATTCCCTCTGATCCACGTGTGATCGGCGTGATTCGCGGGCTTTCCCTTTGGCTTCGTAAACGGTTTCCCCTTATTGAAACAGCTTTTCGAATTGCCGATTTAGCTCGTCGCCGATCGCTTGCGTTGCCGCGCCTTGCAAGAGTTGCCGCGAAAGATCTGCCACGGCGCGTTCGTCGATTCTAGGTTTTTCAAAAGTGCCATAAATCGGAATCTTGAGCGACTGGCCAGCAAACCCACGCAGTGCCGGCTCGCGCTCGATCCACTTGTTTTGGATGGGCACTTCGATCACCAGCGCTAATGTTTGATCGAAACCGACCGAACCATACGAGCGAACCGGCACGTCGTCGATCAAAAATTCCAGGTTGCGATGATACACCCGTCCCTCGACAACTTGGAAATCGATCTGCTGCTCTGCCATCGTCAGAAAACTCTTGTTGCGAGGCGACGCGGCTGCCTGCAAAAATTGTTTGCGTTTGGTCAACGCTTCGATCTGACCAACCAAGGTCACCAATTGGCTGGTCATCGGCCCCGGCGAAACACTCAAGCGGTGCGCTGTCAACCGTCCTTGCACACGCGCTTGCTCGGGTTGGCCGAAAGGCACCTCTGCCAAATCCAAGTCGATAGAAAACTGTCCTTCGGCCCGCGTCGCGCCAGCAAGAATCGGGGCGACATACTTCAGCATCGTCTCGCTCACTTCGGGCGAGATGTCGACATTCGTCACCAACGGCCCTTTGGATAGCGCAACCAACTCGGCTCCCGGTGTCAAACGCACCAGCGGCTGCGCCGTCAATCGCCCTTGCCCCACGGCAATGTCCATCGGCTCCAATTGTAATTGGCCCTCGCCCAGCTTCCCTTGCAAGCGACCGCCGCCCAACAGCAAACCGTAAATGCCCGCGCTTGACCAACCTGCCTCGACCGTGGCGTTCCAACGATGCGACCAATGCGACGACGCATCGAACAAAGGCCCGCTGATCTGAAAACGCACTTGCCGATCGCCTTGCACTTGTAGCCCTTGTCCCACGTAGCTGGCGATCAGTTTGGCCAATTCTTCGGGCGCATATTCGACAAGCCCACTCGCTTGTAGCAGACCGGTCGTGCTGACTCGATCAATACTCGCCGAACTGTTGAGCTGCAACGTCTGGCCGTGAACTTGCAGATTGTCGAACTGAACTCGATCGATGGCCACGACATACTTCGCCACTCCAGTGACTTCGAGCTGTGGCTCGGTCCACACAATTTCGGGTTGCCCATACACGGCTCCGTTTGCCGCAGTCGTACGAGCCAACTGCAACTGCTCGACCTTCACACCAAAATCGGCCTGTACTTGCTCGGCGCTGCTGGCAAGTTGCAACTGCCCCACCGCCGTACCGCGCGGCCACGTCGCTGTCGGCTGACCGACTAGTCCTGCGATAGCGGCTAGGCGTTCGAGGTCTGCGCTAAACGCTACGCTCCCGCGCGCCGTCGGCCCGCCTTGCGCCGCCAACGCAATCGCGATGTCGCGTGCTCGAAACGAAAACGAACTGCCCAATAGCTGCATTTCTTCTGTCTGCAGGCTGCCGGTCTGACGATCCCAACGCGCATCGCCAGCGAATTCGACGCGTGGTTCGTCGATCGCGATCGTCTCGTTCTGCACACGCAATCCAACGACGCTGCCTTTCGATTCGATCACCTGCACCGCATCCCCAGCCACGCGCAGCTTGGCACGCAGATGGGCTTCGCCCTCGACTTGTTGTGGCATTGATGCCACCCAAGGCCGCAAACGGCTCGCCCACAAAGCCAACGGCCCATTGCCCTCGACCTGCACCAGCCAAGGTTGCTGAGCGGCGCTAAGATCAACCGGCTGGAGCAACTCTGCCTCGAATTGATCGCGCGGACCACGCAGTTCGATTTTTCCTGTTGAGATGGCATGTGGCGAGAAATCGTTCTCCGCGCCTGATGCGTGTAGCGTGACCTTCAACTTTGGCTCGGCCCAAACAATTCGCCCCGCCTCGGCCACATGCAGATCAGTCAGATCGACATTTGCCGTGGCGGAAAACTGTTGGTTCGCTTGTCGCGTGAGCGTAAACGTTCCCTCGCCCAATCCGCGAAGCTGCCACGGCCGAAGATCAACAAGCTGACTCAACTCTTGCGAGAATTGCGCTAAGTCGAGTTCAAACTCTCCTTCGATCGTCTCTTGCTTGGTTTGTAGATTGGCTCGGGCAAACGGGGCGTCGAGGGTCAGTTGCTCTAACTGCGGCCCGGAGGAGGTCTCGCGCAGTCGCACCGCCACTTCGACAGGCTCTTGCCAACGAATCTGACGTCGGCCATCGGTGCCAGCCAAATTTAACAGCGAAGCCGTTGCCTGCCAAGCAAATCGATCGCCGTCAGGCTTCCCGCCCGCGTCGAATGCCAATTGCCCCGCGTCGATGCGCACCCCTTCGCGCAATTGCAAAGTCCTGGGCAGCATCGCCGCCAGCTTCGCCAGATCGGCTCTACCGCTAAGCTGCATCCTATTTTTCGGCAAAGCGTCCAAACTCAACGCTTGTAGTTCCAATAACGTCAACACGCCCGTCACATCAAGCTTCGCCCAGTCCGAATCAACCGTCCATTGCTCGATCGTCAACTGCTCGTCAACCATGCTCAACTTCCAGGGCATGACGACTTGCTGCCAGCGCAACCGGTCGCCTGCCAGCAGATCCGCCGAAAAATCGAGCTGTCGCGATTCCAAGCGTCCGGCAGTTTCGAGCAGCAAGCCGCGCTGCGGATCGACCCGCCAGCTCAACTGCGCATCGGCCGACAACGCACCACTTAGCTGCATTCCAGGCACAACGCGAGCCAGCCAAGGAGCCAGCGGCCCCAGCGGCATCCGCTCGGCCAACAGCTCAACTTGCTGTGAACCCTCGCTGCCCGGCTGCCAATGGATTTTTACTTGGCCCTGTTGTGCAGGCTGTTCGGTCGCTAGCTGCGCGCTACCGCTCGCTTGCATCGATTCGCCGACAGCCGCCGTCACGTTCGTCGAGTCGAGCAGCCATTTTTTTCCGGTAACTTGATCGACACCGTGCACCACGCCGTCGACGATTTCAACTTGCAAGGAAAGCGGCTGGCTTGGCTGCTCGCCCGCTTGCTGCTGAAAGGCAAGCCAAAAGTCTTCCCAGTTGCTGCCGTCGGGGCGTGTTTCGAGGGTTGCCACCGGGCGCACGATTTCGAGCTTGCCGAGATCGGTCTGATTCATCGCCAACGAAAGGAGCGGTTTCGAGAGCCGCAACGATTCGACCGTCAACATCGGCTTGCCATCGGCGTCGGTCAGCGTTATCCCTGTAAGTGTCTGGCCGCTCATCCAGCCGAGTGTTGCTTGCTCGCTCTTGATGTCCCAACCACTCGGCAACTGACCTGCAATCAACGAATCGCGCAGCGACGTTCTCGAAACGATCGTCGGCGCTGCCGCAATCAACCCGACGAGCAGCAACAGCAACAGCCCAAAACGCCGCAGCAGTCGTCTGGCCCGGCGCGGTCGGCGTGGCAACTCTGAATCGTCGCGCGCAGCGGTCTCGCGTCTCCGTCTTTTTTTACTCATCAGTTTCCCTACGCATTTTCCCTACGCATTCCCTACCGCAGATCCAACACAACCGTGGATTTCAAGAACGACCTTGAATCTTACGTCCGTTCGCACCAGTCGCCTAGATCGAGTAGGATCAACAGCAGTGCTAGCACCACGGACCAGTTCCTGCGAAACCGCAAACGCCCGCCGCCTGCGGTTTCGCCGAAAAGCATGAAACACCAAAAAATGTCTCGACCACCCCAACACACCGTCGTCCGCATCAGCTTGCGATCGATGCTGGCAATCACTTTCGGGGTGGCGGTGGTGATGGCGGTCGCGGGGCCGTATATCAATACGTTAGAAGTTCAAAAGAAATGGCAATTGCTCTGTACGCTTGTCTCGCTGGGGAGTGGCATGGCAATCGCCACGCTACACACCGTTCGCAAGCGATATCACAATGGCCAGAGCTGTGGGGTACTGTTGTTGCCATTGACAAAGAAGAGAAAAAACAGCCGCAAAAAATGGCTGCGTTGGTTTTGGCTGTTGGCCGGCCTGCCTTTCGTTGTTTTATTAAATTTCGAACTCTATGGCCCCAAAGACAACTCTGTTCTTGCACAAATTAGTTCGATCTACATGCCACTTTATTACGGATTCTTGTTCGGAAAGTGCGGTCTCGCTTTATGGACAGAAGGTTATGAAATCAACGGCATCGAACTTTGCGAGAACGGCATTCTCTATGCCAATAAATTCTATGCGTGGAAATCACCGGCTCTTCGAGACATGTACTGGGGACAAAGAGAAGGCAAAATCGTCATCAACATCAACCGAGCCTTCATCACACACTCCGTCCCGCGCGAACAACGCGAAGCGGTCGACGCGATCCTCGAAAACTACTACCGGCCCCAGCGCCGACACGTCCCATAGCCCCCGGCTCTGCCGGGGGACGGTCCGTAAACCGATGTCGCCAATCGAACCGGCATCCCCCGGCGGAGCCGAGGGCTACCCGTTACAAATCAAAACTGAACGTCCGTCGCAGATATCGGCCCAACCGGCTCGACAGCGTGCGCGGGGCTGTTTTGATGCGCGCCTGTCCGACGAGGCCGTTGCGGAAGAGGCCGAGCGAGTTGTCCAGTGGCACGGCTGCTTGGTACGACGTGCTGAGCGGGCGGACGGTGCCGTCGAGGTCGGACTGCGCGGGCACCACGCCGCCCGAGGTACTTGCCAAGCGGGGCGAAATACCCTCCATTTCGTCGTCGGCGATGTTTTCGATTTGGCTGATAAAGACGTGGTTGGTCGACTCCTCGAACATCAGCCGCACCTCTTGGCCTGGAAGCACCAAGTCGAGGTCGCGTTGATCGATCACCAGCACGGCATCCCACGCATTCGGGTCGCCAATTTGGCACAGCAAGTTGTGCTGCTCTTCGGGCGACAAGGTCGCTCCTAAGTTTTCTTTCTTCAGCGGCGTACCCGACCAACTGGCCAGTCGAACACGCTGTTCCGACCTGGGCTCGCGTTTGGGGGGTGCCGGGATGATGGTACCTGCCACAGGCGCAACGATATCAAGCCGTTTCGCGTCGCGTAGTTCTTGTTCCAGTTGCTCGTCTATCGATTTCAAACTTTCGCGCACCGCGTCGAGTCGCAGTCCGGCGGTCTCGTCGTTGAACGTGATTTGCTCCAGCGTTTTCAGCTCTTCTTGCAATGCCGCGCGTTCGCCCCGCAACCTAGTGATATCAATTTCCAAATCGAGATTACTCAGCTGCACCAGCAAATCTCCTGCAGCGACTTGTTGGCCCGGCTCGACCAATATTTTTTCGATCTTCCCCTCGACCTCCACGTAAACCGACGTCGCGCCGCGTGGCTGCAACTCGAAGCTGCACATCACGCTCGACGGAAACGGAATCAAAAACGCCCCGCTCACCAGCGCCGCCAACAAACCCAACGTGGCGAACATTCGGACTTTTTTCACTTTGCTCAAGCTCCCCGGTACGCGGAAAAATTTGTACACTTTCACAAACGGCATCACGATCAGGCCGTACAACGACATCAACGCAATCATCTGCCCCAACACCTTCAGCCCGTACGGCTCGAAGACTTTGTTGAGGAAAAACAAAATCGACAGCAAGATCACCCAGCGATAAAAAAACGAGGCGACTGTGTAGAGCGCGAACAACGCTTGATGGCGTTTGGGCAAGAACGGATCGTCACGTTCTTCCAGCCCCAAGCACCATTTGCCCAGCTTACGATTCAGAATCGAGCTCGCCTTGGCACGTAGGTTGGGAACTTCCATGATATCGCTGAGAATGTAATAGCCGTCGTAGCGCAGCAGCGGATTCGCGTTGAACATGATTGTGCTGACTGAGCTGACGAACATGATGTTCAGGCAAATGTAGTTCAGAAACCCTGGCTCGCTGAACCACCAAACAAACGTCGCGATCGAGGCGATCACGATCTCGACATACATGCCTGCCGCCCCGATCGCCGCCCGATGCCACTTGCTGGGCAGCATCCACGAATCCGAGACATTACAATACAGACAGGGCGTCAGCACCAAAAACATAATGCCCATCTCGTGACACTCGCCGCCGAAATGCTTGCACGACAAGCCGTGGCCAAACTCGTGGATGACTTTGGTGGTGCCCAGCACGCCGGCAATCAACAGCCAGTTTTGCGCGGCAAAAAACGACTGGAACGAAGGCAGCCGCGACTGAAAAATATCGAACTGCACAATCACCAGCGACAACGCACAAAACGCCAAGCCCAAACTCAGCCACGTCGCCCAAGCGGTAAAAAACCAGCTTACCCAGGGATAAATCCCGTTGAGAATGCGCTCGGGATCAAACCCCTTGAATCGAAACGAGAGGATGTTGGTCATCGCGCCGATCATTTCTTTGCGACGTTTTTCGTCACGCCGCTTCTTGAGCTGCACGCCTTGCCCCGCCGAGTCGGACAGCACCAACCCACTGCGGTGCAACATGCCGATAAAATTTTGCAGCTCTTCGACACGAATCGGCTGTGACGGAAATTCGGCTTCAAATTGCTCGCGGATCTCTTCGAGACTCGACTCGCCGTCAAGCATTTGCAGGATAGCGAATTCTTCTTCCTCGAAACGGAAATACTGCAACCCCACCGGGTCTTTCACGACCCAATAAACACGCCCTTGATAGCGCTGCTTGCGCGCCTTGAGATCAGGCCGCACACGGATCGCCAGCATCCGCGCCGAACTAGAAACGATGCTGTCGGAAAGTGTGGCCATTGGGGAATGCGTGTTGGGTAGCCCCTGGTTTTACCGGGGGATGATGAACGGGTGATTTTGCAATGCTGGTTATGCAAAGGGACGATTAACCGTGGCGCCATCCCTCGGCAGAGCCGGGGGCTACTTCAAATGAATCGTCATGCGCACTTCGCCGCCGGGCTGGAGGAGCCAACTGCCGTTGACCAGCTCGTTGTCGACTTCTGCGCGTACGTTGTAACGTCCTCTGCCCTGAAGTATTTGGTCGACGTGGACGATGGTTCCTGAAACGGTCGCTTTACGCCCACGTGCTTTGGTCACTTCGACGGTCACGGGCTTTCCTAAAATTTCCGACCGATCGTAATCCTTGGCTAGGAGATGACCTTCGACATACAGCTTGTCAAACCGTACCAATTGAAGAATCGCTTCACCCGGTTGAACCCACTCCGACTGATGGACAAAGGTTTTCACCACATCGCCATCAAAAGGTGCCCGAATCGTCCGCCAATCGAGAGCCATTTCAGCGGCTTCTTTTTCAGCCGTTTTGGTTTTGGCATCGTAGCTCGCCATCACGCGATCGTTGGCGGCCTTTTCAATTTGCAATGTGGCCCGCTTAAAGTCGAGCTTCAGGGTCATCATTTCACCTTCAACAACGGCCCCTTTGTACTGCTTGTTTGAGTCCAAGGCACTTTCCCATTTTGACTTGGCAACATTTGCGGCGGCGGCGGCGTAGCGTTCTTCGATGTCTTGTTTCACGAGCTTCCAAGCTGCTAACTCCGCGTATTTGGCAATTTTAAGTCGAGCTTTCGCTTCGCGATCGTCGATCACCGCGAGGACTTCGCCTTTCTTAACGCGTGCCCCTTCGTGCGCCGAAAACTCCGTCAGCACACCCGCTTCCATCGCCGGAATCTTCGCCTCGTCCCGCACATAAATGCGTGCCGGTTGAATCACAGGATTGCCATCCGCCGTCGCATAGCGATTCGCAGAATCGGCCACCTGGCCGAAAAGCATTAAGGCGATGAAGTAAGGTATGACAGTCATCGGATGAAACCTCGTAAATGTTCTCAAAAAATCCGTTGTAACGTAACGATATGCCTTGCCAACGATCGACCCCGAAGGGGTCTCAGCCATTAGCCGGTGGTCGAGCGCAGCGACACCACCGGAAACGCAACCGACATTCGTGCATCCTGGAGGGATGCCAGCGCTCTACCAAATCGAACCTCTGAAAAAATACTACTTCCATCGAAATCCTTGCTGGCATCCCTTCAGGATGCAACTCTTCTACCCACCCCAACCCGGTGGTATTCGCTACGCTCGACCACCGGCTAATCGCTGAAACTCCTTCGGAGTGTTTTTCGGTTCCCAGGCAGAGCCTGGAAACCAGAATCCTCAGCTCACTCGCTCACAGCCGAAACAAAATCCGCGACTGCACAAACTCGAACAGATCGCTAAACCAAACGTAGCCGATCGGCTCTTTGCCGCAGAGTACTTTTGCTTTTACGTCGGCTCCCACCTTGAGTTCGGTCGCCGGATCGTTGACCAAGTTTTGCAGTGCTTCTTGCGGAAACGAAACGCGCATCCGTACCGTGTTGCCCTCTTCGCCATGTACCTCGGCACTCTCGTCGATCTTTTCCACCACGCCTTGGATCGGCTCGCCCGTGTGGGTCGCCAGTACAAATTCGACTTCCAGTTTCGCGTTGGGGTCGCTCTCTCGGAGCTTCCGCTGACGCTCAAGAATATGCCCCATCTTCGCTTCGGGAATAAAAATCTCCAACTCCCAAGGGCTCGACGTGTCGGCGATCTTCATCAAACGCTGACCTTTCGCGACCATGCGACCTTTGAGCTGCTCTTGAATGTCCCAGGTGACGACCTTGCCGTTGATGGGGCTCAGAACGTCGAGGCTTGTTGTCTTGATGTCTAGGAGTGCCCTTTGTTTCTCAAGACTTTCAAGAGTTTTCTTCAACTGCTCGATCCGACCAATCAGTTGCTCGCTCTCGATCGTCTCGCGCTGCTCGTCGTTGCTTGTGGAATGGATCGACAATTGGCGATCGGTCGAAATGAGGTCTTCCAACACTTTGTGGTATTCTCCGTTGAGCTGAATGATTTGGGCGTCCAAATCCAAACTTCGCTGCCGAACAAGCAGTTGGCCTTCGGTCACCAAATCGCCCGTGTCGACCGGCACTTCGAGTACTTTGCCGTCGATGCTAGCGAAAACATCTTGCCGCAACTCAGGCAGTAGCTTGCCATCGGCGACCACCGTGAAGTCGTACGGCACTAGGCACATCGCTGTAATTGCCCCTACGATCGCAACCGACGCCAAGATGGTTTTCGGCAGATTACGCGCCGTCATCAACACTTGCGTCTTGCCCAACAATCGCCACAGCGGTAGCAGGAACAGTCCTTCGTATTCTTGGGCATTGGTCAGCGAAGTCGAACTGTGCCGCCGCACGACCTCGATACGCTGCAACATTCCCTCGGGTTGCTGCTGGTCGACGAGTTGTTCGATCACGATCGCGCCGAGAATGTTCTCGCGTTTTTTCTTCTTCCGCTCGCCCGGCTCGTCTTCTTCGAGATCGGCTTCGCGCAGTGGCAGCACAGCCAGTTGCTTGGTGTGCGATTCGTCGACGTAGGCGTTGACGACCTTTTCGACCTGCGGTGCTAAGTCGGAAGTATCGCCGTCGAACCACAGGTCTTCGCCAGTCTTAGCAACTGCCGTGACCAAGTTTCGCAACAAGCGTACGACGTTCGAGCGATTGTCAAAAGTGTCTTGGCCGCTGATCGCACTGATTTGATATTTCGTTCCTTTGCGAAGCGCCACCGTCACACGATCGCAGCCGACCAACCGGCGCCCCTCGTTAGCGATCGTGTAAGCGGTCTCGCGCGAGTCGAGTGCCTGATGAACCAAACCAGTAAACGCTTCGAGCTGCTCCCACAGCGTTTGCTTGTGCGTGAAGTGCCGCAGTCGGCGCGACTTGACATATTCGCCTGCCAGCTCGCAGATTTGCTCTAAGAATCGCAGATAGCCTTTTTGGGTCGCCGGACGGGCACCGCTGCGCTGGAAAATTTCGACCAGCCCGTCGACCCCTCGATCGCTGATGATCGGCGCGATCACCAACAAAAAATCGGTTGGATTCGCCGCCGAGGCCTCATCGCCATCACCGCCACCGCCCGCACCTGAGTGTGGCGGTATCAACACCGGCTCGCCCTTTTCGATTACCTGCTGCAACAAACGGCCATGCTGACGCTGGGCGGTCTCGCTTTCGGCCAAGCCGGTCTCGCGCAGGTTGACCTGATACTCCAACTGCAGACCGGCACCCTCTTCTTGCGTCCAGACCACTCCGCCGACCGCAGCCAGCGCCGAGATCGACTTGTCCATCAGAGCGGCATAAAACTCGGTCGGCTCGATCTCCGATTTCGAGAGTTCGACCACCTCTTGCACCAAGCTCTGAATTTCTTGCTTGGCGCGCTGAACGGCAACTTCATCAGGTGGATAAGAAGATGTACTCACAGATGACCGCGCTGTCAGGGGTTAGCAGCAGCCGTAGGAGAGGCTTCTAGCCTGTCCGTCAGGGCACTTGTTCAGCAGATTTGACAGACAGGCTAGCAGCCTATCCTACGTCTTCCATTGTCGTAGAATAAAGGGTTACGTCAAACCTCAGAACAGGGCTCAAAGCAAGACGAGGCACATTTTCCCCCGGAAAAATCGGCTTAATCGGAACCTGAACATCGAATGTCGAACAAGGAATGTCGAATATCGAAGTACAGCAAGGGCCTTGCGGCCATGTCGCGAAGCGACTTTCTTTACTTCATCATTCGGAGTTCCTTGTTCGATATTCGACATTCGATTTCGTAAGTAACTGTCACGAAACAGTTTCGGACTAATTCAACGGTATTGCGGCTAGGCCTGTTTCAGCTCAGATCGGCCTAGAATCGAACTGGAATCGGACTGGAATCAGTGGCTGCTAATGCTAAGATGGTAGGGAATTGGAGCCTCCAGCAGGTCGCTCATCAGACACAAAAACCACGGAGATTGTATGACGAAGCAAAAAGAAGAGGCCCTCGAAGTCGAAGGCGTTGTGACCCAGGCTCTGGCGAATACCCGATTTCTGGTCGAAATCGAAGGTGGCCACGTCGTCAATGCCTACGTAGCTGGGCGGATGCGCAAGCACTTTATCCGGATCGTGCCAGGCGACAAAGTGCGTGTGGAACTCTCCCCCTACGACCTGACCAAGGGCCGAATCACCTTCCGCGAACGCTAATCTCGCTTTTTCCGAGTAGGATTTGCCCCACAGTGCGACGATGCGCGTAGATGTTGTGGTGCCGCTGCGCCCTCTGTTTCTCTCCGTGCTGGTTCCCTCTATGCTAGCTCTCTCGTGCAGCTTCGCGATTATTTCTCCATTCTTCTCAGTTTTTTGTTGTGATTCTTGTCACTAATCTCGTACCGGCGGGCGTATACCGGTATAACTGTCAGTCTTATGCGGACAGTGCCACTTCAGCACAAAATCCCCTGTTTTTTCAAGCGAATCAGCCGCAATGGCGCTAGCCTGCGATTTCTGCGTTTATAACCGCAGGCTAGCGCCATCGCGGCTGAGGAAATGGGAGGAACGAGTCTTTTGTGAGAAAGTGGCGCTGTCCAACTATGCGGCCTAGCGAAGTTTGCCTAAGCTGCAGATCGCTGAAAGCCTGCTATCCGTGTAGCAGTGAGATTAGATTTCGAGATTCCCTACCCTCACCAGGAGATTGAGCTGTGAGTATTCACTCCCTACGTCATTCAAAAATGGGTCCTTCAAAATTGGGCCGTTCAAAATTAGGCCGTTCATTACTGGGTCGGTCGTCGTTGGCCAAGACTTTGCTGTTGGCGCTGGCCGCCACCTTCGCTCTCACATGTGGAACGGCGCAGGCTGAAGACAGCAAGGCGAAGCCGATCGCGATCGTCGCCTTCAACAGCCTCGACAACCTGTTCCAAGACGCCAACTTCCTCGGCGGCCTCGCCGGACAGGGAAACCTCTCCGCTCAGTATCAACCCATGCTCAAAGGCTTTACGCCTGGCCTCGACCACACCAAACCGATTGGCTTGATCGTGCAATCCGATGGCATCACTCCTAGCGGAGCGCTCTGTCTGCCGGTGACCGATCTCAAGCAGCTCTTGGCCGTTTTGAAAAACTTCGGCGTCCTGTCCGAGGACACAGGCAACGGCACCTTTGAAATCTCGGCCAACGGCAGCACGCTGATTGCCCGCGAAAGCAATGGCTGGGCCTTCCTGTCGATGCCCGGCATGCTAGAAGACTTGCCCGACAATCCGGGCGAACTCTTCGCAGCGCTTACCAAAGACTACGACCTCGGCGTGCGCCTCCATGTGCAAAACATTCCCGAAGCTTTCCGGCAGATGGCGCTCAGTCAAGTGCAAATGGGCATGGAAGCGGGCATGAAAAAGCTGGACACCGAGTCGGACGAGCAGTACGAAGCTCGCAAGGCAATGACCAAAGTTCAAGTCGACCAGATCAAGCAAGCCGCCCAAGACCTCGACGAATTGACCTTTGGCCTCGCCATTGATGGCGAGCAACAACGCACCTTTATCGACATCGTCTACACGGCGGTTGCTGGCTCGAATCTCGCTGAGAAAATAGCGATCAATAGCAATCCCAAAACCGACTTCGCCGGGTTCTTTCAACCCGACGCGGCGATGATGATGACGTTTGCCTCGAAAATCGGTGAATCCGACATTGCCCAGATAGAACAGATGTTTGGTGCAATTAGCAAGCAGATCGACACGGCCATCGAAGAAGAGGCCGACACCGAGAGCGAGGAAGACAAAGAACTCCTGAAAAGCGCTGTCAACGATTTCTTGCAGTCATTCAAAGCCACTCTGCAAGCCGGCAAAATGGATGGCGGAGCGGTACTCAATATCTCGTCCAACTCGCTTTCGCTTGTCGCGGGTGGGTTTAACGCCGACCCTGCCAAGGTGGAAAGTGGACTGAAAAAACTGGTGGAAATCGCCAAGCATGAAGAGGAAAAATTCCCGGGAGTGAATTGGAACTCCGCCAGTCATGCGGATGTCCAGTTTCACACGCTCAGCTTGCCCATTCCCGCAGACGAGGAGACCGCCCACGAACTCTTCGGCGAGACCCTCGACATGGCAGTCGGCATCGGCAAAGAGACTGCGTACTTCGCCCTGGGACGCGATTGCCTCAAAGCTATCCAAGGTATCATGGACACCTCGGCAGCCTCGCCGCAAAAGTCGGTGCCACCGATGGAAATGACCTTTGCTCTGGCGCAGATCATGGAAACGATCGCCACGTTTGCCGACGAAGACGACAAAGCGCAAATTGAAATGATCGCCAACATGCTCTCCAACGAAGCCAACGGTCGCGACCATGTACGGATCGTTGTCCAATCAATCCCCAACGGTGCCCGCACTCGCATTGAAGCCGAAGAAGGCGTCCTCCGCGCCTTCGGCATGGCCGCAAAGGCTGCCCAAGAAAAGAAAATGCAGGCTGCCGGTGCCGGCGGTTTTTAGCGAACTTTTGTTTCGATAACTGAGTCACTCTTACGGGCATTGGTTGCTACCGCGACCAATGCCCGTTTTGCTATTCTGCTTCCTGACGAATTCCTCCCCTCCCTTACGGTCGGGGTTCGCCTGCTTCCACTAACCACACGCGCCACTCATGTCCTTCCCCACTCAAATCGAAACGATCGCCGGCCACGCGGTCGCCGATCTCGCCGAGCAATTCGGCACGCCGACGTTCGTCTACGATGCCGCCAAGATCGTCGAACGCATCAACGACCTCGCCGCCTTCGACGTCACGCGTTACGCCCAAAAAGCGGCCTCGAACTTAGCGTTACTCGACCTCGTGCGCCGTCACGGCGTCCTCGTCGATTCGGTCAGCGCCTTCGAAATTCGCCGCGCCCTCGCCGCCGGCTACCAAGCTGGCCCCGACGAGCCGCCACAAATCGTCTACACCGCCGATATTTTTGACCGAGAAGCCCTCGACCTCGTCGTCGAACACAACATCCCCGTCAACTGCGGCTCGCCCGACATGATCACGCAACTCGGCGAGCGCCTAGGTGAGCGGACTTCAGCTCGTGGGGGCACACCCAACAATTCACCGCGCGGCATCACCCTTCGCATTAACCCCGGCTTCGGCCACGGCCACAGCCAAAAAACCAACACCGGCGGCGAGCAATCGAAGCATGGCATCTGGCACGAACAACTCGAAGAGTGCGTCGCCCTCGCCACACGCAACCATCTCACGATCACCGGCTTACACATGCACATCGGCTCGGGCACCGACCTAGAGCACCTCAGTCAAGTCTGCGGTGCGATGGAGAAAGCCGCCCACGTCGTCGGCCCAACGCTCACCACGATCAGTGCCGGTGGCGGCCTGCCCACTCCCTACCGCGAAGGCGAAGAACGCGTTGACATCCCCGCCTATTTCGATTTGTGGGACGCTACGCGAAACCGACTAGCAACCGCTTTTGGCAATCCGATCAGCCTAGAAATCGAACCGGGCCGTTACCTCGCTGCCGAAAGCGGTAGCCTGATTGCTGAAATCCGTGCCATCAAGCAGATGGGCAAAAACCTCTACTACTTGCTTGACGCCGGATTCAATGATTTGGCGCGACCGATTTTGTATGGCTCGTATCACCCAATGGCGGTATCACCCGCCAGCGATCCCGGGCGTCCCCGCCCCGCCCAAGAGGTCATCGTCGGCGGCCCGCTCTGCGAATCGGGCGATATTTTTACGCAGGAAGAAGGGGGCTTCGTTTGCAGCCGCCCACTGCCAAAAGCTTCCGTCGGCGACTACCTCGTCATCGGCTGCACCGGCGCCTACAGCTCCGTCATGGGCAGCAACTACAACAGCAAACCGCTCGCCGCCGAGGTTCTCCTCCAAGACGGAGCGCCCCACCTCATCCGCAAGCGACAGACATTTGAGGAAATGATTTGTGGCGAAGTGATTCCAAAAGCGGAGTACCTTTAGTACTACAGCGCTAAGAGCCTATCCCAGAACTAAATCTTCCTAGAAAACAAGCAAATAAATTACCACGGAGTCACGGAGAGCCCAGCGCGGCCCGTGGCCGCAACCAAAAAAACATTAAACGCATAGCCCGCGGAGTCGCAGAGGGCCGCAGAGAGTTTGTTATGAGAACCATCGTAGAGAAGAGAACCATCGTAGAGAATCTATCGTCCGAGAGTTTCAGTTTTCATCTATTTTCTCTGCAATTCTCTGCGTCTCCGCGCACTCTGCGTTTAATAAAAACCTTCGTGTCTTACGCAAAATTTTACCGTTAGTAACACAGAGAAGAATGTCTGGAAGTACCGAATATTCCATACTTTTCAAACCGAGGGGGTTTCTCTGTGTCCTCCGTGACTCCGTGGTTTTTATCTAGCTGGAAGTTCTAGGATAGGTTCTAAGTCAAAAACCACGGATTGCACGGATACCACTGATTTTTGAGACTTATGGCAGATTTGCTGCTGGAGCATTGAACTGTCAACAACATCCATTCATTTCATCAAGACTTCATCCGTGTTACTAACGGTAAAAGTTTGCGCAGCGAGCGCAGGTATTTCAGACGGGTCCCCCTCCCCACAATGTTGCCACGGTTGAGTTGGCCTAGGAGTTGACTTTGCTGGCAACATTGTGGGGAG
>JAADGD010000077.1:23078-24649 GCA_013152515.1 Planctomycetota bacterium
GGTCAAAACCCTCCCCCCAGTTTCCAGGATAATGGGCCTCCCTAAAAGAGGGAGGGGGACTTTTTGGTTGCGGCCTTGCGGCCGCGCTGGGAATAGCAGTGCTATCCGTGGTCTTTAGCTTTTTACTTAGCGCAGGGTATTAGTCAGCATCCGAAAAAGTTCCTCGCCTGCTCTGGGTGTTTGCTAGAATGGAACTTTTGCCTAAGCTTCCCTCAACGCCACTATTCACAATGAAACGATTTTTGAAAAGATTGATCATTGTGGCGATTGTGGGCGGTTTGGCGTTTGCCGCGTGTCGGCCGTTGGTTAGTAAATTTCAGGCAGGCAGTAAGCCAAACTGGCGGACGGCGAAGGTTTCGCGCGGGCGCGTTTTGTTCGACGTACGGGCGACGGGGACGATCGAACCCGTGCTCAAAGTCCGAATCGGTTCGTTTGTCTCGGGGCCGATCACCGATGTTCTGACCGACTTCAACGCACAAGTCAAAAAAGGCGACTTGTTGGCCCGTGTTGATCCCCGGCTGTTTAAGGCGGCGGTTGCCCGCGATTCTGCTTCACTCGAAACTCGTAAAGCCGATGTCGAGCGTGTGAGCGCCTTGTATCAACAGTCGGTCCGCAACGAGCGGCGTGCGATTGCTTTGCGGGAAGAGAACGAAGATTTTATCTCGCCGCGTGAGATGGATACTTTTCATTTCAATCGTTTATCGCTGGAGGCCCAACTCAAAGTCGCCAAGGCGTCGATCAAGCAGGCCGAAGCAGCGCTGGAAACGTCGCGGGCGAACTTGAACTACACCGAAATTCGTTCGCCTGTCGAGGGGATGGTGATCGATCGCAAGATTGACCAAGGTCAAACGCTGGCCGCGCAGTTCCAAACTCCCGAGCTATTCGTTCTTGCGCCCGATATGAAAAAGAAAATGCTGGTCTTCGCCTCAGTCGACGAAGCAGACGTGGGGCGGATCATCCAAGCCCAAAAGACTGGCTTACCTGTCGAATTCAAAGTGAGTGCGTACCCCGAAGACACTTTTTATGGCAAGATTGAACAGATTCGCAAAAATGCCACGACGACCGAGAATGTCGTCACCTATCCAGTTGTCGTGGCAGCGCCGAATCCCGACCTCAAGCTGCTACCGGGCATGACTGCCAGCCTTTCCTTTCAAGTGGACCAGCGCAAGGACGTACTGCGCGTGCCCAACGCGGCGTTACGGTTTTACCCCAACAATCGCCTGTTGGTGCGTGAAGAAGATCGAGATCTTTTCGATGGCGAAGAAGAGGAGGACGACGATGCAGATATCGAGGAAACTCATTTGACCGAAGAACAAAAAGAAAAACGCAAGCACAAACGGGCGAAACGCCATGTCTGGATGAAAGAGGGCGATTTTTTGAAGGCCGTGCAAATAGAAATCGGCTTGGTCGGCTGGAAGCACTCGGAGATGGTCGAGGGCGAGCTTGAGAAAGACGATGAACTCGTCATCGGTGAGCATATAGGAGAGCAATAAAGATGTTGATTCGCAGAAACCCCAATAGCCGGGCTGCTACGCAGGCCAACGTGATGCAATCACGCAGTGGCACGTCGG
>JAADGD010000111.1 GCA_013152515.1 Planctomycetota bacterium
GGCGCGGCGCAGGTGGCGGCCTCAAGGTCCGGCTGATGATCGCGCTGGGCATCGCCGCGTTTGCGTTTGTCAGCTATTACATGAAGCCGGGCGACGTCAACGAAACCACCGGCTTGCCTGAACGCGTGGCGATGACCGAAGAGGCCGAAGAGATTCAACTCGGTCTGCAAGCCGCTCCACAAATGATCAGCCAGCATGACGGACCCACGCGCAGTACTCAAGATCAAGATCGGATGAATCGCGTTGGTTGGCGGTTGCTCGACTGGCTTAATCGCGATCTCGAAGAACGTAACCGCCAGAACCCTGGAAGCAAGCTTCGTAATCCCTATTACCAAGCATTTCGGTTTACTCTGCTGGCTGACAAACAGACGGTGAACGCTTTTGCCTTACCCCGGACAAGTGTTTGTGACGCACGCGTTGTACGATCAACTCGAAACCGAAGGCCAACTGGCCGGCGTTCTGGGCCACGAAATAGGGCACGTCATCATGCGTCACGGCAACAAACGGATGGCCAAGCAAGGAATGTATCAAGGCTTGGCCGGCGCGATGGGCGTGTTGGGTGGCGGCGGACAAGGTGGGCAGATGGGACAGATGATCGCCTCGGCGCTGAGCATGAAGTACGGCCGCGATCACGAACTCGAGTCGGACGACTGGGGCGTGAAGCTCTGTGGTCTGGCCGGCTACGACCCGCGTGCGATGAAGGGCGTCATGAAGATTCTCGACCGTGCGTCGAGCGGCAAAGGTCCGCCGGAGTTCATGAGTACTCACCCCAAGCCGGCCAATCGTGTCGAGTTCATCGAACGAGCGATTCAAAAGTATTATCCTCAAGGAGTGCCCGACGGGCTGCGACCGTAGTGCATGCAACTCCGCCAGAATTGATAACAGGTTGCAAAAAGTACAATACTCAGGCTGAATCTACTTTTACGAAGGAGAAAATTCCATTGAAGCACTTGCTCGTAATCCTCGCTGTGATCACGCTCCAGCAACTCCAGCCTTTGCACGTCCGAGCCGATCTCAAGCCAGAAGAAATCGCCATCCTAGCTGCCCGCGGTAGCCGCGGGTCGGAGCGGCTGGCCGAATACTACGCAGAGCAGCGCGGAATTCCGACAGAAAACATCTGCTCGGTCGTGATGCCAGGCGGCGAATCGATCTCTCACGAAAAGTGGCGCTGGGCCGTTCGACCCGAGATTCGCAAGTGGCTCCTGGAACACGACCCTCAACGCAAACTTCGATGTCTGGTGACCACCTGGGATGTGCCGCTGCGAATTGGGCGTGACAAAAAAGACAGTCCCATTCTCGAAAGATACCAAAAATATCTCCAGGGAGAACGGACGAAGCGGATCAAGCTGCTTCGCAATCTGGTGACCGAATTTGGCCTGTTGGCGCCAGGCATGGAACTGACAGGGGAAGAGGATCAGGAATCGGCGACCGACGCGGGGGCGACTCCTGTAGCCGAGGGTTCCGCAGCTCCCGCGGAGATCAAGCAGCTTCAAAAACAGTTGGAAACCGAATTGCAAAACGCACAGGCTAGGATTCGCAAACTTACCGACCCGCAAGAGCAACAGCAAGCGGCTGTCAAACTACAGCGCTATGCAACGATCGTCGGCGGTATTCAGATTCTGTTAGAATCGCTGCAAAAGCAAATACCGCCTGACGGCAAGGTTCCAGCAAACATCCAAGGTGAATTCGAACGCATGCGTGGTATGCTCCTCGCCTACGCCGAGTTGCAACAGAGACTCAACCGCTCGGCACCGAGTATCGAACGCGACGCCACGCTGCTGAATACCCTGGCACGCACCAGAGGAATCGTTGCCAGCGTCAGTTGGATTGACGAACAACTCAAGATTGTGCGAAAGAATGAAACCAACAGCAGTTTTGATAGCGAGCTTTCGCTAGTGCTCTGGCCCGAAGGCTATCAACTGCTCCGTTGGCAGCCCAACTACTTGCGACCCGAATACGACAACTCTCAGCTCCGCGACTCGTACCCAACGTTGATGGTTGCCCGCCTCGACGGGCCGACTTTGCCACTGGCCAAGGGGCTGATCGATACGGCGATCAAGATCGAAAAGCAGGGGCTCGAAGGCAAGGTCTATCTCGACGCACGCGGCATTGGCAAGCTCGATCAAAGCAACGTGAAGCTTGGCAGCTATGCCGACTACGATCGTGCTTTGTTGATCACCGCCAAGGGATTGCAGGAGCAGACCTCGCTCGACGTGACGCTCGACACAAAGAGCGAGCTTTTCCAGCCCGGCGACTGTCCCGAGGCGGCCCTGTATTGCGGCTGGTACAGTCTCGGCAAATACGTCGACGCCTTCGACTGGTCTCCCGGCGCCGTGGGCTACCATTTGGCCAGCGGCGAAGCAACGACCCTGCGCAAAGAGGGGAGTCAAGTTTGGTGCAAACGCATGCTCGAGGACGGCGTCTGCGCCACTCTCGGCCCCGCCTTCGAGCCGTACTTGGTCGCTTTCCCGCGACCCAACGAGTTCTTCGCCCTGCTCATCGAAGGCGACCTCTCGCTAGTCGAGTGCTATTACCGTACCAAACCCTTCAACAGTTGGATGATGACTCTCATCGGCGACCCGCTTTACCGGCCCTTTGCCAATCGGACTGTGAGGAAATAGGCGGCTGAAACGGGCAAAAAGAGTGGTTGTTTACCGCAGCCGTTATTCCAGGAATAACGATTGGGACCGCCGATTCTGACGTAACTCGGAACTCTCCATAAGCTTGTGGTAACCCGCGAAATTCGGAGATGGGTAGCAGGGCGTAGAGTCATTCGCTTTTCGCTAAACCATTCCCTGCAATACACTTGCGCGACACACTTGCGCGACGTAGTCATTTGACAAATTTGCACAGCACCAAAAAAACAGGGATTTTTAGCGTGTTTTCGATACCAAATTTTCGTTGTCGGTGACTTACCTGGTAGTTAGAATGCTGAGCAGTAGCTGGGTTAGAATTCTGGTATTGGCCGCTGGCTTTTTTGAAGGTGGAAGACGATGCGAAATAGTTTTTCTTTGTACGGCTTGGCTTGCACTATCACTCTGGTAGCATTCGGCTCTGTCTACAATCGGGCGTCGGCCACTCTTGTTGGTACCGACGACGCATCTCAAGCGGTTTACGATGATTCTTGGGGATCCGGTGACGATGGATCTGCAACCGGTGACGCGTTTGGGGTGTGGACCTTAAACACTACTGGTGGTACTTCAGGCCAGTTCATTGGCGACTCGAAAAATCTTTCGGGTGGTTCAGGGGCTGATATCAATGTAAGTGGCGAATCGTTTGGATTATTTGGCGGGTCAGGATCATCTGCTACGGCTACTCGGAGCCTCAATGGAACCCTCGAAGTTGGACAAACATTTTCCTTGGATCTCGCCGTGAATTTTCGGAACGGCGCAAAAGGGTTCAACCTGTTTGATGCGAGCAGCACTCAGCTCTTCAATTTCAATGTTGGAGGTGACGATTATGTGGTCAATAGCGCAACCACAGGCACTGGATCGATTGGGAATGCTTATTCACCGGATACGTCTTTCAACCTCTCTTTCTTGCAAACGAGCGCTACTGGTGGAGACTGGACCATTACACGAACTGGCGGCGTAACAGATCTGGACACTGGCACATACACTGGTATTGCTGCCAGCTTCGAGTTCTATGTAAATGGAACCGATGGCGGTTCTCCGAACGATCTTTTCGTGAACAACCTTTCCGCCGTCCCCGAACCTTCCGCTTTTCTCTTCGGCGGGTTGATCTGTGGTGTGCTTGGCGTGAACTTCGCCCG
>JAADGD010000277.1 GCA_013152515.1 Planctomycetota bacterium
CCTTTTTGCGTTGATGCACGGCTTGCCCTCGTCCAGAGCTTTGGCAAACACTTCGTGAATCCGTCGTTCTTTCGGATCGGTGAGATCAAACTTCGGAAGGATTTTGGGATAGAGCAAGGTCACGCCCGTGTCGTCACAGCCGATCACCGAATCGTTTTTGAAGCGTCCGTTTGAAGTCGTCGAGCAGCGGCTCGATCACAAAAGAGCTTCCGGCTAGGATGTTGAGCAAGGTGCTGCGGCCAGGAGCCTCCCGGCGCGCCGGGACTACAGGAGAAATGCAAAGTCGTCTTCCACAACAATCCCCATGCAAATATCACCATGAGGACACCGAGTAGCACAGAGGATAATCCTGTTTTTTAAGTCTTCTCAGGGTTACTCAGCGTCCTCTGTGGTTATCCTTTCTCCTCTGTGGTTATTCTTTTTATCGAAATGGAAGAAAAATTTGTCTGGGTGCTGACTTTGCAGTTCTCCTGCCCCCCTTCTCACGCGCACTTATCGTTGGTTCTGCGAGGTTGATTCCTCGGAGTTCCGTTTTTCTGTCTCTTCTTCAAACATCACACCACGGCACGACCCCTGGGGGAAAGAGGGCCTTGCGATCGCATCGAAGCCACTACGAACAAACTCTCCAATCCTCTGCGCATCGACACTTGCAGAAACCGATCTCGTGAATAATCCGGGGTCAAAGACGTTCTCGATCAGCTTCTCGCTGGAGTGACCGGCTACGAACCGCTGCTCCTGTGGAATTGGGCCGCGACACATCCCGAGGTAATCCGCCAATATCGCGTCAAGGAGCGGCAATACCGGGCGGAACGAAAACGCGAGAAACGAGATGCCCAAAGGCGGAATAAAAATCGAAGTCCCTAGCCGCTACGCAAATTGCCGACGCGTGTCAATCGACAACGTGACACGGTTTTGGTGCGAGCTTACGCTTCTCTAACTCTCGCTGCTCTTTTTCATTTGGCCACGGGTCGAATTTTTCGTCGAAGGCAATCCACAACCCGCGGGCATAGCGGAAAAACCAGGCGGGGAACAGCAAGGTAAAAACCCCCAGAGTGACCAACCGCCCAGTGCTTGTCATCGTCTGTGAAAAGTAGAGGCCGAAATAGATCACGATGACCAGCAAGGCTGTGATGCCATAATTAAAATAAATCGAACCTAGTAAGTAGCCTGGCTCTCGATCAAATTTGCGTCCGCAATTTTGGCAAGAATCATTCATCGAGAGCCAACCACCAAACAGCTTGCCTTGGCCGCAAGCGGGGCAGCGGAGACGTACTGCCCGACTGATGAGTGTGCCGAGCGATGGTCGTGTGGTGGAGGTGGGCATTTTGGATTCTACGGGTTCGCAGTTGAAACACGGACGCTTTATCGTAGTCGGCACTGCTTAGTTCGGCTAGCGGTGGCAGGAGGATTGCAAAGTCCTAGTTTCTAGCCAAGGATTAAAAGAATGAACCACGACGACACGACGGACACGACGTGCCAGCAATCTGTCAACTCGTGCGTTGTGGCCGTTGTGTCGTTGTGGTTAGACTCTTGTAGGTAGGGGAGAAAAGTCACTTTGCAGTCCTCCTGCTAGCGATGGGCAAGTCTTGTCAGCAAGGCCCATCGCGAGTAGGTTACCTACTATGCACACTTTAGCACGCATGTTGCAATTGGCTGGGTTGACGATTCCTCCCTTGGCGATCATTGCCCAAATTACCGATCCAGAAAATTTTGGGACGGGCGCACTGTTGAAATTTTTGCTGATGGCTGTCGGCATTTTTCTGTTGGGGTATCTGCTACAGCGATTCGGTGGCGGTACTGCAAGCTGAGAGGCGTTGAGAGAGCGGGAAACATCGCTTTCTGGTTGCGTGGCGCAAGCCTATAATGAGACGTGAAGTCGTTCTCCAATCGTTTGCCGTGTACGCAGTGCCTCACGATGCCTCCAAAACCGATCACTAGTTACTGCGATCTCCTGTTTTGGAAGTGGGCAGTATTTCTGATGTTTGCAATTGTCGCCTCGACGGACGCCGCCGAACCGGTTCGTCAGTGGCAGGCCACACCTGCTCGGCCTTTCGTACTTCGCGGTACAGAACGCCGTTTGCTCGATCGGGCAGAGCGATTCCTAGCGGACGAACAATGGGACGATGCCATTGGGGCTCTGATACGATTGCTTGAGCAGGATAACTTCCGTTTGATTGCCGTTGACGACCAGCGTTACATTAGTCTGACTGAGTATTGCCATCGGTTGATCGCCAAATTGCCAGTAGAGTCGCTCGCTCGTTACCGGAATTTGGTCGACGCAACAGCCAAGTCGGTGTATCGCCAGGGGATCGAAAATCGTGACCAGGCGCAGCTACAGCAGGTCATCGACAAATACTTTTGCAGCAACTGGGGGGACGATGCGTTGCTGGCCCTGGGCGAGTTGGCCTTACAACGGGGCGACTATCAAACGGCACGCAACGCGTGGTTACAAATCGGTCCACCGCTGGGCGCGACTGATGACAGGCTGATTTTTCCTGGCACCGACGTTTCGTTGGCAGCGGTAGCGGCTCGTTTGGTGTTGGTGGCTGTGCGCGAAGGTGATTGGGAGCGTGCAGAACGAGAATTGGCAAAGTTGCGCGAGAACTTTCCGACGGCGACTGGGCGGATTGGTGAGAGTGAGGGGGTGTTAGTTGATCTTCTTGCGAGTCTGCTGAAGCAAGCTCGCCGGTGGCCTGAATTGGTGGCGCCGACCGATTGGCGTACTTTTGCAGCGAATTCGCAGCGCACCAATGCCAGTGCCGCTCCTGCTCCGAAGGGTTTGTATGAATTGGTTTGGTCGCAGCCGATCGCAAACGAGCAGCTATCGGTTTTCCCTGTGGTTATTAACGACCTCGTGGTATTTCAAGATGCCATTTCGGTGCGCGCGTTGCGTTTGAATGACGGCGAACGGGTGTTTACGGCGCAAGGCGATGTGTTTCGCTCACCGGTCACGTCGCCAGAGTGGCAGGGGCAACTGCGACATACGTTGACGGCTACCGATCGCTATTTGTTTGGCGTTACCATGTCGCCGCTTGGGGTACGGCATAAATCAGAGGGTGACGAAAGGAATAGTGTGCTTTGGAGTCTTGATTTGGAGCGTGATGGGGCAATCGCATTTCATCGGCCGAGCGAAGACGCAAGCATTGGCTTTGTTGGGGCACCGGTGGTCAAAGGAACACGTCTCTTTGTGCCGATTCGTTCTCACGAACAAACGGCTCGCGCTGGGATTGCCTGTTATGACACTAGCACAGGCGAGCGGTGCTGGCAGCGCTGGCTTTGTCAGGCGAATACGCCGGCGACCGGCTGGGCGCATGAACTCGCGACCAACTTGCTGACTTACGATTCGGGAATTCTCTACGTTAACACGAATCTCGGCGCGGTTGCCGCGGTTCGGGCAGACGACGGGCAAATTTTATGGTTGCGCACTTATGAGCGACAGAGTGCTAATCTCGATGGCGGCAAAGGTAAATTTGATTCTTATCGGGGGCCAAGTCCTTGTGTTTACCATCGCGGTGCGGTTTACCTATCCCCAACGGACAGCAAGTCGCTGTTCACTCTCGATGCAACGTCAGGCGAAAAATTATGGCAACATGAAACCGCTGATGGGTCACTGCGAGTTTTGAGCATTCAGGATCAACTCCAAATTCAATCCTCTCAGGGCTTGCAGGC
>JAADGD010000232.1 GCA_013152515.1 Planctomycetota bacterium
AAATAGAATCAAATAACCCTTCTCAATCCACAGTTTTGCATAAGTCATTGCCACAAAACATTTTAGGGAACACATCCCGGTTTGGCACCAAGCTTGCCTTAGCAAATAGCCAACACTCACGGCCAGTCGACAAAAAACTCGACCGAGCCACCACAATCCACTCCACACACCGGGGAAACGGTCATGGACCACCAAGACGATTTCGCAGAAGTCGAATTCACGACGAACGAAGAGCAGCCAGCATCGGAAACGCCGCCACCTGCTGGCCGACGCAACTGGATCGAAGTCCTTCTCGACCCGCAAACCTTGCAAGGTTTGATGCTCTGCGGTGCCGGGCTCTTGGTGTTGGGGCTAGTCGTCTGGCTCTGGTCCATCGGCATTTTTGAAAACAAGCTCGTCGTCGCCACTTGTTTGGGCGTCGCGAATTTTTCGTTGCTTGCCGTCGGTGTTTCGGGTGCCCGTTTTACTCGTTACCAAACTGCAAGCAAAGCGATCACGATGCTCGCCTGCTTGGTGATGCCGCTGAATCTTTGGTTTTACGATGTGCAGGGGCTCATCACTCTCGACCAAGGTGGACATCTTTGGGTGCCGGCACTGGTTTGTTGTGCGTTGTATGTTCTTGTAGCACGCGTGCTGGCCGACCCTCTCTTTGTGAAAGCGATTGTCGGCGGAGTGACGATGACGGGGCTCCTGTTTCTCGCCGACAACCAAGTCGGCCGACTGTGGGAAATCATGGCGCCTTCGAGTTTCCTCGTGGTACTCGGCATGATCTGCATCCACGTCGAACGCGCCTTTCCGCCGGAAGACGGTCCCTTTTCTCGCGCTAAATTTGGCCGAGCGTTTTTCCAAGCCGGTCATGTCGTCATGGGCTTAGGTTTGGCAGTGTTGCTCGTCGGCCGCTTGGTTGGAAGGCTTTATGAGCCGTTTCTCACCGGTTGGGATTGGATTTCGATGCCCGCCGTGGCGACGCAAACCAACCTGCAATTGCTCGCACTGGCACTTGCTTTGGGAGCCGCCTATTCTTACGTTTACTCACAGGTCGTCGTGCAAGCGAAGGGACGTTACCTGACGTCGGCGGTGCTGACTCTGCTCTGGTCGGCCATCATTCTGCTCGACTTGCTACAAATCGAATTGACCGCCACACTGCTCGTTGTCGAGATGCTAGTTCCGATCGCCTTAGCCTGGGTCTCGCTTCGCACGAGTAACCACCTTGTCAGGCTTCACGGCGCGCTGGTGGCCGAAATACTGGCGACTTTGCTCTTGTTCGTTGGAGTGAGCGTCTCGCTAGGAATTTTCAACAGCACAGCGATCATGCAATCGCACTTGTGGCTGACGATTTTCTTTGCCGAAGCAGCAGTCTGTTTTGCCATATTGACTCGCGTTGCGTCGCGTCTCACGCCAGCGATCTTCGCTGCAATCAGTATTTGTGCCGCGACGTGGCAGTTGCTTTTGCTCTTGGGCGTTACGCAATACGTTTTCATCCTCGCCGCAACACTCGTCGGCATCTTTTGCTTAGTGATTAGTGTTTTCACGCGAAAATCCGACGACGATTTCAGCCAGTTCGCACTCGTCAGCCAATGGACAGGCCGCCTCTGCATCTCTTTCGGAAGCGTTGCAACCCTGCTAATCACACTTGCTCGCCTACTCACCAGCGAAACCGAGTGGTCGCTCCTCGCACTATTGATCGCGCAAACCATCGCTTGCGGTTTCGCAGGATTCCTAGCCAAAGACTCCACCTGGCGTCGACACTTTTGGGTTCTAGCAACTGTCCAAGTACTGATGACGCTACTCGTCGTCAACGCACTCAGTACGCTCACCTTCTGGCAACGGGGCGAAGTGCTGCTGACCGTCGCCGGGCTGACGATGTTGGCCACTGGCTATTGGGGCTGGTACCGAGAGAGCGATCGCAAAGAAGAATGGGTCAGTTTTAATTTGGCCTTGGGTAGCTTTTTGAGTGCCGCGCCGCTGACCTTAGGGATGCTGGTGCAGCGTTTCGATGGCGGACTCACTGACTGGGGCTGGGTCGTCACGCACGAAGCGGGCGTGTTGATCGTCGGTTTGTTGCTGCTTGGGGCGGGCGTGTTGTGCCGCATCCGTTGGTCGACGATCTTCGGCAGCACGACGCTACTGGTCTACGTCGTTAGCCTGATTGGTTTGGTTCGTCTGCCCGACCAACTCCAATCAACTGCGATCTACATGATGGTCGGCGGCGGGCTCTTTTTCGGTACAGCCGTTTTGCTAAGCATCTACCGCGACCGGTTGCTTGCCATTCCGAAGCAAGCCCAAGCCGGCGAAGGAGTATTTCGCGTGCTGAAATGGCGATAAGCCCCGGGCCATCGCTCTGAGGATCGATGGTTTAGTGACGCGGTGCCCGTCGATGACCTTCCCCGGCATCGGCGGGCCTGTTTCTGTCCTTGATACTGGCCGTCAGTCGGGCAACCTGCACAGAAATCATCGCCGCCCCCAAAAGAATGCAGCCTGCGATGATTGCTCCTTCGCTTGGTCCAGTTAATCCTATAGCAAAAAGAGCAACTCCGACGACGGTTGCAAGTGCGATCATTTTTTTTCCGTGAGAGTTGAAGTAGACTAAACTACCACCCGCTGAAGTAGGTGGGTTCGAAAATTTCGTGAGCTACGGACTAAAGTCCTTCACTCACGAGGGGGAAACCGAACCGCGCCCGTTAGGAAGCGTTCCAACAGGAGTCGAACTCAAACGGACGCTTCCTTATCCCGGCGCGCCGGGACGGTTCGGTGAAAACATTGCTTGTTCATCGATCGTAATCCAAGTGTCGCATGGAGAGTTAGAACTCTGGTCATCGTAATACTCTGAAGGATTCGTCTAAAGACGAGGGTTTAGACCCATCGTTAGGACAATGAGTGAGGGCGCAGCCGACCGTCGAGCTGGACACGGCACGTGAAAATCTCAACACGTCAGGCTGCGCCCCTGATTTCTGCCAGAAGCTACTTGGTTTTCATTTGCTTCATGATCTCTTTAGCACGAAGTCCTTTGGTTTCTTTTCGCCAGCTTCGATAAAGGGATAAGTCGAATTCGAAATCAGGCAAACCTTGCATTTTCAGATAGTTCGCCGCAAAGCTTCGGACGCCGGCGTCTTTGTCCGACATCCCCAGGTCCATGACATCGAAAAAACCTGGGTGCATCTCTTTGTTGCCCATCATCCCCGGCGTAAAACCTTTGAGGATTTGCTTGCGGGCGCTGGTTGCGATTTTGGGCCAATTCGCCTTGAGAATTTCGTAGGGGCGTTCTCCAGGAATGCGAACAAGTTCCGTCCCGATCTTTGCGCCCTCAGACCAATGGCCGCCTTCCTTCAGAGCAAGCAGGCGTAACCGCCACGCCTTGTCATCAAAGCCTTGGTCTTGTTGGGTGGGCTGTGCAATGGGTTTGGTAGAGTTTTCCGCTAGCACGGGTTGATCACTTTTCAAATCTTCTTCTCGCTCCCGAGCGGCAAAAGGCTCCAGCATTTGCCGCAGTTCGTCGCTAAGTTCGCCTGCTTTGGCGGCGGCGAGCATCTGCTTGGAAAAATCATTCGGGGAACCGACTGCCGCCGATTTCTTGGCCCAGGGCAACGCTTTTTTATACTTGCCGGTGAGCAAATAGACCCTGGCAAGCCCATACCAAGCAGCCGAGGCTTGGTTTTTGGCCGACTTTTTGAGCCATTTTTCTGCTTGTTTGTATTCGCCTCGACCGAGATAGAGCTGCCCCAAGCCGTTGAGACCAGCCGGATGTCGGGGCGATAATTTGACGCACCGCTCGAATGCTCGAAGTGCTTTGGTCGATTGACCACTGTTGAACAAAGCCCAGCCATAACCGTTCCAGGCATTCGCGTCTTTGGAGTTCAGCTCGACCGACGCTTCAAATTTCTGGGCCGCTGCGGTGAGGTCTTGTTTTCTCCAAAGCTGCCAACCCTCGGCAGCCAACGCCTCGGCCTGTTCGACCATCTCACGAGTGGGCCGTTTTTCTTTTGCTTCAGCCACCTCGGGCGCAGCAAGAGTAAAGACCCCAAACACTATCGCCAATATCAATCCCAACATAACAACTCCTCCAATGACAGATACCAACAACCAAACGCGCCGCCGTCGGCGGCGTTGGTCGTCGTGAAGCGATCGGGCCAACAGTTGGTCCGATTCCAGGAGTGCCGTGTCCAGGATGGCTTGTTCACGCTCGGGGAGCGTCTCTTGATGTCGTGTTGATTTTTATCGTTTCTTTCATCGCAACTTTCTGACAGGGTGCAATATCGTGATGGCTAGAAGCGAAAGCAGTATCGCGCCGCTGCTAGGTTCAGGAACAAGAAACTCGATTCCACGGATGTCGAATCCCAAACCGACGCCGATTTGTGTAAATTCACCCGTTGTTGGATCGATACGGTAGAGATTTTGGCGCGCTCCGAATAGTCTTCCATCGGGTGCGAAGACGATCGATTGGATATCTCCCGTACCGCCGATCGACGGGTTGACGTCGGTGGCATTCCCGGTGACAGGATCGACCGTCAGCAACCCTTCAATGATGTCCCAAGCGTAGAAAGTGTCGTTGGGTGAAATGTCGAAACCCTGCACAGCACCAAACCCGAGGCTGCCTATACGGGTGGTTGTCTGGCTAGCGAGATCAAAACGATAAAGATCGTCGTCAAGTGTGGGCGAACCGCTGCTGTCGTTGCGATTGACCACGGCAAAGAGATTGTCCTCCGCATCGAAACTGAGGCCCCGGCTACTCCCGGCACCTGGCGTAATGGCGTTGAACGTCTGCAATACGGCGCCCGTAGCGGGGTCAAAACGCGACACGCGACCATTCTCAGCCGTCACACTAGACCGACCGCCATAGAATTCGCCCTGGGAGTTTTGAGCGAGCGAATTGTAGAAGCTTCCGAGGTTGCTGGTTGCCGTGTATTGCCCCGTTAGTGGATCAATGCGTACAAGAGTTGTGCCCGACTCGAAGCCGACTCCAACGAGGACATAGGCTCTCGCTACGCTTGGTATCAGCAGTGCAGCCAGTCCAAGGGCAAGCATTCTGAGAGGACGATTTCGTAACATGAGACTACTCCGATTCGGGGTTGCGGGTCAGTGCCGTGCCCAGGTAGGTCGCGCCAGTTTTTCTGGCAGGTGGTTCTGCGACGAGTTCCAAAGAATCGTTGCCAGTAATGAGCCATTGAAATTCGGTCAAGCGTTTGTCGTCGGGTTCAACCATTACAAGCAGGTTGCCTTGTAGTTCGTAGAAGCCGAGATTATTGAGGTTGCGGTGCTTGCTCGTGAGGCGATAGCGTTTTTTGTCGAGTGCTAGAAGTTTCACTTGCCACTTGAAACCTCTGGGAAGCAGCATCGTGTAGTAGCCTGAACGCAGCCTGGGGTCGCCATACGTATTTGCCTGTCCCGGTTGGTTCAACTGTACCTTGTCGTCTTTCCGAGGAGATTGGGGCCGAGGAGATTGGGGGCGAGGCGTTCTGGCCCGGGGAGCATTGGTGATCTCTGCCGAAGGCGTTCTGGTACGAGGGACCTTGGTGGCTATTTCTTCAACTGAATTCTGAGATGCTTGCGGTGAGGACAGTAGGACTAACGGTATGGCAATGACAGCCAGAAAAATTGCTCCGAAAATTAACAGTTGCCTTTGTTGGCGAAGTCTTTCTTGCTCTCGCATCGACCGTTCATCGTCACGCAGCGATTGGGCAATGCCGTCAACAGCATCGAGCAGAGCGTCATCCAACGCTGCCGATTCAGACGATGCTTCTTCTTTCGCGGGGAAAGAATAGATGTCAGGTTGTTGGTCGTCGTTGGTCATAATTTACCAAGCTCTAAATCGCCTTGATCAGTTTTGCTGCGCGCTCGGCCGTCAGCTTGCCTTCGGTCACGGCGTCGAGGATCGTGCCTTTGGTTTGTTGCGTTCGCCCGATTTCGTCGCGGAGGGCGACAATCACTTTGTCGAGCCGCGAACGGACCGTCGGATACGAGACGCCCGTCTGGTCGGCGATCGCCTTGAGGCTGCCGCTGGCCAAAATAAATATCTCGATGAACCGTTGATGCTCGGTCGGCAAATTAGCGAGCCGGGCCGTCGGAAACGCCGCCTCGACCGCCACTTCGCAGGCGTGGCAGGTCATGCGGCTGACCATCATCGCCTGTTGGCAGTAAGGGCATTCGGCGGAAATCGGCTTGTCGCTCATTGCATCATTATGCAAGTATCACAGTCGAAAGATACATGAAATTGATGAAATACAAAAATATTTTCAACAATATGCAAGTCGCGAGATTGAGACAGGGCATCTCGCCTGTCGTCTGGAAGGACGTAGTATGGCTCGGCCAGGAGAATTGCAAAGTCGCTTTGGATTAAATGAACCGCCAAGAGCGCCAAGAGCGCCAAGAAAAAACCCCTAGAAATGTCCATTGCCAGCATTTCCTTGGCGCTCTTGGCGTCCTTGGCGGTTAATAACGTGACTTTGCTGTCCTCCTGATGGCTCGGCGGTGTTTAGAATCTCTTTTTGATGGACAGGCTAGAAGCCTATCCTACGAGAAAACCCCAGCAGAAAGGCTGCTAGCAACAGACTCAGGCTGCTCGGCTCGGGGACAACTGTGTAGCCGAGGTCGCGGAGCGATTGGACGGTCATGTTGCTGAGAAACGGCTCGCCATAGTCGGGGTCGATCGCCCCGGTCATCAGTTCGAGCCCCAAGTCACGGCCTTGGCTGTCGGTGATGCCGGTGAGCGGCGAAAGGCTCCACGGGTCGTTCGGGTTGCCTTCTTGCGAGCTGCTTCTCATGAGTTGATCCCAATGATTAGCGATCGTGCCCGAGTTGCCTGCTTGTTCGACGGGGATGTAGGTCGCCGTGGGGTCGAATTCCGCGCGGTAGGCAGCTACGCCGTAGGCACCGGTGTACTGGCCCGAACCTGCTTGATAGACACCATTGGCAATCCAATTCGATTGGCTGATGCCTAGTAGGTGTCCGACTTCGTGTGCTAAGAGTTCGTCGATGTAGTTGACGCCCAGAAATTCGGTGTTCGGCGGATCGGGCCCCGAACCGTCCCAGCTAGCGAAAATATCGATTACGCCTGGATTGATGCGAACGGTCCCGGCGGTGTTGATCCGAAATCCTCCTTGCAGAACCGAACTGGTTGTTCGAGCATCGGCAAAACTGGATCCCGAGGTAATGGTCACATTGAGTGCCGGCACATTGATGCCCGGCTGGTACCCAGTAATGACACTTTCCCACATGCTTTTGGCAGAGTCGATTGCCGCTTCCACGACCGCTAATTGGCTTGCTGAGAACGTAGCGGAATTGCTAATCGTGACTTGCAGTTCGCCACTTGCACGCGCTGAAGCTGCACCAACGACGAGCGTCAGCGCTACGAAACAATGGGTAAAAAGTAAGCGTTGTCGCATGTAGAGTTTCTTTCGAGTGACATCAACGAAGGGGCGCACAAAATCCCCTAAAGGTCTGGAATGGTGACAGAAAGCTGGCGCGAATGCGTATTACTGGAGCCCGACACAACGTGCCATAGACGAACCAGTCAGCTAAAGA
>JAADGD010000229.1 GCA_013152515.1 Planctomycetota bacterium
AGGATGAAGGATGAAGGATGAAGGATGAAGGATGAAGGATGAAGGATGAAGGATGAAGGATGAAGGATGAAGGATGAAGGATGAAGGATGAGGTGTGACGACCTGCCTATTTTCATCCTTCCGCCTTCATCCTTCTGCCTTAGTCTACTCTTCGACGAGGAGTGCTTGCAGCCGGCTGAGTGCTCGCGAGATCATCACCCGCATCGCTCCGTCGGATTTACCGAACTTTTTGGCGATTTCTTTGGAAGGGAGGCCGACGAGGTAGCGGAGGCGGAGGGCTTCGCGTTGGTCGTCGGGCAAGGTTTCGAGCGCGGCCATTGTGCGGAGCTGACGCTGGTCGCGCGAAAAGGCTTGGCTGGGGGTGGTCATGCTAGCGGCGAGCAGGTTGGCGAGTCCGGCGGCTTCGCTGCCGGCGGGGAGAGCGGCTTCGCGCGAGGCGTCGCGCTTTTGGCTGGCGAAATGTCGGCGGTGGGCGTCGATGATTTTTCGCTCGCAAAGCTGAAACATCCAGTGCAGCGGATCCCAGCTCGACAAATCGGTCTGTCCCAGGACGCGCACGGCCTCCATACTGGCATCTTGCAGGATGTCCTCGGGCTCGATCTTTCGCTTCAATTGCGTGCCAATGCGGCTACGAATGAAGGCGAGCAGCGGCTGCTCGTTGGTTTGCAAAAAAGTCACGAGCGCAGCTTCGTTGCCCGATCGTAATGCGACGAGGATTTGGGTATCATGCATGGTGAGGCGCGAGTTACGAGGCGCGAGGCAGAGTAGAAATATTTTTCAATAGTTATTTTTCAATAGTCATTTGTCATTTTCAGGATGGGAGAAGAGAAGTTATGAGGCCGATGATCAATGACTAATGACAAATAACTAATGACAAATATTGAGACCCAACGGCTAAGCTTATCACAATTCCGACAACGAGACTAACTTGCTCGAACGGTCCTTTCTACTATGACGGAAAAAAACTCTCACACCAGCTTACCTGCTGCGGCCCCTCTGGGTGAAGAGGCTACCTGGGATCAGGTCGCTGCGGCGATCGATGGGCTGTCGGAGGCTTGGGAATCGTACCTTTCTGGTGGTGGCAAGGAACCCGATTTGACGAAATGGGTTTCGGAGGGCGATTCGGGCGTCCGAGCGTTGGCATTGCCGGAGCTCGTCAAAGTCGACCTAGAGTATCGCTGGCAGCACGGACGCTCGCCCCGCAAAGTCGAAGCTTACGCCGAGCTGTTTCCCGAACTCGGTTCGGCGGCGGCGATGTCGGTCGAATTGATTCACGAAGAACTGCAAGTGCGAATGCAGGCGGGTGACCGGGTCACTGAGGACGAAATTCAACGGCGATTTCCGCAACAGGCGTCTGTGCTTTGCGAGTTGATGGGCGGGATGGCGGTGGGAGGCACGCCGACGTGTACGTATTTTGCCGAGACGATCCGAACGGCGAATCCTCAGACCGACGTCAAGCTGGTCGAGCCAGAGCCGCCCACTTTTCATGCCGGCGATCGGATCGACGATTTTCAATTGCTGACGCAACTCGGCAAAGGAGCTTTTGCGCAAGTTTTTTTGGCACGTCAAATTTCGATGGAGCGGTTGGTCGCGCTGAAAATTTCGGCCCACAAAGGGAGCGAACCGCAAACGCTCGCGCAGCTCGATCATGCGAACATTGTGCGGGTCTTCGACCAACGGGTGACCCAAGAGCCCGAAGCACGTTTGCTGTACATGGAGGTTATCGCCGGCGGCACGCTGCAGGAAGTCGTCAGGCGAGTGCGTCACACTGAGAATAGCGACCGCAGTGGCCGGCTTTTGCTCGACTGCGTCGATGAACAATTGGGCGGTAGCGGAGCGTCGATTCCGACGAACTCGTCCAACCGGCATTGGTTGGCCGAAGCGTCGTGGCCGCTGGTCGTTTGCCAGCTTGGGTTGCAATTGGCCGAAGGGTTGGCGTACGCTCATGAAAAAGGGGTGATGCACCGCGATATCAAGCCGGCCAATGTCTTGTTGACGCCTGAAGGGGCGCCCAAGTTGGCCGATTTTAATGTGAGTTACAACGGTGGTCGGGCAGACGAAAGCCCCGAAGATACTTTTGGGGGCTCGTTGGTTTATATGTCGCCCGAGCAGTTGCAGGCTTGCCACCCGGTGCTGGGAGGTTCGCCCCAGTTGGTGCGTGGGGCGAGTGATGTTTATTCGTTGGGCGTGATGCTTTGGGAGCTGCTGTGCGGCAAACGACCTTTTGAAAATGAGCCGAAAGAGGACAGCAGCGGCGAGTTGGCCCGTATCCAGCGGATGATCGATACACGGCACTATGCGAATCTGACCGAATTGTGCGAGCAATTGCCCCAGGACTGCCCCGAATCGTTGCGTCAGGTCTTGGTGCGTTGTTTGCAACCGCGGAAGGAGGAACGCTATGCGTCAGCCGACGAAGCGGCGCGGGCACTGCAACTTTGCTTGAACCCCGACTGTTGGAAACTGTTGCAAGAGCCTCGCCATCCACTGGCGAAGTTGTTGGTGCAGTTTCCGGTGACTTCGGTGATCGTGGCAGCATTGATTCCTAATGCGTTGGCGGGGCGTTTTAATTACGTTTACAACGAAGCAGCGATTATCAACCCAATCGCTCGGCTGTCGGAAGGATTTATTGAGCGTTTTGGCGTTGTGCAATTGACCGTCAATTGCATCGCCTTCCCGCTGGGCATCGTGATCGGGGTGTGGGCGGCGCTGCAAACGCTGCGTTTGCTCAGACGCGAGAGTAGCCCAGAGGATGCCGCCGAAGGGGGGCGACGGGTGCTGTTGTTTGGACGGTTTGTGTCGTTGTTTACACTCGCAATGTGGACGGTCTCCGGGTTGGTGTTTCCGATTGCCATCGGCTGGGGACAATCTTTCGAGGGGGCGACGGATTTTTATCTGCACTTTTTTATCTCGTTGGCATTGTGCGGTTTCGCGGCGGTCGCTTACCCGTATTTTTTTCTAACGACCTTCGCGACAAGATTCTATCTACCGGCATTGGTGCGTAACGGAATCATCGTCGGGCCGCGTTGGCGCGATTTGCAGACACTAAGAAAGCTGAACCGAGTCCACTTGGCGCTCACGGTTCTCGTGCCAATCCTGGGAGTGTTTCTGGCCCTTTGGATTGACAGCGACCAAAGATCGGCCTTGTTGCTTGCCATCAGCGTCGGCGGCATTGGCTTTGCGGTGATGCTGTTGTTGGAGCGTTACATTGACCGAACGCTGGACGGATTGGAAACGATCGCTGTGGATGCACCACGTCGAATGCGATGAACAAAATCGCATCTGTTCACGGGTCAACAAGCAACAATAGAGTCTCACGCAAAGGTGCCAAGGAAGGAACCGCCGATGGACGCCGATAAACGCAGATGAGGAAATCGGGTTCAAATATCGGCGTTTATCGGCGTTTATCGGCGACTCTTTTTCCTGTGAACGGATACTAATTTGGAACTATTGAAACTGAAAATAGCAAACCGCTGTTACCACGACGATGCCGATGAGGTTCAGTGCAAACCCTTCGCGGGCCATGTCGCGGACGGTGAGTTGTTCGGAGCCGAAGACGATCGCGTTGGGGCCCGTGGCGACAGGTAGCATGAATGCGAAGCTCGCGCTGATCGTGGCGGGCACCATGATCAGCTTCGGCTCGATGTCTGCGGCGATTGCGGCGGCAGCAAGAACGGGCATGAGCAAGTTGGCGGTTGCCGTGTTGCTGGTGACTTCTGTCAGAAAGGTCACTGCGGTGCATACCAAGGCGATCATCAACAGAGGTGGCAATTGCCCAATTTGCGCGAGCGATTCGCCAAGCGATGCACTAAGCCCCGAGCTGACAAAAGCCTTCGAGATCACGATGCCACTGGAAAAAAGAATGAGGATCCCCCACGGAATTTTCACCGCCGTCGACCAATCGAGCAATTTTTCGCCACGACCGTTGGGGACGAGAAACATCGCGACCACCGCGAGAAGAGCAACACTGGCGTCGTTAGCAGCGGGCAAGTTTGCCCAGCGACTCCAGCCTCCGAAGGGTTCAAGACGCGTGATCCAAAGTATTGCGGTGATAGCGAAGATGGCAAGCGTGCGGATTTCTTCGGCGCGCCACTGGCCGACTTCGGGAAGCTGTAGGTTCGTCTGTCGCGGCAGACCGCGCGTGAGCCAGATCGCCATGATCGGCAGCATGATCACAACCACCGGCAGCGCCCAACCCATCCACTCAGAGAACGCCGGCTCTTGCCCGATCATTCTTTGGTAGTTTTCCATGAAGATCAGGTTGGGGGGCGTTCCCACTGGTGTGCCGACACCGCCGACACTCGCCGCGTAGGCTACGCCGAGCAGCAAGCTGACGCGCAATCGCCGATCGTCAGTTTTTTCCAGCACGGCCAGCACGATCGGCAACAGCATGAGCGTCGTGGCCATGTTCGAGATCCACATGCTCAAACAGGCCGAGGCGGCCATGAAACCAAACACGAGACGACGGCTACTCGAGCCGCCAAACCACTTGACCATCGTCAGCGCAATGCGGCGGTGCGCGCCGCTGCGTTCCATCGCCGAAGAAAGCATCAAGCCGCCCAGCAGCAGCAAGATGAGTTTGTGGCCGTAGGCTTGCCCGACCTCAGCAGGTTTCAGCACCCCGACCAGCGGAAACAGTGCGATCGGAATGAGCGACGTGGCGGGAATGGGGATCGGCTCGAAGATCCACCAGACCGCGCACAACAGTGTGATGCCAGCCGTCCAGGCAGCTTCGGGCGTCGAATCTGTTGCCAACAAGCCGTAGCCCATCGCGATTGCGAGGAGCGGACCGATCCAGAGCGTGTGCTGTTTCATAGCAACAGTTTATCGGAAAGTTCTCTGGGCTTCTAGCGAAGTTGCACTTTGACCTCCACCTCCGCGCCGATCCGAGGGATCCGCGTCATCCGCATGCAATGCTTTGAAAAACAACGGAAACAATTGGTAAACATGGTACGTGTAGCGACAGCGTAACGCACCTTACGAGTTTGCAGATCACGGTGGGTTTC
>JAADGD010000101.1 GCA_013152515.1 Planctomycetota bacterium
CGCCAGAGCCGTCGCCGTCGGAAAAAGTCTCCGCCAGTGCCGAGCTCGCATCCGCAAGACCGGGAGTTGAGCGTGTTTGAACCTGCGAAAATACCTACCGAAGTGGCAACACCCTCTGCCTTTGCCGGCATTGATGTTTCCAAAGCCCAAGTTTCCAAACCCCCCCTCGATGTGTGTGTCACGCCGAGTGGCCCCATGTCGAGCGGGGAATGGCACGCTTTCGACAACAACGCGACAGGCCATGCCAAGTTGGTTGCTCTGTGGTGATTTTTTTTATCGAAATTGAAGAAAAATTCGTCTGGATGCTGACTTTGCAGTTCTCCTGGCACAAGAGAACTGCAATAGCACCCGCTGCCCACTACCCACATTTCCCCCATTCTTGCCCTTCCACACCAGCTAGCTTAGATTGTGGGAAGAGAATTCCCCCTCCTTTCCCCTCTAGGCAGCCAAACACATGGGCATCAGCTCGTTTTTCAAATCGATTCTTGAGGGTGGCAAGGTCGACATCAGTCGTCGTTACGAATTCCTCCGCGAAGCCACTTCGGGCACGATGTCCGATTTTTTCATGGCCCGCGATCGTGAGACCGATCAAATCGTCGGGCTCAAGATTCTTGACAAAAAAAAGCATGACCAGCTAGAGATGCGTTTCCGCGGCCTCGACAAGCCGGCGGAAGGCGAGATCGCGATCTCGTTCGATCATCCGCGAATTGTCACGACCCACGGCTACGGTCAAACATCCAAAGGCGAGCAATTCATCGTGATGGAATTCCTCGAAGGGCCAGGATTGAACTCGTTGATCATCGGTCGCAGCGAAATGCTCAACGGCAATCGACTCGCGCTCATGCGACACGCCGCCGAGTCGCTCTTGGTCGTACACGAAGCCGGTTACATCCATCGCGACATTTGCCCTCGCAACTATGTTTGCTCGAAAGATGCGAGCTCGCTCAAATTGATCGACTTCGGACTTTCCGTTCCTGCGCTGCCACAGTTCATGCAGCCAGGCATTCGTACCGGTACGCCCAACTACATGGCTCCCGAAGTGGTGCGCCGTAAATCGACCGACCATCGGCTCGACATTTTTTCGTTTGGGGCCTCAATGTATGAAATGTTTGCGTTCGAACTCCCCTGGCAACGCGGCAGCGGTGACGGGCTTGCCGCGATGAGCCACGGACAATCGACACCACCCTCATTGACAAAATACTACCCCAAGGTTCATCCCGCCATCGACCAAGTTATCGCCAAGTGTCTGATCCCCGAACCAGAGAATCGTTTGCAATCGATGAAAGAAGTACTGTCAACGATCGCTCCGCTCAAGCACGAAGATGCGGAGTGAGCCGTCGGCGCTAGCCGCGAGTGCCAGCGCGTAGAATGCTTTTTTGCGCGGAGTCACCCGCAGCTAGCGCCGACGGCTCATAGCATCTGATCGAGCGCCATCATTGCCACGGGCCAACGGGTAGAGCTGCTCTCGTAAGCTTGCCACCAGTCGAGTAGCTTTTGTGGTATCTCGTCGGGAAGCGTCGGCGCGAGGTACCAGCACTCGATCGCGCGGGCTAGTGTTGCCTCGTCGAGTGTTGCTAGTTCGACCGACTCGGCGGCTGCTAAGACTAAGGGCAGCGTTGCTAAGCGGGCGAGTCGCGGTAGGCGATGTTGGGACATCGGTTCGCTGAGTACGGGAACATCGAGATTCAGTTGCGATAGCAGCCAGCCGAGTCGCAAGGTTTCGGGTAGCTCGGGAGTCGGGTTCGTCAGCACCGCCTCGAACGTCACGCGATTGCTCGGCAAGTAGGCCCGTCCATGTCCGCCCACCAGCGGGCTGACCAACACGACTTCTGCTGACGGGGCGATGAAATTTTCGACCGTCAAGCGCGTGATCGCCCTCAGCAATCCCGGCCCGCGGGCTTCCCACTGTTCGCGTAACGGACGACCGCGCACAGCCAACTCGTCGACCAACGCGGGCTGCTCGCGCAACCATGCTGCTTCTAAGTCGGTGATACACCCCGTGAGACGCGCAATGGCTGCTTCGCCGATCGCGCCAGCCCCTTGCATGCGCCGAACGGCCATTTCGACGAGTTGGTGATTGCTTTCGTAGTCGGCGGCGAGAGCTACGAGCAGCGGGAGCGCTGACTCTATTGCGAGACCGCAAGCGTACAACTCGTCCCTTAGTGCTTCGGTAGGCGGGTAGAGGGCGGCGGCGATCGTGCTATCAGCAACGGGTAACCCTTCGCTCATGCAAGCCGCCGCGTGGAGGCAACTGGCCGAGAAGCTTGCTTTCCAACGGAGCTGCATGTTTTTGCCTTGTCTTGATCGCGGCATAGCCACGTCGCTACTTATTTTTTTTGGTGTAATCGTGTGCGTGGGATTTCGTAAATAACTCTAGGGTATCGTGCGGTTGTGCTAGCACTACGTCAAGTCGCTATGGCAGCACTTCGTGGCGATTGTTATGCTTCTCGCCACCGTTTTGTACTTCGGACCACGTGGCGGTCCGGCTAGATTGAAAGCACTTTTATGTATCGCATTTCGTACATTCCTCTGATTGGGTTGGCTTTTGCGAGCCTTTGCAGCATAGTTTTTGCACAATCTGGCGTGCCAACGCAGCCAAGCTCGACACAACAGCCTGTTGCACAGCCGGCCACGCAAGTTGCGCAAGCAGCTACCCTCGGCGCGCCGCTCGCGCCTGTCGCCCCCGCGCAGCGTGGGTTGATCGGCCCGCCGTTTCAGATCACGCCGGTCGAGCAACAATTCGTCGACCAAATTTTGCAGATGTGGGAGAACGAAAGCTCAAAAATCAAAACGTTCAACAGCCGGTTCGAACGCTGGGAATACGATCCCGTCTTTGGCCCCGGCACCGACATCCCTTCCATCAAAAGCATCGGCCAACTCTCCTACTCCAAACCAGACAAGGGGAGTTTCAAAATCGAAGAAGTCCGCCGCTACCAGCCGAAAGATCCTCAGGCCGCCGCGCAACCCGAAGATTGGGTTTTGCAAAAAGAAGAACTTGGCGAGCACTGGGTCTGCGATGGCAAAGCCGTTTACGAGTACAAGCACGACAAAAAACAACTCGTCGTCCAACCGTTGCCGCCAGGGATGCAAGGCAAATCGATCGTCGACGGTCCGTTGCCGTTTTTGTTTGGTGCCGAAGCCGAAAAGCTAAAGCGTCGCTACTGGATTCGTAGCAAGCAGGGTGACGAGACTTCGATTTGGCTTGAAGCCTATCCGCGCACACAAGCCGACGCAGCCAACTATCATCACGTCGAAATCATGCTCGACCGCAAGACGATGCAGCCCAAGGCGATTCAGGTCCACATGCCCAACAACAAAAGCCGCGCCGTCTACATGTTCGACAAGCCGACGATCAACGGCAAGCTCAACTCGCTGCTTGGAGGACTTTTTAACGCGCCGCGTACGCCGTTTGG
>JAADGD010000216.1 GCA_013152515.1 Planctomycetota bacterium
AACGATCGTAGTCGTTCGCCGTGCTGCCGTACATTTCGCGTCGCACATCAGGCACAACGTAATCGGTTTTTACCAAACGGCTGGTGCCGTTATAGGCATACTCAACCACTCGCACATCGCCGGGAAGTCCGGCGGGATCGAAACGCAGTTTGGTAATTCGGCCTAGCCGGTCGTCGAGGTTGTCTGTGTGAGTCCACGACGAGGTTGAGCCACGCGGAAAAGAAGCCCGCGCGCCGTCGGGATAGTCGATCGCGTGCATTCGGGCGGCATCATCAAAAATGCCGCTTGGTGCCGAAGAATCATAAAAATACTTCACAAACGGCGATTGACTGCCACCGGTGGTCGTTGCCGCGTTCTGATGCGACTGCCAACTTTTCTGCACACGACCTGGCTGCTGACTTATGGGCTCTGTCAGGTAGCATTTTGGGTAACACTGAGCCAAAACCGGCTGAAAAGCAATTGGGGGCAGACTCGCAGAAACCCCTGTGTCCATAGAACTAAAAAAAGCGGAGGACAAGGGACTCGAACCCTCAACCCCTTGCGGGGCACCTGATTTCGAGTCAGGCCGCTAGCCAATTCGCATATCCTCCGGAAACCCTCTCAATGGCTTTCCCAGAACCTCACGGCGGCGTCCAGCGGCAGAGAAAGCTGGAACGATCGGTACGGTTTGGGGACGTGCAGTAAAAGGGTACCTCTAATTTAGTACTCTCGGGACGGCTGGGCAATGCCCTTAGTCGGCAGAGTTTGCCTGGAACGAATCGTCCAAGCGTCCGGCATTTCCGGTGTTCTTTGCCCAGGAAGCAGCTCGTTGAGCCGAATGGGCCTGTTTGAGGTCTCGGCGAGCCGCACAATCGGCGCAGTTGCTGGAGTCCGTCGTGCATTGTGCGGAAGTGCCTAGCAGGAACAGATTTAGCGGTTTCGCACCCTGTTCCAGGTTTGCCACGAGCGCGGAAAACTTTCGGCCTCTGCTAGCAACTCCGCCGATATCAGCAGTATCCTGAAGCATCCCCCCTCCCCAGATTCGTAGCGAGGATTCGCATGGCAATTGAGAAAACGATCCGCATTATCACCCGTGGAAAAAATGGCGAATTACGGACGCACGACTACGAACACGAGGAGACCGTACTGAAAATGCACAGGCAGATTGGCATCGACGATTGTAGCACCGACCTCAGCCTCCGCGGTATGCCTGTCTTTCGTGGCCTGATCGGACCCATGCCCGAGACGAAGGGCATTGTGCGGTACGAAGCTCCCGAAGTCTTTGAAAGCTTGACCAAGGAATGGGGCGCGCCGCCCCCTGGACGGAAGACGCGTCGGCGCGCAAGTCGTCGGTAAGCGATCGGCAACAATTCGCAAGCGGTGATCAAAGGTGCTAGGAACAGCTCGTTCCTAGCACCTTTTGTCATGCCTTGGCCTCTTCTCTCAATATTGCTTACCTGCCGTCGAGGAAGATTGCCAGCCACCGCCAGTCGACTGACGAGGCGGATCGCTCTCCATCGCGACGCCTCCCAACGCGACGCCAGACCGTGCCGCTAAGGTTGCCGAGGGGCTGCTGCTGAGTGGGCGGGCAGTGGCCAAGCCTGTCGAGGGTGCCGACGTGGTGTTCATTGCTACCCAGGTTTCCGACGGGCGATAAGCCGTGACCGGCACCTGTACAGTTTTGGTTTGTGGCACCCAGGCGACTTGGTTGACCGGAATTTGTACGTTGGCAACCTGCGTACTCCACGACGTCACAGGCCGCAGGTTGTAGGACCAGTAGGGCGTGATGAACGGATTCCAGCGACCGTGAAGTCGAGAATCCCATTGATACGAGGTATTCGGCACGCAGTAGAGTTGTTGATGGTTCAGAGTATTCGTGGTGAGCTGTTGCGCGTAAACCGTTTGCTGCCGGTTCTGCATAACGGTTACCGGAGCCTGACTTTGGGTAACCTGGTAACGAATCCCATTTTTCTCTTCGTATCGGACCTGCCCATGTGCGGTTTGAAAACACATCGCAGTCCCTGCACACAATCCACACACCAATGCCAGCGCGACATTGGTCCCTCGACGAGTTACAGTCATCATCATTACCTCGGCGATATTTTTTTCTTTGTTCCTAAGAAAAAGACCGCGAACGCGAGGCGAAGTCAAATTTGAGCCCAATCCATTGAGCCTAGTCAATTTTGAGAAGCGCGCGTCCCTGCGGCCAACTACAAACATCCTCCCTTTTATCGGCAGAATCTCTGGGCCTTCATCAGCCGTTACACGAAGTCCACCTGCCACTGACAGCACAAAGTAGGCAGTTTGCGAGTTGTAGTTACGTCCGTTTGGGGGGGCTGCTAGCAGGAAAAACCGCATCTTGCTGGAATTCTTTCGGGTAACGGCGGCTTTTCGGAGACGGCTCGGCTGTTGCCGGGGGTGTTCTGATTCACCCATTGAGGGATTCCTTTCAAGGGTGTTACTCTACCCTCGACCGGTATCCGTCAATCTTGGGCTAGCGCACTTCGCCCGACGCCACAACAAGCGGATCTCATCCGGCAGCGACACCGCGTTGCTTTTATGAAAAGGCGAATTGGCGGGCAATTGGGCACTCAGCTTTGCGTGTGCTTTGGGAAGGTAGTGATACGGCATCGTCGGAAAGATGTGATGCAGCGCGTGGAAACGCAATCCGACAGGTGCCCAAAGCTCACCGATGAGTGGGTGATTTGGATAGTTCACCGAGTCGAGCATCTGCTCGACAAAAGTCATTTCGCTGCCATCGCCTGTCCAGCGATGTGCCCCCAGCGTGCGGAAGGCGTTCACACCGACGATCAACAGACCGGTCAAATAGACCTGTAACAAAAAGCCCATCGTCAGAGGCTCGTCGAACAGTATGCCAAACGACATCGTGAACCGCACCACGATAAACGCAATCCACAAAAAGCACAGCACCTCTTGCAACCGAATGATGCGCAGCACGCGCTTGGTCGGCAGCGGACGAATGTAGGCGGGATCCATGATCATCGACGAAAAGCGGCGATGCACTAAATCGCGGATCGGGCGGCTGATCCACGTCAGCGGTGTCAGCAGCCCAAAGCGTATCACGCCGAGGAAAGGGATGATCAAAATCTGCGAAAAGTAAAACAAAATGTGCCAGATCGACTGACTGGCAAGCGGTAGATACTCTCCATCGCGTTTGGTGCCATAGAGCTGGCGGCGGTGATGGTCGATGTGCGTGTAATAGACAAACGACGGCACCAAAAAAGGGATGCCGCACAACATGTTCCAGACGAAACGAAACGCGGTGAATTCTTTGTCGCGAATGTGAACGATCTCGTGGATAAACAAGACTGCGCGGTAGAAGAGCAGCGACGAAGTAAAAAAACCAACAATCCTCACCGGCCAATGCCAAGCCGGGTCGGCAATCACCAGCTCGGGCATCTGCACCAACGCAAAGAAAAAAAGGCCAAACCCCATACTCAACAAAAAGTCGGGCCAATAGATCCACGGATTCGGCTTAAAATAATCGCCGACGATACGGCGTGCTTCGGAGAACGAGAACTCGCCGAGCGGGCTCGTTGCGGAAGGATCGACGGCGGGAGAATCGGTGGCGGGGGAATCGGTGGAAGACATAAAACTCTCCAGAGGGCTTTTTCGCTGGCTGGCCATCATTTTATCGCGGTTGCGTGGGACTGGCTAGAGAGAGAGTCAGAGTCGCACGCGTAGCTGTCCATTTTGTGTTGGTGTTACGTAGTTTGTCTGAATTTGCTATTGGGTGGGCATGTCCGATGCATCGAATCCCCTCCCTGACT
>JAADGD010000033.1 GCA_013152515.1 Planctomycetota bacterium
CACCCTGCTGCTGCGCGTCGCTTTGGCACTGGCATTCCTATCTGCGGTTGCCGACCGCTTTGGTTTTTGAGGACCGCCCGGAACGCCGAATGTAGCGTGGGGCACATTCGCGTCGTTTTTCGAATACACCGGACTCTTGCTTTGGTTCTTACCACCCACGATGGTCCATGCTGCCGGATGGATCGCGACGATCTTAGTACTACTGCGCTAAGTAAAAAGCTAAAGACCACGGATAGCACTGATATTCACGGATGAAGCCTTGATGAAATGAATGGATGTTGTTTGACAGTTCAATGCCCCAGTAGCAAACCTGCCATAAGCCTCCAAAATCAGTGGTATCCGTGCAATCCGTGGTTTTTGACTTAGCGCTGTAGTATTAGAGGTCGCCCTCGCCATCGGCCTACTGAGTGGTTACCGACTCCATTGGTTCGCAATCGCCAGCGTTCTACTGTAAAACGGGGCTAGGGGTTGAGATTTGAAGACGGGAATTTGAGGACCGGAATTTGGGGACTGGGAAACTGGTCACTTCACTCCCTTTTCGTGGTCTTCTAAACTTTTTGCATCCGCCAACAGCGATGAATCCGCTTGTTCCGAAAATCTTCGGGGACGGTCTGTTTGCTGATTTCTCTGATGGTCACGCCGGCGAGCGCAGCTTCGTCGAGCTTGAACCTTCTCGAATTGGTGGAAAAGAAAATCGTGCCTTCCGCCGACAGGTGAGCAATCACCTGTTGGAGCAGCGCAGCATGGTCGCGTTGGATGTCCCAATCGTGTTCGAGACTTTTGCTGTTCGAAAAAGTGGGTGGGTCGACGACCGCTAGGTCGAATTGCACGCTCTCGGCTAACGAAGCGAAGTACTCGCCCGCGTCACTACGCATGAACCGATGCTGCGGACCGCTGAGGCCATTGAGTTGGAGATTCTCCGCCGTCCAGTCTTGGTAAGTCGCCGACAGATCGACCGACGTCGTCTTCGCGGCCCCACCGGCAGCGGCGTAAACGGTAAACGCACCGGTGTAAGCGAATAAATTCAAAAAGTTCTTGCCGTCGGCCAAGTCACGGACCATCGCCCGCGTCTGACGGTGATCGAGAAACAAGCCTGTGTCGAGATAGTCGGACAGGTTGACCTGAAATTTCAGCCCACCTTCGTTCACCACACGCAAAGCTTCGCGCCGGTCGACTCTTTCATATTGCTTTGCGCCGCGTTGGCGAGCTCGATGTTTGACGAACACCAATTCGCGCGGCACCTCGAGCGTTTCCGCTGCCGTGCGAACCATAAAGTCGAGCCAGTCAGCATGTTCCGCAGCGGTGCGATCGTGCGGTCGTTCAAATTCGGCAATGTGCAAGGCATCTTCGTAGCGATCCACCACCAGCGGGATCTCGGGGATATCGCGTTCGTACAACCGATAACAAGTGATCCCCCGCTTCGTTGGCCAGCGCCGCAAGTGCCGCGCCAGCTTCCGCAAACGATTCGCAAACTCCTCGGCCTGGCGCTTTGCTTCCTCACGCAACCCGCCGAAAGCTTTTACCATCGCCACTTGCGGCTTAGCATCGAATTTCGCAACTTCGGTTGGTGGGAGCGGCGAAACCGCCAGCGGTTCGGAAGTCGGTTCGATGGTTTCGGGTTGATTCTTTCGCGGTGGTCTCGGGCCGTAAAACTGAAAGTACGTGCATTCGATCTGGGCGTTGAATAATTTCCGGCGGCGATCGGCGCGTTGGCCAACGAGTTGTTCCAAATCGCCACGCGCCGTCAAAATGTAATGCGACCAAGTTGGCAGCCGCCGCAAGACCTCGGGCAGAGTGCGATACAACGCCTCGACCTCGCGGTCTTCGCCCATTCGCAATCCGTAGGGTGGGTTCATAATCGTGCAACCATACTGCCGCTGCGAAGTCAGCTCGGCAAACGGACGCTGCTGAAAATGCAAGTCTTCGACCACGCCAGCCTTCTCGGCATGATACCGGGCTAGTTTTAACGCTTCGGGATCGAGGTCGGTGCCCATCGGTCGCTCGGCCCCTTTTGAACCGTGAGGCAGCTCAGGCAACTGCAAATCGGCCGCTTCTTCGCGTGCTTGTTGCCAAGGTTCCGACGCGAGTGTTGGCCAAGACTCGGCAGCAAAACGACGAAGTCTGCCCGGAGCCATGCGTCGGCCGAGCGTCGCTGCTTCGATGAGGATCGTACCGGTCCCGCAGAACGGATCGATGAGCGGTCGTTCCGGCTTCCAAAAACTGAGCTGCACCAGCGCCGCCGCCAACGTCTCGCGAATCTGCGCCGGGCCGGTCAGCGTGCGATAACCGCGTTTCGCCAACCCATCGCCCGACGTGTCGAGCGACAAGGTCGCTTCGTCTTCCAAAATGGCGATCTCCACCGGCACCGCCGCGCCGGTTTCTGGTAGCGTCGCGACACGATGCTTGGCGAACAACCGCTCGACGATCGCCTTTTTGATCGTTCGTTGGCAGGCCGGCACGCTCGTTAGTTGCGATTTGTGCGACCGCCCTCGAACCAAGATCGCCGCGTCGGCAGCAATCCACTCTTCCCACGGCAAGTCTCGCGCCGTGTCGAACAACGCATCAAAGTCTGCCGCCTGAAATTTGGCGAGCTGCACCATCACCCGATCGGCCGACCGCAGCCAAAGATTCGCACGACAGATCGCCGCGAAATCGCCAGCAAACTCAATGCGACCTGGGCGAGCAACACGGGCCGCGTAGCCAAGGGCTTTCAGCTCGCGCACGACGATCGCTTCAAGTCCAAAAGCAGCAGTAGCAACGAGAGTTAGCAAGGCGGAAAGCGGAAAGCGGAAAGCGGAAGATAACCGAGATGCAATGCATCGCCGGGGCGTCACCACCCATCATCGCACGCCCAACCCAAACTGGCTAGAGCCGACAACTTGGGCTCCCCGTGCAAAACCGTTTGTAGCGGGTAATCCCTCCGCCACGGCTGACGCGCAGCTCGACCAGCGAGCCGCACTTCTCGCAGAATTCCAGCTCATCAGGCTCTTCGCCCCGGTCAGCCACATCTTGGCAGCCAACACAGCGCCGAGCGTCCGGAAAGACTTCCACTCGCTCGGGCGGAATCGGCTTCCGGCAAACCTCACAAACCACGGCCTGCTGCCAATCGCCGTCGTCGATATCAACATCACTGGCATCTTCAGGCTCACTGAAGACGAGGCCTGTCTTTTGGCATTCGTCGCAAACGAGCCGCCCGATATTCGCCACGAGCAGCTCGCGAACCAACTCCTCTGGTGGATCCATAGCCCGTTTGAGCAGGCCGAGCAATCTTAGCCGGCGAGCAATTTCTTCCGAGCTGCAGAGCGTTCTCCAGCCACAGCGTTCGCATTCCAGCGTCGTCGAAATCATCGTTGCCTGCGCTGTTTACGCGTAACCATTCACAGAAGGGAAAAATTTAGCCACCGATGAACACGGATGAGCACAGATTTTTTGGATCTTCAGGAATTTTAGTGGCTAGAAGTAGGGTGTTTTTTTGTCCTGGAAGGACTTTTGATAATAGCCCAGCGATTTATCGCTGGGTACGTGAGGAGATAATTCATCAGTCCTGGAAGGACGGCTG
>JAADGD010000065.1 GCA_013152515.1 Planctomycetota bacterium
TTCCGTCCAGAAAACTTAGACTCGCGTCTCTCGGCGATGGCGGTTCCACTCCGTTAATTGTAATCGCCCTGCCACCGCCGCTTTCATAAAAAAAGGAGATCTCTTGAGTATTGTTCGGGAGGAGGAATTCTACGCCAGGGCCAACATGCAAATCTGCAAATAAAGGAAATAAAAGCTCTGTATGGACCAGAGTGGTTGTGAATGTCTGTGCTAACTCGATTGCCTTGAAAGACAGCTCGTTCGACTGAAATTCTTCGCCAATGGCGAATTCTGTCCACTCTGTATAATCACCGAAATCAGTGAAGGCGGCTAAAGAAGACTGGTAGTGGAGGACTGAGAGGAATAGGCAGACGGCAGCAATTCGCACGGCGACGCTCCCAATGAAGAGTGGATCATAATGGCAAGCCGCAAGTTACAAACGCTTGACAAGCTCCCCACAATCCCCACAATCGTACACACTGCTGCCTCGTCTGTCAACCACCTAGAGGGAACATTCGTATGATTCGCAAATTGTTTAGTCGTTTTGGAATAATGGGTACCCAGCGAAAATCCGTGAAACGGAAACAGGTCCATAGGGCCCATAGTGGTTTCCGCCAGTTGCGGTTGGAAGCGTTGGAAGACAGACGCATGCTGTCTGCCGAAGCCGACATTGTGTTTCTTATTGATAAATCGAAGTCGAGTGGTGAGGAATACACCTGGATCGGCGATATGGTTTCTGAGGTGGGTGGGTTAAATGACTATCTCACCGACCCGTTGCGAGATATTGATCCACGTTATGGACTTATTGGATTTGGAAACGGAGGAATTACAGGTGCCGGTGGCTATGGGTTTTCGCATGTGCTTGATATCAACGATACAAATAACGACGGAGATGTGTTGTTCGGCACTGCTTCGCAACTCGACGCTGTCGCCGACAATAGCATCATCAATAATTCTGAAGGAAGCGAAGAACGAGTCTGGGACTCGATCGAACACGCGATTGCGGAATATGAATTTCGCGAAGGAGCAGCTGTCATCTTTGTGATGTTTCGTCGTGATGACAATGGCGGAACTGCAAGACTCTTTGCTGGCAATCAGCCCGAAGGGGGTGGAGTGCAAACCCACGAGGGCATTCTTGCCGCAATGCAGAGTTATAATGCGACACTCAACTCGGTCGTCGAGGCCGCTTTCGATCCGGCGATGTTTGGGGCGAATGGTATTGTGCTAGGCGTCGAAGCAGACGAAACAGATAACGTCATCGATGGCGTACACATAGCCCATGTGGTGAACGGTATTGCCAACCAACCCACTACCCCCGATTTTTTGCAAGTCTGCGACCGCCCAAGATCGCTGCCTTTTCGGCAGTGAATCGACACTACGCTAAACCGTGCGTACACTCATTTAGAGTTCGGAAAGGTCAACGACTTGCCCGTCACTGGAAGCACAAATTCGTTGCCAGGTATGATACGTAGTGGGGTCAAGAATCCACTCGTCGCCCTTGTCGATAAAGTCGCTGATGAAATGGACAGAACCGTCAACGAAAGCTGCGTTAACACCACCGACATGCATACTTCGTGGACCAGCTTGTCCAGCAATATTGTCGCAAGGCATACATTCGGCCACTAATGCTTCTTCGCCACCTACTGAACCCTTGATATGCCCGCAACCGACAAAGCCGTCGCCTCCAGGCTTGCAAGAGTTTGGACCGATGTTGTTGTCCGAACCGTGTGCCCACAGGCTGCTCGCACCGTGGCCGCCAAGAGCCCACGAGCCGCGCGGGTCGCTCTCCGAGACGCCTGCTCGTAATTCGGCGATAAGTAACGTGTTCGACGTACCATCGCCGATTTGTCTCATACTCAGCGCCACATTCACGCCCATCACGCCACGAACTCGCTCGTCGAGCCAGTATCTTGTCTCAGGCCCGCCAGCTTCATCAAGACTCATAAATCCTAAAGCACCATTCGCGCCGTAGTTACCTCGTGCCCAGTTGCCTCCTTCGGCTCCACGGCCCCTATACTTACTTTGGTCACTGAAGGCATCTGAGGGACAAATCATCGCTTCGAGTTCTGTACCGCGTGCTCTATAATTTTGCGAATTTACATCCGTACCAGAAATGGGAACCGTCAAATCAAACGCGTCGTACAAGGATTGTTGTTCAAAGTAAGGAAGCAGTTGGATGACCCAGTTTTCTCGGTGCGTCGTTGCTCTTTCTGGACGCCTCTCTTCTCCATCGGTCAACTTGAGAGCGGCCGGAAAGATTTTGCGTACATCATGGTAATTTTGCAAAGCAAGCCCCAGTTGCTTGACATTGTTTTGACATTGAGTTCGCCGAGCTGCCTCGCGAGCCGCTTGGACTGCCGGTAAGAGGAGAGCAACCAGAACACCGATGATTGCGATAACCACCAACAACTCAACCAGCGTAAAGGCACGAGTACGCTGGCTTGGTGTACTTGGGCTTGGAGAATGACAACGTAGTGCATTGTTAGTCATTGTTTGCTTACCTTTATTTCAAGAAACTGACCTGAAGCAGAAACCTCAACTTCCAGAGGAGTCGTTGAAGACTTACGGTATATTGCAGCAACTAAAGCTCCGGAGCCTTTCTTGGAAGAGATGATCACTACCTTATGCCGGCCTAAGACGACACCATCGTTGGGTCGATAACTGGTTACCGATTTGAAAGTTCCATCGGAAACATCCACAGCGGTGCGTCCACCCGGCGCAACCATCTTGCCCTCGCGTGGCGGATTCACCGGATTGAAGATGATAGTGATCTCATCAGCAGGAATCAGGCTGCCATCTTCGTAGGTTACCGTCCCATGAACTGGTACGATACCGAATGGCACATCCGAACCACAGCCCGAAAAAACAAGTAACGAGCTTAAGAGCACGAAACAGCCCACGCGCCTATTATTTTTATTTACGAGGAAATCCATTTGCATGCTATTGATCTCAAATGGGAAGCAAGATTCCGAACCGGAAAATACTTAAAAAAACCACAGAAAAGCACAAGTGTGTGAGATACATCCAGCGCTACGCTAGCCTCAGACACTACGTATGAGGACGAAAGTATAGCGGCCTCAGCGTGGGAAGTAAAGTACTTGAAGTAGCCCTGGGGGAATATATTTCCTGTTACAATTGATTTGACTTCTTATTCCACAATTCATTAGCATGGAGTGTTGTTGCCGAGGCAAACTGGCCGCTCTAGGCAGCCTCCGTGTTTTATGTAGTCTTTTCCCTAGTTTTTAGCAGGTTTAGTTCGCATGAAATCCTCCTTGGCTGTTACGGTCGTGCTGTTGACTTTTTTGGCTCCAGATTGCGGGCAGGTCCGAGCAGCTTTTACCGATGTTACACTCTCTTCAGGCATCGACTATCAACAGTGGACGATATTGCCTCAGAATAACGAAGCAATGCGAATGACTGGCGGCGCAGCTGCTGGCGACGTGGACGGCGATGGTTATCCCGATCTGTTCGTAACCCGGGTGGACGGTCCAGACATTCTCTATCTCAATAACCAACAGGGAGGATTCATTGATGTCAGCGCTGAATCTGGTTTCACGGCTAGCTTGAATACCAACGGAGCTGCTATGGGAGACATCGATAACGATGGCGACTTAGATCTCTATGTGACTGCGGTAGGTGGCTATCGATACTACCTTTATATGAACGATGGCAACGGGAATTTTTCAGAAGAAGCTGTAGTTCGAAATGCTGGAATTGTGACCGACGAAATCCATTACGGCACCAGCGCCGCGTTGGGAGATTACGACAATGACGGATATCTGGACTTACACGTCAACGAATGGGGCAACACGAGGTTTTTGCCACCTTCGCTTTGGAGTCACGTACGTGTGTTACATAATCTAGGGGCAGAAAATCCAGGATATTTTGAAGACGCAACGCTCGAAACAGGAATCTATATGGGTGACATCGCGGGTTATGGAGCCAACGATGATCGGACAGGAGTCTTTACTTTTTCCTCAACTTTCGCAGATTTCGATCGCGATGGGTTCGCTGACATTGCCATAGCGGGTGATTTCAATACTTCTCAGTTGTTTTGGAACAACGGAGACGGGACTTTCGACCGAGCCCCCGGCCCTTTCACTCCCAATCCGTCTGGTATTGGCACCGATGAAAACGGCATGGGTTCTGCGGTTGCAGACGTCAACGGAGACGGGCTTCTCGATTGGTTTGTCACTTCGATTTATCAAGAAGACTTGCCCTGCCCCGAGGCGCAATGCAATTGGAACGGTAGCGGCAATCGGCTTTACCTCAATAACGGGGACCGAACTTTTACGGATGCTACCGATCTGTACGGAGTCCGCGATGGTAGTTGGGGGTGGGGCACCGTTTTTTTTGACTATGACAATGACGGCGATCTCGATCTAGTGATGACCAATGGAATGACCGGAAGGCATCGTGAACTCGTTCCGTTCAAGCAAGATCCGATGAAGCTTTGGCGTAATGATAACGGAGTTTTTACTGAAGTAGCTGCGGAAGAGGGATTGACGGACACGGGCTCAGGGAAGGGGCTGTTGACTTTCGACTACGACTTGGATGGAGACCTCGATTTGTTTATTGTCAATAACGGCGGACAACCCAAGCTCTATCGAAACGAGACCAATGCCAGCGGGGCGTTCCTGACCATCCAGACTGAGGGAACCGTATCGAATCGCGATGGCATTGGCACATTCTTGACGCTCATCGCCGATGAAGGGGGTTCTGCTCAGACCCGATATGTTTCGGGAGGTACCAATTTCCTGTCGCAGTCTGATTTGGAAGTACATTTTGGCTTGGGCGATCGTACTGCGCCGCTGTACGAGCTAGTCGTGGAATGGCCTTCAGGTATACGGCAGGTGTTCAAAGATATTCCTGTAAATTCTCGATTAGTAATCGTGGAAAAAGTACCTGAGCCAGTAGGAAGCGTTCTCCTGCTTGTGGGGACTCTAATCGCGGCACTGCGACGCAATCGTTGATCCACCAACAAATTCATGGTCTGCAGTTGCCTGCCTGGGGCAAAAATTAGGGCTGCTTGGTTAGGGGGAATCGCGATTGTCAGTGGGAACTTACTCGGCCCAAGAAGGATTTCTACAGAAAAAAGTATCTCGTGCATCGGTCGGATGCAGAATGCGAAACATGCAACGAAGCAATTCGCAGCCGTTTCGTAGCCGGATTGCGTGGCAATACGGCAGTCGGTAGACTTTTATTATTCCTGCTCATGTTCTTCTCTCCTGGAGGCTCCCCACATGGCTACGATCGCCGAAAATACTGCTCAAAAGGTCGCTCGCCCCGAAGTTCGTCAAACGCTGTGCTTTATTGGCGGCAAATGGATTCCGTCGGCTAGCGGGAAAACATTCGACACCCTCCACCCGGCCACGGAAGAAGTAATCGCCCAAATTGCCGAAGGCGATGCCGCAGACATCGACCTAGCTGTCGACGCCGCTCGAGCGCAGTTCGATGGTGGCGAGTGGTCGCGCATGGATGCCCGCGAACGCGGTCGGCTGATGTACCAGTTCGCCGACTTGCTGGAGGAAAACGCTGGCGAGTTGGCCGCTCTCGAAACGCTCGACAACGGCAAGCCGATTAGCGACTCGCGCGCCGCCGATATTCCGCTCGTAATTCAGTGCATTCGCTACTACGCTGGTTGGGCCGACAAGATTCAGGGTGATACGATTCCGATCGATGGCGATTTCTTTTGCTACACTCGTCGCGAACCGGTCGGCGTCGTCGGTCAGATTATTCCGTGGAATTTTCCGGCGTTGATGGCCGCCTGGAAATGGGGTCCCGCCTTGGCGACGGGTTGCACGATCGTGATGAAGCCGGCCGAACAGACGCCACTCACTTGTTTGCGCATGGCGCGGCTGGCACAAAAAGCGGGTATCCCAGACGGGGTGATCAATGTTGTGCCAGGTTACGGCCCAACGGCTGGCGCGGCGCTCGTCACACATCCGGGCGTCGACAAAATTGCCTTTACCGGCGAGATGGCAACCGCAAAAATTATTCAACGGGCTGCTACCGACACGATGAAGCGGCTCACCTTTGAGCTGGGCGGCAAGAGCCCCAATGTGATCTTTGCCGATGCCGATCTCGACGCAGCGGTTGATGGTGCCCACTTCGCGCTCTACTTCAATCAGGGCCAATGCTGTTGTGCGGGGAGCCGTTTGTTTGTTGAGGACAGCGTTCACGACGAGGTGATTGATCGCCTGATCGCGAAGAACCAAGACCGGCGGCTCGGCGATCCGTTCGACACCGAGACCGAGCAAGGCCCGCAAGTCGATCAAGCCCAGTTCGACAAAATCTTGGAGTACGTCGAATATGGCAAGCAGGATGGCGCGAAATGTGTTTCGGGCGGCAAACGCCACGGCGATGTAGGCTATTTTGTCGAGCCGACGCTCTTTACCGGCGTGACCGACGACATGCGAATCGCGACCGACGAAATTTTTGGCCCGGTACTGAGCGTAATGAAGTTCAGCGATTTCGACGAAGCGACCCGCCGTGCGAACAACACCACCTTCGGCCTCGCCGCCGCCGTTTGGACGCGCGACATCAGCAAAGCCCACCGTTTTGCCAGCGAAGTTCGTGCGGGTACCGTTTGGGTGAACTGCTACGACGTGTTCGATTCGGCGGCGCCGTTTGGCGGTTTCAAACAGAGCGGGCTGGGGCGCGAGTTGGGAGAAGCGGGGTTGGCGGCTTATACCGAGAGCAAAACCGTGACGGTTTCGCTGGGGTAATGCTTGGAGTGTGTTGGGATCGCTAAGCCGCCAGCGTCGGGCGTTTGTGGTTTCGCGAGGTTGCATCTAGCGAACCGACGACTTACCGCGTCGCGCGACTGACATATGCCCAAAAAAAGTATCTTCGCCGCGGACGATGTAGAATTTTACCGACTCGCTTTGCGAGAGCTTGTTGGCATGGTCGACGATGAACCGCAAGTCGCGTTGCGAGGCAGTCGTCCAGCGGTGCATCTTGACGAGGATGTCGCCTTGCAGCACACCTTGCTCGGCGGCGGAGCTTTTGGGCCGCACCGAGACGACTCGCATTCCGCCTTGATAGGGAACACCTAGCCGACGCAACGACGATGAGGGCTCCTGCTTGAGCTTCAAACCGAGCGTCTCCCAAGTCGCTTGTTGCAGCGAGTTGCTAGACTCTGCAATTTGAGCTGTCGTCAGCGGGCGCGTTCGTCCACGTGTGCTGCGATGGGCAACAGCTAAGTTCAATTCCAACGGCTGTCCGTCACGAGTGATCCGCATTGCGACTCGCTCGCCGATCCGACGTCCGAGCAATGCGCGTTCGATGTCCAACGACCGTTCGATCGTTGTGTCGCCGATTTGCTCGATCTTGTCGCCCCTCCGCAAGCCGCTCGATTGGGCCGGGCTCTGACGATCGACTTTTGCGACCGTCACAGGGCCATGCGGTCCGTCGAGCGAAAGCGCCTCTAGGCCATGCCAATGGTTGTCGAGCTTTTCGATGCTCATCATCCGTGAGGCGATTACCAACGCCTTATCGACCGGAATCGCAAAGCCGATGCCCTGGGCACCCGCTCGCACTGCGACATTCACGCCGATCATTTCGCCATTGATGTTCAGCAGCGGTCCGCCGGAGTTACCGGGATTGATGCTCGCGTCGGTCTGGATCAAATCGAGATATTGCTGGGTGTCGTTCACCTGCACGTTGCGATGCAGCGCGCTGATGATGCCAGTTGTTACGGTGTGTTCGTAACCAAAAGCATTACCAACGGCAATCACGGTCTCGCCCGCCATGAGGTCTTCGGAGGTTCCGATACGTACGATAGGTAGCGGCCTGGGTGTACGAATCCGAATCACCGCGAGGTCGGTTTTTTTGTCGCGAGCGATGACTTGAGCAACGTAGGTTTGTCCCTCTTTGAGGGTCACGTTGATCCGGCGCACTCCGTTGACGACGTGGTGGTTGGTCAAAATATAGCCGCGTGGGTCGATCACGATCCCGGTTCCCATGCCGTTGACTTGTCGCGGTGGAGTCGGCGTGCCATCGGCGGTTTGGGAGATTGATTTCTGTCCTTGGATATTTACCACCGAAGGACTGCTCTCTTGCACAGCACGGACAATGGGTGTGAGACGTTCGCTGGCAAACGAACCTGCTGGCTGCGCGGCGACGAAACTGCAAGCGATTGCTAGCAATGTCAGCCAATTCCAGGTGGGCGAGGTGTAGTCCCTATCAAGCGAGAAAGAGGCTTTGCAGGTGCGCAGATTCAGCATAGTGGGTCGTCCAATGTGGTAAGCAGCGCACCGATAGGGGGCACGATCTGGAATCGGCCAAACACCTGTGTTTGCGGGAACGCAGGAAGCCGGGCATTACAGATCAAATCGGACAGCTACTACGACAGGCTTAAACGCCATAATCCTCAGCCCGCACAGTCGACCTAGAGTGTCAAGAAAAGTGACTAGGCGCTAGTTGTTGGGCGCTAGTTGCTTCTGCTTGAAACTAGCGTCTAATAACCAGGTCTAGCGTCTCAAAACACGCTACGCGAAGGCACCGGCAGGAACTTGGGCGGCATCGGCGGCTCGTAGGGCTCTGGCGGTGGCCCTACGGCGATACGCGGACGACGTGCCGGCATTGGCTCGCCGAGATAGACAGCTTCTTCGTAGATCGGAACGCGGCAGTCGTTGCTTTCCGTGCCCTCGTCGCAGGCAAAGCTTCCCGTCGAACAACTCTTACAGATGTCCTGGATTTCCCAGCCCAATTGCGTTTGATTGAATGCATACGCAAAGTCATCAGGCAACTGAGACCATTGAGTAGCACAGCCCGAGCAGCTCAATAGCCAGATTGCTAGCAAGCCACGCCAGTTGTTGGGATTGGAGTTTGGCAACGAGCTTCACCAAGGAAGTTGCTATCGTACGAGCAGGAAATCTCCGCTCAGAAATTATCGGCAACACCTGACCCGCAGCTTTTGCCTAACCGTTAAATATCACCAAGTAACCGTGCTGCACGCAAAACAAGGCGCATCGAAAGTCTTCTTTAGCGACCTTGTGTTGCGTGGCAACACGGCTATCGCTTGAATAGCAATTTTGGAATCAACTGCAAGCTCAAGAACGCCACCAGCAGCCCTAACAGCACGTACGACCAAGACTTTGCCCAGGGCAAGCCCAGCAGTTCTGCCGCCCAACCTAAAAACAGCAGTAGCGGTGGTAGCAATAGCAGCACGCCACAGCCCAAAGCCGACATGGTGCCCTTGAAGGCCATCTGCTCGGTCAATTGTTGCTGGTGGACTTCGATCATTCGACCGCGTCGCAGGCTGATTTCGATCGTGTCGGTCAATTCCATCGCGGCTAGGGCCTGGGGCCAAGTGCTGGCACTTCCGTTGCCAGCTACGATCGCGTCGACAAAACGCTGAACAGCGTTTGACGCGGCGTCGACTTCTTGTAGCTCGGTGATGTGCGATTCGCCGTCATGGCTCATCGTCAGTTGCGTCGCATGGCCAGTTTTGTCGAAGTCGAGAGTCATTTTTCCGCGTTCGGCGATCAACACCAGACGCGACGCGGAGTCTTTCTCGACCGGCCCGACCTGCCAACGCATGGGGACTTCGCTTTTGCCAAGTAGTTGCACACTCAGGCCCGCGTAGGTCGCCGCTTCGTCGGGCGAACCCAAGGCCCCCAGGCGATTGAGCCGCCCATCGAGGAGCGACAGCAGTTCTACGTCGCGCGAAAAGTGCCACAATACGCGTTCCTGTGTTCGCTCCACTAGCGTTCGTTCCCAAACGACCTGCTCAACGGCCCCCAATTCGGGGTGTCCGTCGGCGATCCATTCACGGCACTCATCCAAAATCGTGTGTTGCTCTTTCAGCGGATTGAAGTGCAGCAAGATCCCATCGCTTTCGCCACGAGACATGTCAATTTCGTAGTAAGAAAGCACCGAGTCGACCAGTGGAAAGGTCGTCAAAATGGCCACGCCGTTTTTGGTAAGAAGATTGACTTGCTCGGCACGCAAGCTGGCTGTTGCCTGCCCACGTCCAACAATCACCGCGTCCGCCGTACTTTGGTCCAACAAAGCCTCCCACTCGCCGCCCAAGTCCTCCGCCGGCCACCCTGGCATCAACGGACAAGCGTCTGCAATATCGCCACACCAGACGATCGCGTGCCCTGCCACCTCGGCTGCTTGGGCCAAGGCGATGCTATCGGGGTCGGTTCCTAGGAGTGCAAAGTTCATGAAACCGAGCCTAATCGAAGCCGACCGTGGCCACAACGGGGCCGGCAAGCTTGCCGCTTGCGGCTTATCGCGCCAAAAATGCCCCTGATCAAACTGTAAAAAGTGCTATAATGGCGAAGTCGCCTTGCCCACATCCCCCGTACTCTGCTTGCCGTCGTAATGTCTCGTATCGCAAATGGTCGCCACCAGCTTCGCCTATTGCTTTTTGCAGTCTTGGCCAGCTCGGTCGCCAGTGAACTATTCGCAGAACCGCCTCCGACCAACTCGCCGGCAGTCGAGCAAATCGAGCAATGGGCGGCCCAGCTCGACGACGATCGTTTTGATATTCGTCAGCGGGCTCAACAGCAACTAGAACAGGCTGGCGAGCCAGCCCTGACGGCTGTGGCTGAGGTCGCCAAGTCGGGTTCGCTCGAAAGTTCCACACGAGCGATCAACATCTTGTTGCAATGGACCGAAGCGAAAGAGCATGGCTTGCGACTCACAGCTCTGGAAAAGCTGTCCATTCTGACGAATCGCCCTCGCGAGTCGAGCATGGCCAAGCGTTTGTTAGCAGAAGTGCGCGCGCAGGCTGCCCTCGATGCCCTGATTGCTTTGGGTGCCAAGGGTATTACGCATAGCGTCAACAACGTGCAAGTGATTCTCGGTCCCCAATGGAAAGGGGGCTACGAAGGCCTGAAGCACTTGGCCGATATACCACACGCCTCGTGGATCAGTCTACACGACGCCCCTTTGTCCGACCCCGTCTTAGCACACATTGCCGCATTGCCTGGAGTCCAACGTGTGGAAATCTATGGCACCGAAATATCACCGGCAGCCATTGAGAAATTTAAGAAGCAAGCTCCCAGCGTTGTCGTCGATGTACGTGTAGGCGCGTATCTCGGCGTAGGAAGCAGGAACGTTCAAGGAAGCATTACCGAAGTGAAACCTAACTCGGCTGCTGAAAAGGCAGGGATCAAGCTAGGGGATCGCATTACAGAATTTGACGGCGAGAAAGTTGTCGATTTCAAAGAGCTGACTGACAAAATCCGCAAGCACAAGCCTGGAGACACTGTCACCCTCACTCTCCTACGAAATAATCAGCCTCGCAAAGTGAAGGTGACTTTTGGCGACTGGGGCAAATCCGACACGACTCCGTCCGTGCCACCCCTCAATCAATTCCGCATCCAAAATCCCAACATCTTACCACCGAAAATTCAGGTCAACAGACGGTAAAAGGATAAACAAAAATAGCGACCCCAAAATATCGGGACCGCTATCGTGTTTCAATCTTGCCTCGGACTTGCCTGCCTCTGAAATCCCTGCCTCTGAAATCAATACCGTAAAGCTAGACAGCCAACGAAGCTTCGATCTCTTCTTCCAACTGTGGCAGATAACCGGCTGCGTGCAGTTGCTTGGCTAGCAACTCGCGACCCTTGTCGGTCCAGACGCCGATGCTTCGCAGCGGATTGTTTGACTCAGGGCAGAGGAAAGTGACTTGCTGGGGAGTGAGCGAGTGAATCTCGACCGTGTTGTCCTTGCGCGTGAATTCCACGGCAACAGACACGTGACGATTGTTCTCTTCGTCCTCCCAATTCGTTTCAACCCTTTGTAAGGATGATGGTTGCATCGCTCGAAACTCCCAATATTAGTGTTAATTTGCCCTGTCGGGGCCGACGGGCAGGCGAGAAACGCTCCAGTGTAACGACGAAATCGGCAAGACGGAGCGCCAAATCGCGTAAAAATGAGAGGTTTGGGGTAGAAAGCGAGACTTTTCTGGATATTACAGCGATTTTTCCTCTGTTGATTCCTCACTCCGGCGATCTGTTAGATCGCGGTTATTAACTTTTGTTTGCTCTTCTTCGTTCGTCGTTGGTGGAGTGTTTCGACATTGCTACTTCCGATCGACAAACATCCAGCCGTTATCCGCAACGGCAAACATTGGACGGTAGGGGCTCTTGCAGCCACGCTTCGCCGTGTTGCCCAAGTGCCAGACCAGATTGATGCCGATGTTCCACGATTCTTGGCTGACGCCTGCCAGTCCGTTTGCGGCATCAGTAATCAGATAATTGAATCCTGTTTGGAGAGACCAACGATCATTGAGCGGTGCGTAAAAGTCGCCACCGAACAGACCTTCGCCGTCACCAGTCGCTCCGCCCCACAGGCGGCTTTCGTAGCCGTTACCGAAATGCCAGCGATAGAAAGCAGCGTATTGGTCAACCGTTTCGTAAAGAATGCCAAGCGAGGCATCGTCGTTCGTACTCTTGGTGAACCAAAAACCAACTTCGCGACCCCGAGGACTCTTCAGACTGATCTCTCCTCGAATTTGCTGCAACGTCACGTCCGTATCCAAGTCATCGTCCATCATGTCCCAGACCACACCAAATTGTAGGCCCGTGTTGACCCGGCGAAATAACCCCGCCGTAACAAACTGTTGCGACCGATCGTCCACCGAAGTCGCCGTGCCGCTCAGTCGGCTTTGCACCGCTTGGTAACCAAGCTGATAGCTCAACTGAGGAAACAACAAACCGACTAACGGCGCACGGCCACTGACATTGATTCCTTCGTGAAAACCAAAGTTCGAGTCGCTTCGCTGGTTGGCAAAATCACGCGGCCCGCGAAAACCTTGCACGCCAGCCCAAACGGAAAGGTCTTTGAATCGCGGCAAACAGACCGGAAAACACCAATAATCAGGGCCTGGACGGGCCACACTGCTACCGCAGCCGACTCCTTCGCCGCAACCACTGGCCATGCCGCAGCCAGGTTCGCCGATTCCGCAACCAGGTTCATACAATCCACAGCTCGGTTCGGAAATGCCACAACTTGGCTCTCCGCAACCACCAGCTACTCCACAGCTAGGCTCCGCGATTCCACAGCCTGGCTCAAACATCTCGCAACTAGCCTCCGGGAGGCCGCAGCAAGCTTCGCCATTGCCTTGGCCGCCGCAGACATCGCAACCATACGAAGCGAGTTGCAAGTCGGTGGTTAATTCGTAATCGTAATCGTCTTGCACTCGTCCCTCGCTCGCGACCGCGACCTGCCGATCGCGCTGCACAACCACTTTTTTCCGTACGGTTTTTGGCTTCACTTCAGTTTGAGGCTTGGGGAGTGCTTTTGCAGCTCGCTCAGGGGCAACTCGCCGTTTTTTAGCAGGTTTTTTTGTGCGAACAACTTTTGCCGCAGCGACTTTTTTCGCATCCACTTGCGTTTTCGCCGCGCGCTGCACTCCCGGCCGACGAAAATTTCTATTCGCCTGTTCGCGCTGCGCTCGGGCGGCGCCGGGACGCTGAAAGTGCACGCCAGGGTTGCCGGCATAGGCTGTCTCAGAAGCAATCGTCGGGGAAAGCAGTAGGGCGATTGTCGCGAGGGCAAGACGCCCTATTCGGAAGGAGATATTTTTTGAGGAGCTATTCATCATCGACCCTCAGCAGCCACGCAAACCGTAGCCACCGCCTTGGTCATCGACGCGGACCGACAAGAAAAACCGTCGACCAACGTCTCGGGAGCCCCCCCGAGAAAAAGCACGTACATTCGATATCGGCCTCAGCAAAGTCGCGACTTTCGGAAAAGTCAAATTTATCCGAGAAATCTTCGCATTCCCCCCATACCTACTGAATGCAGTGGCAAGTGCAATGCTTCGCATCACCGAAGAACCCTATTTTTTAACGCTCCGGCGATGCCTCGTATTGCAGCCATCTCTGCTAGCGGCAGTGATATACCGCAAAATGTCCAGGCGGAGTAGCTAGATCGCGACCTGAAAAATACAGCATTTTCCACAACTGGCAGATTGCTGGCTTATACTTGAGAGTCGCACTAAAATACTACGAAATAAGCACTTACATCGAAATGGGCCGTTAGATCACCGATTACTGTTTGTGGTTGTCTTTTCAGTGCATGCGATGTTGCCTGCTTTATATTTTGTGCTGATACTAGAAGTAGTAGCGAGCTGGACGGCTATTGCCTTTGCAGTTCGCGGGCCAAAGGTGGCGCACCCAGAGCGTGCCGCTGGAAGCCGATCGAGACCTCAGCGCTCTTTGCCAACTTTCGCTTAGGTGTTTGCACTCTGGCCGCATGGCGTCGCCTCGTCATCGCAGCGTGAGTCGCTTTCTCTCCCTTGGAACGGGACATCCGACGCTCCTCGTCTGATCAAGCCCGCCTTTTTTCTGTCGGACAATAGCTGTCTCCCCGAACGAGAAAGCATTCCACTTTCAGATGCAACACCACAGTGATCGCGCAAGGAGGCGCTACGATGTGTTGGATTCAAGAAACTGAGCCGTCGGCGCTAACCGCGAGTGAATCAGAAGAGACGTTTAGTTTTGCGTAGATTCACTCGCGGCTAGCACCGATGGCTCAGGGAAATACGACGACTAGGTTCATCCACAACAAGGAGAACAGGCATGACTACTGGTAACGAAATTATTTCGCTAGTTTCTAATCGACAAGACCGATCGCAGTTTCGCCGCAAGAACTGGGTCGGTACTTTTGAAGAATATCTCGACATCGTCCGCGAGAATCCGCAAGTGACGCGCACCGCGTACCAACGGATTTACGACATGATTCTCGGCTACGGAGTCGAGGTCATCAACAAAGGACGTGAGAAAGAACATCACTACTGTTTCTTCGACGACCCCGATAACGGCGGTCGCGACGCCGTCTTCGGTCTGCGCGGTCCTCTGCACAAACTCGTCAACGCTTTGAAGAGCGCTGCCCATGAGTATGGCATAGAAAAACGCGTGCTGTTGCTCCACGGCCCCGTCGGCAGCAGCAAAAGCACAATTGCCCGCCTGCTCAAGCAAGGCCTGGAAACTTATTCCGCTACTGACGAAGGTGCCCTCTATACACTCGGTTGGGTCGATGAAGACGATTCTGGCAAAGGGGACCCCGACAAAATCGACTGGTGCCCGATGAACGAGGAGCCGCTGCATCTTATCCCTCAGCGTTTCCGCGAGGAGGTCACCGCCCGACTCAACGAAGGGCGCAGTCCTGACGATTTTCAAGTGCGCATTCGTGGCGAATTGGATCCCTACTGCCGCTTTATGTACCAAGAGCGACTGAAAAAATACGATGGTGATTGGACTCGCGTTGTCCAGGACATCCGCGTCCGCCGTGTGATTCTCAGCGAAAAAGACCGTGTCGGCATCGGCACTTTCCAACCCAAAGACGAGAAAAACCAAGACGCCACCGAGCTAACCGGCGACATCAACTACCGCAAGATTGCCGAATACGGCAGCGACAGCGATCCGCGCGCGTTCAATTTTGATGGCGAGTTCAATATCGCCAATCGTGGCATCATCGAATTCGTCGAAGTGTTGAAGCTCGACGTGGCTTTTCTCTACGATCTTCTCGGTGCTAGCCAGGAACATTGCATCAAGCCGAAAAAGTTTGCCCAGACCGACATCGATGAGGTGATCCTCGGCCACACCAACGAGCCCGAGTATCGTCGTTTGCAAAACAACGAGTTTATGGAAGCTTTGCGCGACCGCACCGTCAAAATCGACATCCCGTACGTCACCACGCTCGAACACGAGATCTGTATTTACGAAAAGGATTACAACAGCAAATCGGTCATCGGCAAGCACATCGCGCCGCACACGATCGAGATGGCCGCCATGTGGGCGCTGCTCACTCGGCTCGAAGAGCCTAAGCACGCCGGACTCACACGCTTGCAAAAGCTCAAACTCTACAACGGCAAAAGCCTTCCAGGTTTTACCGAGGAAAACATCGAAGAGCTACGTGAGCAGACCACCAACGAAGGCCTCGTTGGCATTTCGCCGCGTTACGTGCAAGATAAAATTTCCAACGCCCTCGTCGCGCACCCCGAGGCGAGTTCGATCAACCCGTTTATGGTGATGAACGAACTAGAAAACGGCTTGAAGCATCACAGCCTCATCAACAACGAGGAGTTGAAGCAAGAGTACCGAGAGCTGCTTGGCGTGGTGAAAGAAGAGTACGAAAATATCGTCAAACTCGAAGTCCAACGCGCCATCGCCGCCGACGAAGACGCCTTGTCACGCCTCTGCGGCAACTACATCGATAGCGTCAAAGCCTACACGCAAAAGGAAAAAGTCAAGAACCCGTTTACGGGCCAATACGAAGAGCCCGACGAGCGTCTGATGCGTTCGATCGAAGACAAAATCGACATCCCCGACAGCCGTAAGGACGATTTCCGTCGCGAGATCATGAATTACATCGGCGCGCTCTCGATCGATGGCAAAAAGTTTGATTACCGCACGAACGAACGCCTCAACAAGGCGCTCGAACTCAAGCTGTTCGAGGACCAAAAAGATTCGATCAAACTCACGAGTCTCGTTTCAAACGTCATCGACGAAGAGACACAAAAGAAAATCGACGTCGTCAAAGGCCGCCTCATCCGCGACCACGGCTACGACGACGAAAGCGCGACCGACGTACTGAATTTCGTCGCCAGCATTTTCGCTCGCGGCGACACGAAGGAAAGCAACTAGCATGTTGAATACTAACCACGACGACACAACGACACAACGTAAAGAAAGAAAGTATAAATTCCAAACCTTATTTCCGTCGTGTCGTTGTGTCGTCGTGGTTAGCTAATTTTACTTGAGCTATTTATCACTATGGAAATCGAACGCGATCAACGCCGGTTTAAGCAAATCGTCCGGGGACGGATTCGGGAGAATCTGCGCAAGTACATCACGCACGGCGAGATGATCGGTCGTCGCGGGAAAGACGCCGTGAGCATCCCTGTGCCAAAACTCGACGTGCCGCGATTTCGGTTTGGCAAGAACGGTTCGGGCGGCGTGGGGCAAGGTGATGGCGAAGAAGGCGACGTCGTGGGCAAGCCGGGCGAAGGGCCGGAGGGCAGCGGCAAAGCTGGCAGCGAGCCGGGCTCTGGGCATTTGATGGAGGTCGATGTCTCGCTGGAGGAATTGGCCGCGATGCTTGGCGACGAACTCGAACTGCCGCGCATCGAACCCAAAGGCACCGCCAACGTCATCGCAGAGAAATCGAAGTACAACAGCATCCGTCAAACGGGGCCAGAATCGCTCCGGCATTTCAAGCGGACGTACCTCAACGCACTCCGCCGACAAATTTCCACCGGCAAGTACGAGCCGGACAATCCAAAAGTCGTCCCCATCAAACGAGACGTCCAGTATCGCAGTTGGAACGACATCCCTAAGCCGCAAGTCAACGCTGTGGCTATTTATTTGATGGACGTGTCGGGATCGATGACCGACGAACAGAAAGAAATCGTCCGCACCGAGGCCTTTTGGATCGACACCTGGCTGGCCAGCCAATACAAGGGCCTGGAGACGCGTTACATCATCCACGACGCGATGGCCAAGGAGGTCGACGAACACACTTTTTATCACACTCGCGAAAGCGGCGGCACACGAATCAGCTCGGCCTACAAAGTTTGTGACGAGCTGATTGAGAAAGAATTTCCTGTCGCCGATTGGAACATCTACTGCTTTCAGTTTTCCGACGGCGACAACTGGGGCGATGACAACAGCCAAGCTTTTGACTTGCTCGGCGAAAAGCT
>JAADGD010000178.1 GCA_013152515.1 Planctomycetota bacterium
TGTGATATTGGTCGCCAACTTTGGCTTACGCATCGTCTTGAATCACAACCATCTTGCGCTCGGTCTAGGCAGTCAGTTATTGCTGGTTTTGCTCACCTCGGCACTGATCATCTCGTTTTCAATTCGCACTACGATCGCTTCAGCCTTAGCGGTGACGATCACTCAAGTCTTTTTCTGCGGATTGATCGTCTTTGGACTCAGCCAAGCAAGCCAAGCGATGTTTTGAAGCCTAGCTGGCTGACGAAGAAAACGGACCTGCCGACCTAGTCAACCCACGCCGGCGGCGCCACACCAAAATTCCACCGATTGCCAACGCCAAAATACTGGCGGTGCTTGGCTCCGGCACGACAAAGCTTGTTGCCGTGCTGCTTGCTGCCGCCGTTGCGCCGAAATTTTGTGCCCACAGCCACAAATCGTAATCGTCAACGTCCGTGTCGCCGCTTAAATCTCCCAGGGCTGCTCCTACGCCGGTGAGGCCACTACCGCGTTGCCAAGCCAGGAAATCACTGCCATCAACGTCCGCGTCATTGTCTGAATTGCCTTGCAACCCTAGCAACTGGGGCGGAACCTCCCAGCCAATGTCGTCGAAGGCGGCATAATCGACGGGCGAAAGCACCGTCCGACGGCCTGAAACAATCGAACGCCCGAGTGCCACGCGCGGTTCGTTGGCATAGGGCGGACTCGTCAGGCCGTTTCCCCAATGTTGGTCCACATTCTGCCCGTCAGGAAAGGTAGGAACCGGCTCTCCGTAAAGCCCGACAGAGGTACTCCCCTCAAACGCGTTATCGACCACTTGGTTGGCAAAAGAATCGGCCGTACCAAAACCAAACAAGTGTCCCAGTTCGTGCAGCGCGACCGAAAGGAAATCGACTTGACCTGGCGCGGGCTCATTCTGAATACCAAAATTCCAATTGCGGTCGCTGCCGTCGAGCGCCGTGGTATCGAAAGCAATCGCTCCTCCCCACGGCGCAAAATCGGTAGCTCCTGCTCCGGTAACCACGCCTTGACCTCGATCAAAAGTGTTGAGCGGAGTGCCTGGGCCTGCCGCTCCGACTTGGCCGTCGGGCAAGTCGCGCCCTCCGGCATAAACGATCACGGTTTCTGCCTGTACGAATAAGTTACTAATGCCAAAACCGATCGCGCCCGTATCAGGATTCTGAAACGAAGCCATCGGCGAAACCGTCACTGCCGACAGGCTATCGGCGAACGGCTCGAATGCGCGCGTAGCAAACTGGAGCGTTTCCAGCGCCTCGGGATTATCAAAGAAAAAATCGCCCTCACCACAACTGCCCACCAAGTCACACACCAAACGCACTTCGACAGTGATGGCCTGCGTTTGCAAACAACCTGTCAACCATGCAACCATCAGCGCAGCGGCAACACCAGCCGCACGCAGCGCGCGGCGTGATCGCACTAGACACTTGTTGAACCAAAGCAAGAGCATCAATACAAGACCGTCTGTTCCAAAAACGGGGCTTTCTGAACCTTGCTCTCATTCTAATCACAGAGTCCGCAAACGTCGAGGAAATGAGGAGAGCAGCCCAGGCGAACTGCAAAGTCACTTTTCTCCCCTACCTACAAGACTCTAACCACAACGACACAACGGCCACAACGCACGCGTTGACAGAGAGCTGGCACGTCGTGTCCGTCGTGTCGTCGTGGTTTGTTTTTCAATCTTTGGCTAGAAATTAGGACTTGAAAGTCCTCCTGGGCATCTTTAGCGTCGACTTCAAAACTCGCTCCTTTTTTGGTACAATACGCAACCAGCACCCACCGAGTGGGCTTTTGTATTTTTGAGTTTCGTGCCGACTTCGATCGAGGACCCCAATTATGCCTGTCTCCCCAAGCCCCTCTACCAGACGACCCTCTACCAGAAGACACTTCCTGGCGACCTCCGCCGCAACCGTTGCTGCAGCGAGTCTGACGAAATTCTCTCGAGCTGCGGCTCAGAATCGATCGGGTATTCGTGTCGCAGTGATCGGGTTCAATGGGCGTGGTAACGAGCACATCAAAGAACTCAAAAATAGCGTGGTCGCTTTGTGCGATGTCGACGAAAAAGTTCTTCACGAAAAAGCCGACCAAGTCGACAAGCAATGGAACCGCAAGGTCGATCGATTCACCGACTATCGCAAGCTTCTGGAACGCAAGGACATCGACGCGGTTTCGATCGCCACTCCAAACCACACTCATGCGTTGCTCGCGATTGCGGCGATGCAGGCAGGCAAAGATGTCTACGTGGAAAAACCCATTTCGCACAACATCTGGGAAGGCCGCCAAATGGTCGCCGCCGCTCGCAAGTACGATCGCATCGTTCAGTGTGGCACTCAATCGCGCTCGAACGAAAGTTTGCAGCAAGCCGTTGAGTTTATCCAAAGTGGTCAGCTCGGAAAAATTCAGTACGCTTTGGGCACTTGCTACAAACCGCGTCCCAGTATCGGCAAACTCGACAAACCATTGGTCATTCCCTCGACCCTGCATTACGATGCTTGGTGTGGCCCAGCCGAAAAACGTGAACTCTTCCGTAGTCGAGTCCACTACGATTGGCACTGGGATTTTAACACCGGCAATGGCGACATGGGCAACCAGGGCATTCACCAAATGGACATCGCTCGTTGGTTCTTGGGAGAAAACACACTCGCCCCACGCGTCATTAGCATCGGCGGTCGGTTGGGCTACGAAGACGCTGGCGATACGCCGAACACTCAGATCGTTTATCAGGACTATGCTGCCGCTCCATTGATCTTCGAAACGCGCGGCCTGCCGCGATCCAAGGCGGGGCAAAAGCACTGGCGCGAATCGATGGACAAGTTTCGCGGTTCGGGGATCGGTGTCCTCGTGCAATGCGAAGAGGGCTTTGCTGTGGTCCCCTCTTACCGCGAAGTACAGATCTACGACAACCTGGGCCAACTCGTCAAACAATGGAGCAACGAACAAAATTCGCACCATGCCAACTGGCTGGAGGCGGTCGAAGCGCGTGATCAATCGAAACTCAATGCCGAGATTCTGGAAGGGCATCTGTCGAGTTCGCTCTGCCATACCGGCGCGATCTCGCATCGACTGGGCGAGAAAAAGTCGGCCGCAGAGATCGCCGATTTCATCAAAGCCGACCCGCTGCTTTCCAGTTCTTTCGACCGAATGGCCAGCCACCTCCGTGCCAACGACGTCGACGTCGACTCCGACGCAGGAGCGTTGACTCTCGGCCCTTGGCTCGAAATCGACACCGCGACCGAGACCTTCACCAACAACGACGGGGCGACGCAGCTCCGTAGTCGGCAAAAGCAACGCGCGCCCTACATCGTGCCAGAAATCGAAAGCGGCCCAACCGTGGC
>JAADGD010000074.1 GCA_013152515.1 Planctomycetota bacterium
GTGAAGAATTTGAACGAGCCCGCAAAGTGATCGCAGGAGCAGAGTGGTCAATCCGGCGATCACCGGAAACTGACGGAATTAGGATCGCAAAGATAGACGTTTGGCGTGCCCGAATTTTAGGGGTGGATTTCCCCAGTCATTTCATCTACTTACTCTTTTACCGACAAGACGATCAAGTTCTTAACGATCAAGCCCTGTGATGAATAACAGCGCGACAGGGACCCCCTCACATCTTCCGCACCACTCCGGTCACCACCCCCAGCACTTTCACATTCCGGCAATAAATCGGCTTCATCGACGAGTTGGCTGGCTGTAGGCGGACGCGGTTGGCCTCGGGGTGCCAGTATTTTAGTGTGGCGTCGCCGTCGTCGGTGAGGGCGACGACGATGTCGCCTTTGTCGGCGGTGCGGGCTTTGCGACAGATGACCAGATCGCCGTCGGCGATTGCGGCTTCGATCATCGACTCGCCTTTGACTCGCAGCGCGAACAGGTTTTTTTGGCCAAACCAGTCCTCGAACTCAAATCGCTCGGCCTGCTCGATCGCCTCCGTGAGGCTACCAGCCGCGATTTGTCCGACGAGCGGCATACCGCGATCTTCTCGGGCGGCTTCGGTCAGTTGGATCGCGCGCGACATGTTGGGCTCGCGAGTGATCAGGCCCTTTTTTTCGAGGGCTTTGAGATGGCACATCACACCATTGGGCGACTTGATCTGGAAGTTCTCGCCGATTTCTCGCACGGTCGGGCCATAGCCGCGTCCGTTGATTTTACTGCGGATAAAGTCGAAAACTTCACGCTGTCGCTTGGTCAGTTGGTCGAAACTCATAGGAGATTCCTTTGGAAATATCCAGTTTTCACAGGGTTTCACAGGGCCGAATTCAAACTATAAACACAACATTTGCCTTCGTCGCACACTAGGATGGCGAAGAAAAAATAACTTTTCCACCGAACCGTCCCGGCGCGCCGGGACGGTTCGGAGTTTCGCTACGTGTCGCATTTGAAGTTTGGATTCGCCCAGGTCATTAAATGGCCACAGACGGAAGTCGTGACTTTTTCACCTCGAACCGTTGTCAGTCATGCTAATATACGGACGTACAGATAGCAAGTGCATTTGTACAGTAGTTTGCTATTTCTTCGGAAAGGACCTGCGAAAATAGGTAAGTTGCCTCACGGGAAGTAGACGATAACAATAGTACCGCAAGTGGACTGCTGGCTTGGGGGAGCCAGTCTTGGAACGAAACATCTTTTGAGGGCTCACGCTGATGACTCGCTGTCGAATGGCCATCGTATTGTCGTGTACGCTTAGCTTTTTGCTCTGTGCGCTCGGCGTTCAGGCTCCTGCTGCCGAGTCGCTCCCGATTCCCGCTGAAGTGCAAAGTGTGTTGGCGTTACGCTATCCACGTCGTGTTGAGCATCTTCGTTCTCTGCAACAACAAGTCCAACGGGTGGCCAAGCAAGCGATGCCGGCGACTGTAGGTGTCGTGGTGGGGCAAGGGGCTGGCAGCGGGGTGATTGTCAGTGCCGACGGCTTGGTGCTGACAGCGGGGCATGTGATTGGCAAAGCAGATCGTCGGGCGACGGTGTTGTTGCCCGATGGACGCAAACTTGTCGGCAAGACACTCGGTGCCAACCACGGGATCGATGCCGGAATGCTGCAGCTAGAAAATCCACCCGCCGACTTGCCGTTTTTGCCCATCGCTAAAACGCTGCCAAAAATTGGCGAATGGGTAATCACCCTCGGGCAGCCGGGCGGAACGCTAGACGATCGCGCGCCGCCACTCCGATTGGGACGCGTGTTGGGCGTCGACGACGACTGGGTTTGCACCGACTGCACGTTGGTCGGGGGTGATTCGGGCGGACCGCTCATCAACTTGCGCGGCGAAGTCTTGGCGGTCCACTCCAGCATCGGCCCGCAGATCGTACACAACTTTCATGTCCCGGTCGTCGAAATCCGCAAGAGTTGGAAGCGTTTGCTCGCTGGCGAAGTGTGGGGCGACGCGTTGGTCGATGTGGTGAGTTCCGATCTACGTCCCTTGATAGGTATCGCCGGTCATACGGACGAGGGGCAATGCTTAATCACCGAAGTCTTTCGCGGCTTGCCTGCCTACGAGGCGGGCGTGCATCCAGGCGATGTGGTGCTAGCCGTCGATGGCGAAGTGATTTCGACCTTTGACGAAGTCTCTCAAAAAGTTCTCCAGAAGCGACCAGGACAAAAAATGCGACTCAAGATCAAACGCGATGGCGAAACAACCGAAGTAGAAGTCGTGTTGGCTGGCATCCGTCGCTCGGAACCGCGCGGCGATTGGGACCAATCAGATTCGCAGGAGGGACGATGATGAAAGGGAAAATGAAACACGACGGAACAAAGCAACAACGATTTTCCGCCCGCTTTTTTTGTCGTCGTTCCGTCGTTCCGTTGTGGTTCATCTCTACGATGGTCCTCGTGTCCCACGCAGCCCCTAATTCAGCGCAAGAAACAGCGCCGCTTGAGGGCTGGGAAGAACTTGCCGATTCGCGGCCCTTTCCGACTGCGCGGCTAACCATTCCCAAGTGGCGGCTGAGTAGTGGCCCTCATGTGCGATCAGCGTTTCGCGAAGTGATTGCCGAGGCGCGGCAAGCAACGGTGCGTGTGCGTAACGACGGGCGCGACACGGCGCTGGGCGGCATTGTCGGTGCCGACGGTTGGGTACTCACCAAAGCAAGTCGGCTGCCCGGCAAAATCACTTGCTTGCTGGCCGATCAGCGCGAATTCGACGCGAGGATCGTTGGAGTCAACCGCGACTATGACCTAGCGCTACTCAAAATTGATGCCCAGCGTCTGACCACGTTACAACTGAAGACATCGCCTACGCCCGACATCGGTGCATGGCTAGCGACGGTCGGCTTGAAGCGCGGGCCGCAGGCGGTCGGTGTGCTGAGTGTCGGCCCGCGAGAAATCAGCCATCGGGCTGGCACGTTGGGCGTGCATTTAGACCGTCACACCGACGTACCGCTGATTATTCAGGTTTTCCCCCACACAGGCGCGGCAGAAGCAGGCTTGCAGAGCAACGATTTGGTGCTCAGCATCAATCAACGGCCGACTCCAACGCGCGAAGATTTCGTCCGTCGCATCCGCGAACACAGCCCAGGCGATCTCTTGAAATTGCAAGTGCGCCGCGGTGACGAGACACTCGATATCACAGCGCTGCTCCAAAGCCGTCGTCCCTGGCGATTGCCGACGCGCGAAGAATTCCAAAACCAACTAGGCAGCTCGCTCAGCCAGCGGCGATTCGGTTTCCCCTCGGCCTTTCAGCACGACACGGTCATCAAACCCAGCGACTGCGGCGGCC
>JAADGD010000009.1:0-17452 GCA_013152515.1 Planctomycetota bacterium
TGGCCAAAATCAAAAGGTGTCAAGCAAAAAACGTCGGTTGCATCGCGGAACTCCTGGGAAACAAAAAGGACTTCCTCAAGTCCTAGCGCCAAGCTTCCCATTTGGCAAGCACACTTGATGGTTTTTTGAGTTCTGAAATTCCAACCGTCCGTAAAAATCCGGCGCGGGCTAGGGGAGCGGCCTGCTTCGCGACGTTTTTTTGAGGTGCCCTTACCAAATTCCACATCTTCAATCGTAAATCTTACATTAACCCTACCCCCCAAACCCGCTGTACCTATTAAACCCGGCGCGCATCATCCGACGGCACGTAAAGATAAAGAACAGCACCCAGCCGATCTGAATCGCCAGCCCTTGCCACATTTCTGGCCCCTCGATTTTCCCCAAAAACACCGCTGCGGGGAAATAAGCCATGTATTGGAACGGCATAAAATCGACGATCGTCTTCCACGGCTCTGGTAAAAAATCGAGTGGGAACATGTGCCCCGAGAAGAAAAACGTAAACAGCATGTAAACGAACAACAGCGAAGTGACTTCGAGGAACCAAAAGGCGAGCATCCCCATCGAGGCTTCGAGGAAAAAACCTAATGCGAAAGAGAGTAGCAACGAACAAAGGAAAACCGCGAAGACGGTCGCGTCAGGCCAGCCGGGAAAATAGCTGCGGCAGACGAAGTAGACTAAGGCAAACGGCCCCGCAGCGACCAGATAGTACACCACTTTGTGCGCGATGCGGGCGAGCAGCAGGTAGCCGACCAAATCGATCGGTTGGATCATGAATTTTTTGATTTCGCCCTCGCGCACCTGACGGGCAATGCCCGAGGCGAGGCCGGGCATGCTGGAAAACGCCCGCACCAGCATCGTCAACAAGTAGTACGCGATGATGTCGGTCGAGCTATAACCCGCGATATCTCCCGAGCCTGCTGCCGCATAGACGGCCGTCCACAGAAATATCTGTGTGACGATCGGTAGGAACCGCATCAACGTGCCGAGCGCAAAATCTCCCCGATAGACCAAGCGTTCTTCGATGCAGATCTTGAGTATCGTCCACCAAGTTGTAGCATGAGCGAGCATGGCAATAGTTGTGAGTTTCGAGTTTTGAGTCGCGAGTACATCGGACGCAAGCACTCGCGACTCACAACTCGCGACTCCTTTCCTCTTTCTCCGCCGAAAGTTCAAACATCTCGGCGATCATTTCTTCCAGCGGCGGGTCTTCGACGCTGACGTCTTCGATAGTGTGATTGGCTAATACCGAGGAAAGCACCTTCGCGATACTGCCACGATCGACTCGGAGTTTTGCTTTTGGTTCGGTGATTTCCAGCACTTCGCCATAGCGGGCTAGATCGCTCGGCATTTGGTCATCGGCAAACTGCAACGTCAGCACCTTGTGTCCACCAAACCGATCGACGATGCCTGCCAGCGAGCCATCGTACACGATGTCGCCGTGGGCGATAATCACGACCCGCTTGCATAAAGCGATCACATCTTTCATGTAGTGACTAGTGAGCAAGATCGTGATCTTTCGTTCTTGCTGGTAGTGCTGCAGGAATTTTTGGATATTGTGCTGCGCAATCACATCAAGCCCGATTGTCGGCTCGTCGAGAAACAGCACGTCGGGCGAGTGCAACAAGGCGGCGGTCAGTTCCATTTTCATCCGCTCGCCCAGCGACAATTCTCGCACCGGTTGGCCGAGCTGTTTGCGAACATCGAGCAAGTCAACCAACTCGTCGCGTGTGCGGTCGAATTCGGCGGGATCGATATGGTAGATTTTTTGGTGGAGCCGAAACGACTCTTGGGCGGGCAAATCCCACCAAAGTTGATTTTTCTGGCCCATCACCAGCGCAAACCGCCGTCGATAGGCATTCTCGCGTTCCCACGGCACATGTCCCAGCACGCGAGCCTCGCCACCCGTCGGACTAATCACGCCGGAGAGCAGCTTGAGAGTGGTGGTTTTTCCCGCACCGTTTGGCCCCAGGAAGGCCACGAATTCGCCCTGTTCGACGGTCAAATCGATACCACGCACCGCGTCCACGTCGCGATACTCGCGCTGAAACAGGCCGGTCATCGAGGCCCAGAGGCCCTCTTTTTTCTGGTAGATACGATAGGACTTTTGCAGTCCACGAATTTCGATGGCGCTCATAGATGCGTGATTATAGGGCGGTGTCGGCTGGGTGGACAGAGGCAGTTTGAAAGCGGGTAATAGTTCGCGGAAAAAAGAAAAGTGCCCGCTCACAGCCTGAAAAAAGGAACCACGAAAGAAACGAAATACACGAAAATTCCTCGTATCCAATGTCCCACTGAACAAATCAAATATCCCCTCCTCCCGTTCCTTTTTTTTCGTGTATTTCGTCTGTTTCGTGGTTCTCCTGTTTACTGCCGTGAACGGTTACGAAAGCGGAAAGTGGAAGTGGGAAAGCGGAAATCCAGATCGCGTCGCGATCTTCTCGGCTTTCCCACTTCCGCTTTCCGCTTCCCGCTCTCATAATCTTACTCTGCAATGTTGGTCCCTTTCCCACTCCGCTTCCTTAACCACTCCGGTCCCTTACGGTCGCGGTTCGCTGGTTTTTCACCCTTCACCCTTCATCCTTCAGATGCTCTCTCGCCTGGAATCTCGTTTTGGTCGCTGGGCGATTCCCAACGTCACCGTCATTATTATTGCCGGGCAAGTGTTGCTGTACTTTTTGAATTTTGTTCAAAGAGGACAAATCGGTGGCGGTGACCCATTCTCGAATCTCTATCTGGAACCTGCAAAGATAATTGAAGGTCAGGTCTGGAGATTGTTCACTTGCGTTTTCCTCCCTCCTAATAAAATTCTCATTTTTGCCTTTATAACTTGGTCGTTGTTCTACACATTTGGCTCTACACTTGAGTACTACTGGGGAACATTTCGCTACAACGTTTTCCTTCTGGTAGGGCTTTTTGCAAATATTCTGGCTGCTTTCATAACATGGTATCTTTGGGGGCTGCCAAGACCCTTTCTTCCCACTAGTGTGGTAATCGGTAGTTCTGCTGCAGCCTCCAACGCGCTTCTCTTCGGCAGTGTAATCTTGGCCTTTGCTCGCGTCCGCCCCGATTTCATACTCAATATTTTTTTCATCTTGCCTGTTAAAATTAAGTGGCTCGCGCTGCTAGCTTGGATAAGTTATGCCTACGGTTTTCTCAAAGGACCAGGAATGGCGAGGGTTTTGATCTTTGCTGGCATACTCAATTACGTACTTTTCTTTGGCCGTGAACACTTACGCGAATGGAAACAAGGCCACCGCCGCCGTTCTTTTCAGGCGAAGGTGAATTCCGCCACCAAATCGGTTCGGCATCAGTGCCTCGTCTGTGACCTCAACAGCGGAAATTCGCCCAAAACACTGTTTCGTTATTGCTCGAAGTGCGAGGGGCAGTCCTGCTATTGCCCTGAGCATATTCAGAATCACGAGCATGTGGTGGCCGACGTCGCCTCTGGATCTGCTGGGGGATGAAATGATGCTGGATGGCGTGTGGAAAACCGTTTGGTAACCGTTCACGGCGCTGAAAGAAGAAAAAGGAAAAGCCACAGATAAACACGGATAAACGCAGATGAGGAAAGGGTTTTTTAGCCGAATTCGATTGCTGAAAAGAAATAGGGGAGAAATAGCGGAAAAACTCCGAACCCTCCAGGAAATCGGTGTTTATCTGTGTTCATCCGTGGCTAATTTTTTCCCTCGCGTAAACGGTTACACTGTTTGTCACATCATCCCTGGCAGAGCCAGGGGCTACGCGGCGTCGCGAGAATTGTTGGTTGATGGTTTACGCGCGACCAATGGTTGTAGTAGCTCAACCGTTCGCTCGGTCGCCCCTTGTTGGGCTAGCACCAACGCTCGCCCACGCTGCCCCAACTGACGAGCTGATGTGGGATCGTTGAGCGCTCGGCGGACGAATTGTTCGAGTTCGTCGCGGTCCTGCACGACTTCCGCCCCGCAGGCGGCTAGCAACTGCGAAACGATATCGCGAAAGTTCCGCGTCTTCGGCCCAAAACAGGTTGCCACTCCATACGCCGCTGGCTCTAACATGTTTTGCCCTTCACGACTGCCAAAGCTGCCGCCGACGAAACCGATAGTGGCTGTGCCCCACCAAGCGCTGAGTTCGCCGACCGTGTCTACAAGAATTGTGGATTTCGGATTGCGGATTGCGGAATGAGAATTGTCGTCGTTAGCGGTCGCGGCAACGCAGCCCTCACTCGCAAGATCCAAACTTTCACACCTCAACCTCGACCGACGCGCCCACCGCACTCCCGACCGTTCCAACAACTGGGCCACTTCCTCAAACCGCTCGGGATGGCGCGGCACAAGAACTAAACGCAGCGCCGGATACTCTGCCGCTAACGCTTGAAAAATTTCGATCGCATACTGCTCTTCGGGAGCTTGCGTGCTGCCCGCCAGAAAAACGATCTCGTCCTCGGCAAGGTCCGCCAGCTTGCGCAGCTCGCGTGTTCGCAAATTATCACGGTCGGTAATCGCCCCGTCAAATTTCAAAGAGCCGGTCACGACAACGCGTTCGGTCGGGGCTCCAAGCTGACGAAAACGCTCCGCCGTCTCCGCGTTTTGGGCAGCGATGAGATCAATCTGGCGTAAGAGGCTTGCCACCAGTGGACGCAGCCGCCGATAGCCACGAAAGCTGTTGTCGCTGAGCCGACCGTTGATGATCGCGACCTTCGCGCCGCAGTCGCTCGCTGCGCGAATGAGATTGGGCCACAATTCCAATTCTGCCAGCACCAGCAAATTGGGCCGCACGCGTTGCATGGCGTTCTTCACTGCCCAACTAAAATCGAGCGGACAATAAAAGACCGTGTGTTCGGCGCCATATTTTTTGCAAGCAAGGTCGTAGCCCGTTTTGGTCGTTGTAGAAATCACCAGCGTCCACTCCGGCTTGTTCTGCCGAAGCGATGCCAGAGTCGTTTCCAGCAGGTTCACTTCGCCCATGCTAACCGCATGAAGCCACACGCAAGGCCGATTGCCCACGCGCCGTGGCACGCGCCCCAACAGCTTCTCGGCAAACCCCTCGCGATATTTCCCGCGCGTAATCGCCGCCCAAAGAATCCACGGCGACGCCAGCAGCATCAACGTCAGATAGACACCGTTCAGAATGAATGGCAACAGACGAAACAAGTGGGATTCCTTTCCCGAAATGGAATTTTCAATTGTAGTTGTAGGGTGTGTGCAGCGGAGCGAAACGCACCAAGATTATCAACAGCATTCACAGGTGCGTTACGCTAACGCTGCACGTACCCTACGAACTAAATCCAGCTTTTGAATGTCGAATGTCGAACACCATGTTCCTCATCACAACGGTCATCCCCCAGCCTTCCCGCAACACTGCTTGTACTTCTTTCCACTCCCACAAGGACAAGGTTGATTGCGGCCGACCTTGGCGGTGCGGTTGCGGATTGGCTCCATCTTTTGCCCAGTTTGCGAACCGTCGATCGCTTGCTGCTGTTGTTGGGCGATTTCTGAGGCGGCGGGCGCTTCGTCGTGGCGAGCTTCGGTTTCGACCCAGGTGCTGCCGACAAAACCTTCGTCGAGTTGCTCCATTTTGAAGATCAAATCGGTCACCATATTCGCGACCGAACTCCACATCGTGTCGAACATCTTCATGCCTTCGCGCTTGTACTCGACCTTCGGGTCGATCTGAGCGTAACCACGCAAGCCAACGCTGGAACGCAAATGGTCCATCGTCAACAGATGCTCTTTCCAGCCCTGGTCGAGAATCTGGAGCAGCAGCGACCGCTCCATCCGCCGCATCTCGGGGCGGTAACGATCTTCGACCAACTGCGACACGCGCCGTTGGGCCGCTTCGTAGTCGAGCTTGGCTAGCTCGTCGCTCTCCAATTCGCACTCGCACGACTCGCTGAGCCATGAACTCAGGCCTTCGAGTTTGCCATTGAGGCCGGTGACTTGGCCTAGCGTGGCCGAGGTGCCCGACTCGGCGAATAGCGCCTCGACTCGTTTTTGTGCTTCGGCGGCGACTTCGTTGGCGCGGATGTTGTTCTTGCGGCTGAATTCCAAAAGCATCTGGCGAACGTCCTCACGTTGCTTGGTGCGCAAGTCGTCCATCGACAACTCGACGCCAAACCGCTTCTTCGCCCACTCGACCAACTCTTCCCGCTGAAATCCTGCCCTGCCACCGCTGCGATCGCGAGTCGTAAACCGCAGCAAACTCGCCAGCACAGGGAACTCCGACTCGCGCGAGTCGTATGCTTCCTGCGCCCGCTCGTGCGCTAGGGCAATTAAATCTTTCGACTCAAGCTCCGACATGTCGTCAGGTGCTAGCTCGATACCAAACTTGTCGTGCAGCCAGGCACAAGCTGTTTTTACGCTAAACTCAGGCTCTAACAATCGCTCGCAACTGCTGAGATCGATCTCGCCGATCCCCTTGTTGGCATCGCGAATCAACGCTTCGGCCAGCTCGTTGCGGCCAATTTTCTTTAGCTCCCGTTCGCGGTAGTTGGTCGACCAGCGGACGTTGGACCATTTGGCCAACGCCGTCCAATTCCACTCGTCTTCTTCGGCGTCCTCGGGTAAATTTTCTTCGATCGCGTCGAGAATTTGTGACTCGGCCAACCGATAGGCTTCGTCGCGAGCGATGCTCTGCGCGTCGTCAAAACTCACGCCGCGAAAATCACTCCCCGACAATTGCACGCCCAGCAATCCGCCCGCCGCCGCCGCAAACGATTCGGCACCATATTCGGAGTCGAGAATCACTTGAAGGTTTTCATCCAGCTGGTTGTCGATCATTTCCATGATCAGGTCGCGGCAATTCACACCGTCAAGAATTCGCTGACGATAGCCGTAGACCCGCTTGCGCTGCTCGTCCATCACTTCGTCATACTCGAGCAGGTTTTTGCGAATCTCGAAGTTGCGCTCCTCGACCTTTTTCTGGGCACCTTCGACCCGCCGGGTGACGAGTTTGCTCTCGATCGCTTCGCCTTCTTGCATTCCGAGTCGCGTGAGAATGTTTCGCACCCACTCGCCAGCAAAAATCCGCATCAGGTCATCTTCGAGCGACAAAAAGAACCGGCTGCTTCCTGGGTCACCTTGCCGACCGCAACGACCGCGAAGCTGTAAGTCGATTCGTCGCGAATCGTGCCGCTCGGTGCCGATGATGTGCAGTCCTCCGATCGCTTTGACTTGCTCGCCTTGCTCTTTCATCTTTTCGCGACGGTCGATCTGCGCGACCAGTTGATCCCACTCTTCCTGCGGCACTTCCAGGCGTGTGGGGTACTTGTCCTGCAACTGCGCCCAAGCCATCGTCTCGGGGTTGCCGCCCAACACAATATCGGTGCCGCGACCCGCCATGTTCGTCGCGATCGTGACCGCCTCGAGCCGTCCCGCCTGGGCAACAATCTCGGCCTCGCGTTTGTGCTGCTTCGCGTTGAGCACCTCGTGCTTGACGCCCCGTTTTCCGAGCAGACTGGCCAGTCGCTCGCTTTTTTCGATCGAGACGGTACCGACCAAGATCGGTCGCCCAGGGGATTGGATGTGCTTGATCTTGTCGCGAGAGAATGTTTCGGACCGATGCTCGTCGACCAATTCGAGTGTGACCGACTCGTCGTTTTCTTTGGTCAAGTTGCCAATGTACTGCTCGCCCTTTTTTAGCGTGACGGTCGTGTACCTGCTGAGCTGTTCGATCTCTTCGGCAATCGCGATATACTTTTCGCGCTCGGTGCGGTAAATGACATCGGGATGTTCGAGCCGCTTCATTTCGCGGTTGGTCGGCACACCGATCACATCAAGCTCATAAATTTTCCAAAACTCGCCCGCCTCGGTCAGTGCGGTACCGGTCATGCCGGAGATTTTTTTGTAGAGTTTAAAAAAGTTTTGCAAGGTGATCGTCGCGAGCGTCTGATTCTCTTCCTTGATCGTCACGCCCTCTTTGGCCTCGACCGCCTGGTGCAAGCCATCGCTCCACTGGCGGCCTTCCATCAATCGCCCAGTAAATTCATCGACGATGACGATCTTGCCATCTTGTTTGACGTAGTTCACGTCGATCTTGTACAGGTGATGCGCCTTGAGCGAGTTGTCGATCAAGTGTGGCCATTGCATGTTACCTGCCGTGTAAAAGCTTTCGACGCCAGCAATTTTTTCTGCCGCGCGCACGCCTTCGTCGGTCAGGTTGGCCGAATGCTCTTTTTCTTTGACTTCGAAATGCAGATTTGGCTTGAGCTGCCGGGCGATTTTATCGGCTTTCACGTACTTCGTCGTATCGTCACGTGCTGGGCCTGAAATAATCAGCGGCGTGCGGGCTTCGTCAATGAGAATGTTGTCGACTTCGTCGACGATGGCGTAGTTCAAAAACCCTTGGGCTTGCTGCTGCTGTTTGGGGTATCGATCGTCGTCGCGCGCGGCGATCTTCATGTTGTCGCGCAGGTAATCGAAACCGAACTCGTTGTTCGTGCCGTAGGTGATGTTGCAAGCGTAGGCTTCTTGCCGTTCATCAGGTTCCATGCCCGACCAAATTGCGTCGACCGTCAGCCCCAGCCCTTTGTAGATCGGCGCCATCCACTCCATGTCGCGGCGAGCGAGGTAGTCGTTCACCGTGACGATATGCACACCTTTGCCTTCGATCGCATTGAGGTAAGCAGGGAGCGTTGCGACCAGCGTCTTGCCTTCGCCGGTCACCATCTCGGCAATGTTGCCTTCGTGTAAAATCATGCCACCGATTAACTGTACGTCGTAGGGACGCAGGCCAATGAACCGCCGACTCGCTTCGCGGCAGACAGCAAACGCCTCGACCAGCAAATCATCAACCGTTTCGCCGGCAGAAAGCCGCTCGCGGAATTCGTCGGTCTTGGCGCGCAGCTGTTCATCGGTCAATGTTTCGAGCTTCGGCTCAAGCGCGTTGATGGCATCGACGCGCGGTTGCAACCGCTTGAGAAATCTCGCATTGGCTGAGCCAAACAGGGCGGTGATTCCACGCTCGAAACGGCCCATCAGGCCGTTGCCGAGACCGCTGAGAATCTCCCAAAATCTTTCCAATACTTCCATCATCTACTCAGGGGGAGGATCTGACGAAACCGCAAACATTGATGCACATCGACAATTGGGGGTGCATGTTTCGTCAGATTTGGTGAGAAAACCGGAACACGCCAACAGGGGCTGGCTGGCCGAAAATTGGTACGCTATCGCCACACCAGAAAGTTTATTGCGATTTGCCCGGTGGGTCAAGATGCGTTGAGTCTGACGGAAGATGCGTAAGTCAATGCGAGATAAATGGTTACGCCGATTTCTCGACGGTGACCGCAGCCTCAATACCCTCCTGACCAAGCTGGAAATGACAAACTACCCCAAATCATAGCCATCCGGACGTTCGTCATTGAACTCCCTGTACTTCGCAATCCTCCCAGGTAATAATCAACATCTATCCCCGCAGCAGAGGGGTAGCTCACTTACTCATCGCAAATTTCCTGAATCCATACCACCTAACTGCCAATTTCCAAACTGGCAAGGAGTCTCTAAATGTCGTCAGTAGCCCGCGTTACCGAAATCATCTGTTCCAGCAAGAAAAGCTTTGAAGACGCCGTAGAAAAAGGCATTTCCCGCGCCTGCAAGACGCTTAACGACGTCAAAGGTGCATGGGTCAAAGACCAAAAAGTCGACATCGAGAATGGCAAAGTCCGGCGATACCGCGTCACCCTGATGGTCACTTTTGTGCTGAAGGACTAGCGGTGACCCACTATTATGTGGGGTTACGAAGCGGTATTGCAAAAGCCGATAAAGCTTTCAGGAGTCTATACGTCTATACTTAGCCCAGCGACGATAGGAAGTCGCGGGAGGGTTTCCCCTGAATGCCGTCGAGTGAGACCGTGCGAGTAAAAACGGATCAACTACCTGTAGGTAGCCGGCTAAGCCATCCAATCAACGATGGCGAAGACCGTTTGCTACTTGCGGCAGGTGTCTTGCTTAGCGCGCGGATTAAAGAGCGTCTCCTGGCGCGCGGCATTCGCGAAGTCTTGCTCCATCCCGATGATGCAGCGGCTTTGCTCGGCATCAGCAAGCCGCCGACTCCTTCGGCAGATCCCAAGCCAGCTCCGAAAAAGAAAGCTGTCCAGCGCGAGCAGAAAAGTCAGCAGTCTGCGCTGCGAGAAACCGTCGCGCAGATCAAAATCCAAGCCTCGGCCTTAGCGTCTTCGGTCTCGCGACAAATCGTCAATGCCGGACCGCCACTCAGCCAGCGGCAAGTCTCGCATGGCACCAAGCCTTACGACGCAAAGCAGCGTACGCGTCTCGCCCAGCACTTTTCGGTCACGTCTCAACTGATCGATAAAATCGCCCATCAGGCCGTAGCCGGCAAAGTCCAGGACGATCGTCTATTGAAAATGGCCGCAGAAAACTACATCGGTGAAATCGTCGCAGACACCGATAGCGTTCTCGCCTCTGCATGTGAACTCGCGCCCAACCCCGCCCTCACCGAACAAGGAGTGCGACTGGCTTTGTTGGGCATGGCGATGGCAATCGAAATGGATTGGGACGAAGTCAACGTCCGCGAAGTCGGCCTCTGCGGCTTGGTCCATGAGTTCGGTATGTTCCGACTCGACGAAAGGCTCCACGACCCGCAGGTGCCAATCACCGACGACGACTGGAACCAAATGGTCGATCATCCCTTGCTCACGCTCGACATGCTCACGTCGATGAAAAACGTCTCACTTGCCGTCCGCTTGGCCGCCACGCAGGTACACGAAAATCCCGACGGATCGGGCTACCCACGCGGATTGAAAAAAGAAGAAATCCATCCTTACGCCACACTGCTACATGCCGCCGACGCCTACATCACCCTAACCGCCGAGTTGCGCGGACGACGGGCCTACTTGTCCTACGACGTGATGGTTTACTTGCTCAATCAGGTGAAGGCTAACCGCATGGATGAAAAAGCGATGCGTGCGCTGCTGCAAGTGATTTCGCTGTTCCCCATCGGCAGTCACGTGCGCCTAAGCGACGGCACCGAAGCCCAAGTCATCCGCCGAAACGAGGCGCACTACACCGCCCCCATCGTCCAACGCGTCGGAGCCGATCGCAAAGCACGTTTCGATTCAGCCCACGCCTCGATCATCGACCTCGCCGAAACCAAAATGCGCATCATGTCGCCCCTGGTCCCACCCGACCGCGAAGAAACACGTTTGGATGAGATGCTGATGGGCGAGGTGCTGTGGGAAGGCGGCGGGTAGTTGTTAGAATTCACCGAAATCAATGAGTTCACGACGCAGCCGCACAAGGCGAGATGCGTTCGTGTTCAGTAAACGTGCGGTCGCTCGGCCTGTGGGCGTGATACCCACGATTTTTCCATCTTCCACTTTGAAATGGCGTCCCACTCATCCGTTCGAGGGTGGAACAATCTTGCTTGCTTTTTCGTTTGCGGATCAATACGGACAAGGTTGGGGGTAAAAACGCCGTGCTTTAGCTTGCATGAGGCTGATCATCTCCGCATCATCAAGATACACCCTATACTCAGCGTCCTCTTCCTTCGTCAACTCGCCAAGATTTGCTTTGCTCCCCAGCTTTTCGACGCGTTCACGAAGCTAATCTAATCACTCACTTTCCAATCGACCAACTTCTGCGCAGACTGAGGCGTCAACCAGCCGGTCGTGAGACTAAGTATTTGGTCGAGTGGACTAGGGGTGAACATGCCTCAAGTATAGCTGATTTGCCACTTTGAGGAAAACGCATCACTTCGAGGCTATTCTATGCCAAGATGCCGTCTCAGCCATCGAAGAAAAATTCGAAATACCGTGGCGCATCTATCTGAATTCGGCCTTGTAGTTAGAGCGACTTCGTGAGAAGTTACATTTCACTACGATAGTCAAAGGCAATTTCATGGTTTCTACAACGTTTCTGAACTGCGTATTTGGGCTAATTATAGGCAGCACGCTCGCGAACGTCCCTTTTCAAACTTGCCGCAAAGCTGCGGCAGCCTCCTTCTCGCCGATTGAAGTCCCCGCCCCTTCCTGGAGTGGCATTCCACCCTATGCAAGCCCTCAAGGCATCTCTCCCAACGGTTTGCGAGTCGTTGGCGGAGTTGTTTCGCCTGGCGTCATCTTTGACTGCCCATCATTTCTTGGATGTACGAGCGGTTTTTCATGGGAGAAGGAAACAGGAACGACCATTGGTAACGTTGCCGGATTCCCCACCACGACTTCCCAGTCCATTTTTGGCGAAAGAGAGTTGTACGCTGCTAGTATGGTGGCTGCTTCCAATGAGGTTGTTCTTGCCCATGCAGATATCCGCGGCGGATATATCGGCCCATTGCTGCTTACGGCAGAGGGGCCAGTTCAATTGTCCGAAGAACGTCTTAGCGTGGGCCTTCGTGCGACAGCAATTTCCAACAGTGGAGCGGTCGTTCTTGGAAGTCAAGGATACTTTAACGGTACACGCAGTTTTCGCTGGACGGCTGAAACAGGCATTCAAGAATTTGGCATCGACGAGAAAAGTAGCGTTTTCCCGAATGCTCTCTCTGGGAACGGCCAAGTGATTGTTGGGCTCATTTACGATTCCCCCACACCTTTTCTCGTTGAAGAAACGGTAATTTCCAACGGCTTTCGATGGAACGAATCAGAAGGTTTTTCGATGATTCCAAATGAATCGGAAGAACGCCGATTCGTGCCTACCGCAACTTCGTTTGATGGTTCACTTATTGTTGGTAACGGGGTCGACGTGAACCGTCGCTCCTATGTTCTCGATCAATCAGCAAGCGAGTTACTCGAACCTAGGGCGATCGCCTGGACCGAAGAAACGGGGACCCAATTGCTCGAACTGCCAACACAATTTAAGAGCAGCAGTGTTGTAGATGTGAGTGATGATGGGCGTCTAATTGTCGGCGCTGCGATTTTAGAAAATCCCCTCGAACTTGGAGACCCGCCGTCAACCGAGGGAGTGCCTGTCCTGGTTGATGGAAAACGGGCCGCAGAAATCGTAGCGAGTAAGAGCCGAGCGATGTTGTGGGATGAAAATCGGCAAGCCCTTGATCTTCAACAGTGGCTCAAGGACCATCACCATTTATCCGACGCACTAGAAGGTTGGACGCTGACTTCGGCCAGTGCTATTTCAGCAAATGGGCGAATCATCGCGGGGCTTGGAGTGAATCCAGACGGCGATCTCCAAGGCTGGGTCGTCACCATCCCTGAGCCATGCACACTGGCTCTTTCGGCCTTCCCACTACTCCTGCTTTCACTCTGGCAACGACAAGTATGCCTGCTAACAGGCAGAAAGTGCGGGTCGGGAGACCCACGCCTCGATCCTCGACCTCACCCACACTAAAATGCACGTGATGTCGCCACTAGTCTCGCCCGACCGCGAAGAATCGCATTTGGACGAGAGGCTGAGGGTAAGGTATCGCGGGAGGGTGGTGGGTAGTTGATTCACCAGCCACGGAAGGCTTGTTGTTATCCCCCGTTGTTATCCATTGACTTGGTACCGAGTCCAACTTCGTTCAGTAGGAGTGACATGAATGAGAAATTTCCTTCCTCACTCCAATCCAATTCCCAAACCTCTTCGTTGAGATTTTCCTCGGCTTCATCAAACCCAGTTTCTATAATTGCACGATCGTCAAAGAACCATTCGCTTGTCGATTGGGATGACAGGACAACTCCCGCATGACTCTTTCTGCTAGCCAATTCGTCCCAGTCATCGAATGCAATTTCTTTGGCAAAAGTCGCCGCTTGCCTTGGGGCGGGCACAGAAGTCGCCATACTGAATGCGACGATCTGCTGAGCTTTTGCCCCCTCAAAAGAGGCACTTGCCAGCACGGCAATCGGCTCCATAGGGGAATTGTATTGGCGTTGCCAGTTCAGGAAATCCGTACCATCGACCCATCCGTCTCCGTTAGAATCACCGTTCGAGCCTGCGGACTGGGCGGAGCCAAACCCCTCTTTCCAGGCGTCAAGATCACTTTCGTCGATTAAGCCACTGTCGTCGAAATCGGCGTTGGCAACTACGTCCACCACTTCCCCTACATCTCCATTGGCACTTTCTCCAAAGTGTTCTTCCCACATGAGCAGATCGGCAGCATCGACTGTTCCGTCATGATTCCCATCAGCAGTGGACTGCGCTGATCCATAGCTCCTCTGCCACATCAGAAAATCGGCACCGTCAACGTCTTCATCCAGGTCGTAGTCGCCCTCAGAAAGTACTGCCGGGACATCACGCACGATAATTAAGGCATAGTCAGTGTCGACATCGTAACCGTCGTTAATAGTCAGCATGACAGTGAAATACCCGGTTGATTCGGCCTGAAGAAACGTGACCCCTTGATTGGCATCTTGAATTCCAGGGACAGTATCAGCAGTGCTTGCAACAACTTGCCAGAGATAGTTCAAAGTATCTCCATCGGGGTCATAGCTTTCGCTGGCATCAAGCTTTGGCCATACTCCAAGCGTGACGACATTATCCGTCAAGGAGGTGTCAGCTACGGGAAGTTGATTTCCCGTGACTTCGACGATGACGAAATCCGTGTCACTACTAGCTCCATCGCTTACCGAGAGTTCCACAGCATAGACGCCGGGAATTGCTGCATTCAGGTAAGCAAGTGCTGAAAATTGACTGGAAATGCTGGGCATCGAGTCGTTAGAACTAGCAACCACGCGCCAAGCGTAAGACAACGAAATATCATCTGGATCGGAACTCTGTGTCCCATCAAGTTTTGCCGAGCCACTGCCAGCAACGATAGTTGCCTGGGACAACGTAGCATCAGCGACCGGCGATTGGTTCACCGCGACGTTGATTACGAAACTTTCGGTATTGGATTTCAAGCCGTCGCTGACGGTCAAACTCACGACATGATCTCCGGTCGTATCCGAGAAAAAACTCGTGATAAGCGAGTTGGGATTCTGAATGTTCGATTGACTGCCATCAGGAGCCGACACGATCTCCCAAACGTAGGTCAGAGTGTCCTCTTCAGGATCAGAGCTGGCTCCCCCATCTAGCGTGGCAGATTGTCGCCCTGCCACGGCGACTGTCTCCGAAAGCGAAGGGTCAGCGGTTGGCGCTTGATTTTCTGCAAAGGTAAGCACAATCGTGTCCGTCCCAGTCAGCACGCCATCACTGGCTGTAAGCTTCACGGTGTAGTCTCCTGCGTCATCTGCACTGATGGTGGCCAAAGAGGTATCGGCTGACGTCAGCGTCCATGGGCTCCCTGCCGGAGCTGCAACAACTTCCCAAAGGTACGTCAGTGGATCGCCATTCGGGTCTGTGCTTGCGGCAGCGGAAAGCTGCAAGGCTGCCCTGCCCGCTATGCCATTGGGTATCGAGAGCGAAGCATCAGCCATTGGCGGCTCATTGAGTCGATAATTTACTAGGACCGTGTCTGCCGAAGAGAATTGCCCATCACTGACTGTCAGTTGCAATTCGTAAACTCCAGGCGTAACTGTCGAGAAATCTGTGATGGCCTGATTCGGCGTGAGTAAGTCGCCAACGCTAGGGCCGCTAATCACGGTCCAAGAATAGGTAAGTGCATTCGGGCCTTCTTCAACATCGAAAGAGGCCGAGCCATCTAAAATTACACTTGATCCAATATCGACGCGCACATCGGATCCTGCGAACACAACGATGTCTGGACGTGGGACTACGTCTAAATCTCCATCCAGGATCGATAACGCAGGCACCCCTTGCGTATCAATCGTAATTGCCAACAGGCGGTTGTCGGCTACGGCTGTCAGCGAATACGCCGTGCCCGGTATTTGCGCGACGTCGGTCTGCCCCCAGTTCAGTCCAGCCCAAGTCTGCAACTGTGCGGTCCCGCCGATGTTGCGAATGGTGAACGTATCGTTGCCGAGCCATGCGATGTCACTTACCGTGTTGCCCAACGAAGGTGTTAATCGTTCCAGGGTGTTCCCATCATGGATCATACCGGAGCCAAGAATGACGACGCCACCGTCAGGCGATACGCGGATCGGGTGAATAAATCCAGCGCTAGAATGTAAGGGAGAATCTTTTTTCACACCAATAGCGCCCGGTGCCAAGTTCTCATAGGTTATTCCATCTGCGTTGATTTCTTCAGAGAGAATATCTCGGGGAGAAGTGTCGTCGCGGAAAAAGTACATCTTCTGATTGGTGGTACTCCACTGATAGTCGTTCGAACGATAATTCCAGTCTACCGCACTGACTTGTGTTCCATCGGGAGCAAAAGTGTAATGACTCACCCAAGCGCCCGAGGGATCGACGGCAAAAACATATTCTCCGGCCGTTGCCAATCCAATGGGATTGGAGGGGAGTGTTGCGAACGGAACTTCTACCAGCTCCTCGGAATCGAGTTCGATCTTGCGGATAAGTCCTGTCGAATACGCAAGGTAAATTGTGTTCGTTGGCTCGGCGTATGCCATGAAGCTTGGCGTCCCGACGAGCGGGATGGTCTCGCCGTACTGCTGACGCAATGGATCCCACTGAAAGACACTTTGATGACTCTTGCTAAACAGCAAAACCGTGCCATCTGCCGCCTGCGCGATTTCATCAGGTGTGAAGGGCAAACCGACGGGATCGATCGAATCGCCTGGGGTCGGAGCAGCTAGTTCGGTGAGCGCCACAATTTCGACAGAATAATTTCCTTGCGAGCCAGAAAAGGCTATTACGCTTGTGTCATTCACAAAAATGTCGCTTGCAGAACTTGACAAATTTTTGCTGCCCGTGGGCAAAATTCCGGCGGTGTAGGCAGTGATGGTGTTACCTTGCAGAACGACGGGAATTTCTCCACCTACAAAAGCGATATCATCGACGCTCGATTGAAAACTATTGAGATACGTCAGCGAGGTCGAATAAATAGTGCCGGAGTTGTCGACGACTTTAGAGCCGTCGTCAAAGACCCAAGTCTCCGATCCTCCTGGGTAATCGCCATGATAGGGACTATCGACGTTCGCCAAGAAATTCCCCGAGTCGTCATACGAGACATACGCAATATCTGAGGGGCTGATACCGGAGGTCCTACCAAAGATTCGATTTTCGGAGGTAGAGATCGACGAACCGTAAATAGAATCAATGTAACTATCGATCGTATCGATAACCGTATTGGTCAATTTGTCGACACTTATGACGCGCGCGTAGAGCCCAGAACTGTGATTCAAAAACAAAAGGTTTCCATCGGTGTGAAGCCGCTGCACGTTACTCTGCGCGTTGATGATGTGCGTTTGCCCTGTGCCATCTAGCTGATAGCGATAGACAGTCTTGCCATAAGCGACGTAGAACCCATCGTCGTCGACATGCGCGGCTGTTGGTAAGCCTGAGGCATCAGCCAGATCAATGGGAGTCAGCCATTGTTCATTCTCAATATCGTAGCGAGAAAATCCTGGGTCACTTTGATTGAGAAAGTACCCAATGTCATTGTTTTCTAACACCGTGGCAGAGAGCATGTGACGTTGCTCTAGTTGTTCAAATCCAAGCCTTTGATTCAGACGTTGTCGCATACTGGATACCCCATAAAAAAGAAGAACTTGAAGAAGAACTTGAAGAAGAAC
>JAADGD010000009.1:17485-24989 GCA_013152515.1 Planctomycetota bacterium
TGAAGAAGAACCTGAAAAAGAAGGACACGAACGGCCCTAAACCCCAAACAAATGCGCGGCCTCTAGTTTATTTTGTTTTTACTCAAAAGTAAACCTGGAAATATCGAAAAACGCAGCAACTTCCACGAAGGAATGTGAGATTTACGGTTGCCCTTTATTGGACTTTGCAGTTGGCCTGGAAAGCAAGTGCCGATCTTTGACAACCTACCCAGCAACCTAAGCAACAGCCTATTGCACACTTCCACCTCTTACAAATACGTATTGATAAGATTCTCAATCATCTCTTGCCGGCCGCTGACATTGGCGGTGGCTTCGCCTTTGGCGAGCATGATTTTTTCGAGCGAGGCAAGGTTGTGCTTGCCTGCTTCGATTTCGGCGCCGAGACCGCTGGTCCAGTTGGCGTAGCGCTCGTTGACGATCGCTTCCAGGCGGCCATCGGCGCGGATGTCGGCGGCGATTTTTAGGCCGCGGGCAAAGGCGTCCATGCCGCCAATGTGCGCGTAAAACAGGTCGATCGGCTCAAAGCTTTCGCGACGCACTTTGGCATCAAAATTGACGCCGCCGGTGGTGAGGCCGCCGTACTTGAGCAGCGTGTGCATGCACTGCGTCGTGAGATAAATGTCGGTCGGGAACTGGTCGGTGTCCCAGCCGAGTAGCATGTCGCCTGTGTTCGCGTCGATCGAACCGAGCGCGCCGGCGGCTCCGGCCGTGTCGATTTCGTGCTGCATCGTGTGCCCGGCGAGCGTGGCGTGATTCGTTTCGAGGTTGAGCTTGAGATGATCCATCAAATCGTACTGCCGCAGGAAATTCAAGCAGGCGGCCGCGTCGCTATCGTATTGATGCTTGGTCGGCTCTTTTGGCTTGGGCTCAATGTAAAATTGCCCAGTAAAACCGATCTCTTTGGCGTAGTCGACCGCCATGTGAAGGAACATTGCGAGGTGATCGAGTTCACGCCGCATGTCGGTGTTCCAAAGGTTTTGATATCCTTCGCGACCACCCCAAAACGTATAGCCCTCGCCACCCAACTCGTGCGTCACCTCGAGTGCCTTTTTCACCTGCGCCGCCGCATAGGCAAACGCCTCGCTGTTCGGACTGGTGCCCGCTCCGTGCATATAGCGTGGATTGCTGAATAGATTGGCCGTGCCCCACAGCAGCTTGATGCCAGTTCGCTCTTGTTCTTCTTTCAGCACTGACACAACCGCGTCAAGATTCTCATTCGACTCACGAAGCGACGCACCCTCCGGTGCGACATCCCGATCGTGGAACGCATAAAACGGCGCACCAAGTTTCTCAATAAATTCAAACGCCACTCGCGCACGCTGCTGGGCATTTTCGACCGAGTCGGTCCCATCCTCCCAAGGCCGCACCGCAGTGCCGGGACCAAACGGATCGGCCCCCTGCCCACGAAAGGTGTGCCAGTAGACAACGCTAAATCGCAAATGGTCGCGCATCGCTTTGCCATCGACGATCTCGTCGGCGTCGTAGTAGCGAAACGCCAGCGGGTTCTTGCTGTCGGGACCTTCAAACGGGATACGGTCAATATCGGGAAATGCAGTCATTTTTCTAGCTGGTTTAGAGAGTTGGAGAGCCAACGGCATCAGAAAGCAAGCCGCAGGGCTGCATTTCAACTACCGGAAGGTTGGATTTTAATGAATTTGCGGCTCGCCGTGCAGGGGCCATTTCGTGGACAGGAAATGAGCACTGAACTAGAATAGAGCCAGCCGGCACCCCCTGCCGCAGCTGCACGGAACAGCTTGTACTTTTTATGGCCTCGAGCCTTTCTCACTCAGAAAGTCGCGATGAATTTCTACACACTTCGGTCCCGCTCGGCATGGGCAGTTGCTACGGTCTTTTTGTTGGCCACCACTACTTCGGCTGCGACGATCGTGCGGTTTGATACGGTCCTGGGCTCGTTCGACATCCAACTGTACGACGATGTCATGCCTGTGACCGTAAACAACTTTTTGAGCTACGCAGACGCCGATCGCTACGATGGAACCGTCGTGCATCGAAACAGCGACACGCAAGGTCGCGATTTTGTCATTCAAGGTGGCGGGTTTACTCTAGTAGATCCCGATCCTCCCAATCCGGCCTCTACAATTACCTTTGAGAACGTGGTGGATCCCAACAATCCTGATACACCAATCAACGACGAGCCTGGTGGCGGCGTCGCAGGTCCTTCGAATCTGCGTGGAACGATCGCGATGGCAAAGTCAGGCCCGAATACCGTAACAAGCCAGTGGTTTATCAATCAAGGAGACAATTCCTTTTTAGATGATCCGAATCGTGCCGATGGAGGGTTTTCGGCATTCGGAACAGTGCTTGGAGATGGCATGACGATCGTCGATGCCATTGGCGACCTTCCGCTGCCTAACGATTTCGGCTTTAGTATTAGTTCTCCTTTTAACGACTTGCCTCTCAGAGATTTTAATGGATCAGCTATCAACGATATCCGCGTTGCGAATACGGTCACTGTGAACAGCATTTCTCAGTTAGTGGTAATCCCTGGCGACTTCAACCTCGACGGCAGTGTCGATGAAGACGATTTAGCTATTTTTGATACAGGCTTTGGCATTGCTAGCGGCGCGTTTGTCGATGACGGTGACGCCGACATGGATGGCGATGTCGACGGAGCCGATTTCTTGCTCTGGCAGGCAAATTTCGGCGCGACCTCAGCACTCGCCACAGTGCAGTCCATCCCCGAACCGTCATCGCTCGCCTTGGCCGTTTTGGGATTACTGGCTTTTCTGAAACGACGTTAGTACTACATCGCTAAGTCAAAAACCACGGATTGCACGGATACCACTGATTTTGGAGACCTTTGGCAGGTTTGCTGCTGGGGCATTGAACTGCCAGCAACATCCTTTCATTTCAGCAAGGCTTCATCCGTGAATATCAGTGCTATCCGTGGTCTTTAGCTTTTAACTTAGCGCAGTAGTATTAGAATCGTCAATCCTGCGGCTTGCTCTCAATCTTCGCGACTTGAATCTCGTCACCCACCACGCGCACTTCATACGCATCGATCTTCAATGTTGGGTTGTCGCACCAAGTGCCGTCGCAAATGTCGAATCGCCAAGCATGCCAAGGGCAGCTCACCTTGCCCTCGTCGTCGACTTGCCCCGCGCCGAGCGACGCGCCCATGTGCGGACATAGATCGTCGATCGCAGAATACTTGCCGTTGTGGTTGAAAACCGCAACCAGCCGATCGCCCAGCGTGAAGGTCGCCCCTTCGCCCTCCGGGATCGACCCCACTTTCGCGACCGTAACAAATTCAGACATGTCAAACAGATATTTCACAAGAAAAACAAACGAATAGGATATTGACGCCCTCGGCAACGACTATTGACGCCGTCGGCCACGACGAACGAACCAACGCAGGACTGCGCTACAACACCCACACCCGCCAATGTAATCCTCAAAGTCCGCCTGCGATAGCTCCCGCAAAACCCGTAAAAAAGGCTTCCAGCCTGTTGATGGAACCACCTACAGGCTGGAAGCCTATTCCACGTATGCCCCAGGGCGACTATCCTTAGAGCAGAAGGCCCTTGTCCAACGAAACGCCAATTCTCATGCCGACCTCCTCAACCGACATCTCGCTGCAAGACTTCCAACTGTTGATACGTCAAATGTATCACGAAAAAGACGTCGCGCGAGGCATCGATGGCACCTTCATGTGGCTGATCGAAGAAGTCGGCGAACTCGCGTCGGCCTTGCGTGAAGGCACTCCCGAAGAACTCGCAGCGGAGTTTGCCGATGTACTCGCTTGGCTGTCGACGATTGCCAACGTGGCGAATGTCGATCTCGCCCGCGCGGTAAGAGAAAAATATGGCGACGGCTGCCCCGGCTGCGGGCTGTTGGTATGCACCTGTGACGATGCGGAGAAACCTTAACCTTGGCCCACCTGCCCTACCCACGAATTGTGTTCTTACTGCTGGCTTCTGTATGCCTGTTCGCCGCGCCGGCGTGGGCACAGCTGCCAGCCGAACCAACCATCGCCGATGCGCAAATCGGTTTCGGCGGCGTTTACAAACTTGGCTGTTGGACGCCGCTCACCGTCGAGCTGCGCGGCGGTTCGCAAGCCTGGACGGGCCGCGTTGTCGTGACCGTCCCCGACAGCGATGGTGTGCCGACACGCGTGGTCTCCGAACCTGACCGGCCCGTCGGCATCGATCCGGGCCAAACGACTCGCGTGCGGCTATTCGTTCGCATTGGTCAGTCGATGAGCCCTGTGCAAGTAAAATTCTTTTCGGACGATGGCAAAGAGCGCGCGAAGCGGACGTTTTATGCTGGCTCCGAAGCGGGGCAAGGTAGCGTCACGGGCGGAGTCCCCGCGACCAATCGCTTGCTGCTTGAGTTTGGGCCGGCCCTAGGCTTGGGCGAATTGGTACAAAGTGACGGAAACACCGAAGGGCGATACGACGAGCAACTCACCACACGCGTCGCTCGGATCGAAAAGGCCGACGACTTGCCAACGCGATGGTACGGCTACGAGTCGATCGAGACGGTACTTCTGACCACCTCAGAGCCCGAACGCTATCGTCCGCTACTGCAAAGTGGGCGGATCGAAGCGCTGCAGAAATGGGTCGAACGTGGTGGGCGGCTCGTACTCTTCTGCGCCCATAGCGCTGAGGAACTATTGGCCGAAGACGGTGTACTTGCCTCGTTGGCACCGGGCAAGTACGAAAAAATGGAGCGTCTGACGCAAGCCCAACCGTTGGCCACTTTTATCGGCTCCGACAAACCGATCACACGCGACCGGCGGCTTGACTTGGGCGTTCCTAGCTTGCTCGACGTGCAGGGACAGATTCTCGCTTCGGCGGGTCGCAGCGAAACCAAGGTTCCGCTTGTAGTCCGCACTCGCCGAGGATTGGGAGAAATTGTCTTCGTCGGGCTCGACTTCGATCGTCCACCGTTACGCGACTGGGCAGGACGCACCAGCTTTCTTCGTCGTATACTCGATTGGCAAGAAAGTGACAAAAACAAACAAACGGCCGAGTACCAAGACGTCGAAGACCTCAGCGGTCATTTGCGCAACTCGCTCGACCAAAAGTTCGTCGGCGTTCAGGTCGTCCCGTTCGGGCTCGTCGCGTTGCTGGTCGGCGTTTATATCTTGCTGATCGGCCCCGGCGACTATTTCTTTGTCAAGCGTGTCCTCCGTCGCACCGAACTTACTTGGATCACCTTTCCGTTGATCGTCTTCGCCGTTTCGGCGGCTGCTTATGGAATTGCCAACCGCATGAAAGGCGATCAACTACGCGTCAACCAAGTCGAAATCATCGACGTCGACCTTTCCGGCAGCGAAACCACTGGCGGAGACAGCTCCAGCAATCTAGCACGTGGCACCGTGTGGACACACTTTTTCACACCGCAAGTCAGCGAGTTCAACCTCCACCTCCAGCCCAGCTATCTTGGCCAGACCCAACTCGACGAAAGCGAGCAACTTGTCTCGTGGCTCGGTCTGCCCGGCTACGCGCTCGGCGGCATGCAAGCAAGCGGTTCGCAGACGTCGGTCTTCGACACTGGTTATCAATTCAGCGACGGGCTCTCTTCGATGCAGCGATTGCCCGTGCAAGTTTGGTCGACCAAGACGCTCACCGCTCGTTGGTCGGCCCGCGTCAACGCGCCCGTGCAAGCAGCACTGCGACAAGACGGCGAAGAGTTGCTCAGTGGCACTATTTCTAACGACTCGGGCGTCGAGCTAGAAGATTGTCTGCTACTCTACGGTCGCTGGGCTTACAATTTGGGTCGTCTGCCCCTAGGGAAAACGCTCGACATCGACGATTCGCTCCAGCCTCGCACCGTAAAAACCTTGCTCACCAGCGCCACCGCCGGCGACGAAACCATCACCAACACCGCCGACGACGGCACCGTCCCTTTCCAAAAAGCCGAGTGGGACATCGCCCGGTTGATAAAAGTGATGATGTTTTACGAAGCGATCAACGGCGCTCGTTACACCGGCAAACACCACCGCTACCAATCGTTCGTCGACCTAAGCTCGCTACTAAAACAAGACAACCAAGCCATCCTACTAGCCAAGTGCAACGCCACCGGCAGCCAATGGCTAGTCGAAGACCAACCCCTAGCCAGCAACCAAGACCGCCGCTGGACGTACTACCGATTTGTACTGAAAGTCGAAAGTCCCGAGACCAATGACTAGAGTCCATACAATAATCCAGAACATTATCAAAATCCCCCTCCCCGCAATGTTGCCACGTTTGAGATGGCCAGACCGGTAAACTCAACTGGCAACATTGTGGGGAGGGGCTAGGGGAGGGGCCGACACTGGTACCCGGTTCAAAACCCTCCACTAACCCCTCCCTAAAAGAGGGAGGGGGATTTGTATTCGTAACCCGCATTCCGCATTTCAAATTCACACACCATGATCGAAGTCCACGACCTCACCAAAAAATACGGCGACCTGCACGCCATTCACAAGATCGAACTCAAGCTCGAAAAGGGCGACGTCTTCGGCTTTATCGGCCCCAACGGCGCGGGCAAGACGACGACCATGCGCATTCTCGCCACGCTGCTCAACCCGACCTGGGGCGAAGCGTACGTCGGTGGCTATTCGATCTACACCAAGCCGAAAGAAATCCGCCGCATCATCGGCTACATGCCCGACTTTTTTGGCGTCTACGACAACATGAAAGTCATCGAGTACCTCGAATTCTTCGCTGCCGCTTACCGCATCAAAGGCCCCAGCCGCCGCAAAATATGCGACGACGTGCTCGGACTTGTCGACCTCGGCTACAAACGCAACGAACTCGTCACCAGCCTCTCACGCGGCATGACCCAACGCCTCGGCCTAGCGCGCGTGCTGCTCCACGATCCCCAAGTTCTGCTCCTCGACGAACCCGCCAGCGGTCTCGACCCGCGTGCCCGCATCGAAATTCGCGGCCTGCTGAAAGAGCTACGCAACATGGGCAAAACGATCATGGTTTCCAGCCACATCCTGCCCGAGCTAGCCGACATTTGCAACAAGATCGGCATCATCGAAAAGGGCGAACTGATCGTCAACACCGACGTCGACGACGTGATGCGCCAAGTCCGCGGCCAAACCGTCCTGCTGATCGAAGTCCGCACTGACCGCGACGCCGCCGGCAAGCTGCTCGAACAACACGACCTCGTCGACAAGGTCGAAGAAGCCAACGACACCCTCCGCGTCACGCTTGTTGAAGGCGAACACGACTACAGCATCCTCGCCAAACTCCTCCTCGACAACGGCCACGCCCTGACCCGCCTGAACGAAGAAGAAATCAACCTCGAAACAGCCTTTATGACGCTGACCAAGGGGATTACATCGTAAATGGCGGTCAGCGGTCAGCTATCAGCTTTTGATTACCTTTCGACTTTTAGCAATTTACAATTTGCATTTTACAATTTACAATTTGCATTCTTGTTTCTTGGCCCCCATCGTCTAGTGGCCCAGGACACCGCCCTCTCACGGCGGAGACAGGGGTTCGACTCCCCTTGGGGGTACTGTGGACACTTGTCCACCTATGAG
>JAADGD010000016.1 GCA_013152515.1 Planctomycetota bacterium
CGCAGGCTAGCGCCAAGCGGCTGATTTTATCAGCCGCAACGCGCTAGCGTCCGGTTCTTCGCAGGTAAATTCTCATCTGCCGCTCGCCTTAAACGTTGGATTGGCAAGGATGTAGTCAGCCTTGAGATCCTTGTGCTGGTCGTTGTGAAAGGAATCGGCATTCTTCGAGCCAACATTACCGTCGATGCCTCGGATAGCAAGATTCATCTTGCAGAGACGCCAAGTGGTGGGATTGCTCTCTTGCCCATAAATGGAGAGGTCACCCACTCGGCCACCATGAGCAAGGACGAACTTCTCGCTTTGGACGAACATACCGACACGCGCAACCAAGGAGTCAATTCGCGTTACCAAGTTTTCGACTTTTGGCCTGCCGTTGAATGGTCTCGTTTTTTCTGCGTCAGCATGACGTGAATTTCCGTGAGCGTCGGAGCCAACTGATCACGAACACGGCTGATATCACGCTTCGAGACCTCGGGGCGGTCATACTGTGCTGATAGCGTCGCTACGAGGGCAACTGCGGCCTACAATCATTTGGCTTCGGGCGCGGTAAAATCATGCGCCGGACTGCTGAGCAGGCCTTGCAGACGTGAGGTCGTCTGTTGGAGCAACTGATCGAGTTCCGCACGGCGCTGCGTGACCTTGTCGCCCAGAAACTGCTGCTACAGGTGTTCGTCGATTCGTTGCTCTTCCCTGGGGGTCAGCGTTCGCTTTTCAGATTCAATTTTTCGGCGTAACTGCTCGGTTTGCAGACGCTTTTTATTAGCAGATGCCAAGGCTTCTTCATCGAGGCCACAGGATTGATGCCGAGATACGACTCGCTTCCCTTGGGAGTCGCCTCCGGTATTTCAACACTTTTTATAGATCACTGGCCCATCTGTCATAGCCTGCCCCAATAGTTGACCACTGGAGACCAAGGTTGCCACAAAGACTCCCACCGAAGCTAGGACCACGGCAAGTCTTCTGCGTTTGATATGGACAGTGCGAAAAAAGATAAGAGACAGTGGGTAATTCCAATCATTGTAACACAGGTAGCTCCTGTAGAGCAAACAAGCCGTCCATGAATTTGCATTGCGAGACCCCATTCGTTGGCACCCGCAAACGCTGCACACAATTGCAGAAAAACATTTGACACTTGCCTCAAGCAATGGCATTGTACTCCGCCCACCTCAAACGGTGTGGGGATATTGAGAACATGATCTTTCGCATTGTTGTGTAGCAAGGTGAAGTCGTGTACGGTTACAGCAAATCAGACCAAGCAAGTCGTCGCTAATTTCGCGAACGGTCCTTAATAGGAATATCCTCGTTACCTCTATTTTTGAAAATCGGCTTCTACAGATCGGCGGGGGGAATCATTTCTCCATCGCCAATCGTTGAAAGCTGCTGCCGTGTTGTGGCTCAAGCCTGGGCTGTAGGACTAGATCAGCTCAGCGATCGGCGTGCCATGCTCGACGATTAAGTTGGGACGCCCGGTCGTGTCGAGATAGCGAGTTTCGAGCGGGACGCCCATGTGATGATAAATGGTAGCGGCGAGGTCACCGGGTGTGATGGGGCGCGAGTCAATGTGTCCGCCGAACTTGTCGGTCGAGCCGATCACTTGCCCATGCCGAAAGCCGCCGCCTGCCATGACCATCGACATCACATGCGGCCAATGATTTCGCCCATCGGTACTCCCCTGCGTGCCCATCTGCGGGGTTCTTCCAAACTCGCCCATCGCCAAAATCAGCACGTCGTCGAGCATACCTCGCTCTTCGAGATCAGTGACAAGCGTCGTCAGTAGATGGTCGAACAGCGGCAATAGGGGCTTTAACCCTTTTGAGATTCCGCCATAGGGAGGAATGTTGTCGCCGTGGTTGTCCCAGGTTCCCGAGGCGGTGTGGTAGCTTAAATCAAGTGTCACAAACGCGGTACCTGCTTCGATGAGCCGCCTGGCCAAGAGCGCTTCTTGGCACCACAGGTGAGAACCAAAGCGGTCACGCACTTTTTGCGGCTCGTTGTTGATGTCGAGCGCCTCGCGCACCCGTCCGCCGAGGATCATTTCCATCGCTTGCTGTTGGTAAGCGTCCATCACACCGGCCGTTTGGTCAAATCGGCTGCGCAGCCCATCGAGCTGTTGGAGCAACTGCATGCGATGCTCGACACGATCATGAGTGACGCCTTGGGGCATACGAAACAGATCGGCGTCAGAAATTTTCCCACTGTCGACGCCGACATTGTTGTAGATCGGAAGTTTGGCAGCCCGATTGGCAATGAAGGGATCGTACTGCTGTCCTAAGTAGCCCGCATAAGCAATATGCGATCGGGATTTCATGAATGCAGCATAGGGCGGAATGCCTGGCTGATTTGCACCATGATGCTTGGCGACAATCGAACCGATAGCCGGATAGCTATCGCCTCGCGGGTTGATACGCGGTGCTGCAGCGAGATTGCCCGTCTGAAAGACCTTGTTCGGCTCATGATTGCTCTTTTGTGAGTCAACGCTGCGGAGGATCGTCAGCTTGTCGAGCATCGCGGCTTGTTTAGGCATGTGCTCGCAGATGATGACGCCGGGCAACTTGGTTTGAATAACCCCAAAGGGCCCACGATTTTCCAGCGGCCGATCAGGTTTGGGGTCCCAAGTATCGATTTGACTGGGTCCGCCTGCCATCCACAGCAAGAGGACACTTTTGCCGGTCGGGATCGGCTGGTGGGCTTGGGCCGCTAAAGCACGAGCGTGCAACAAACATGGCAGTGACAGGCCGGCGATGCCTGCCAAGCCCGCCTTGAGCATTCCTCGCCGGTTCGAGACGACCAGTCCCTCGCACTGCCGAGCATTGAAGTCGGCAAAGGCGTGCGGCTCGTTGTGTGAGTGTCCGGCAGGGTGTGACATGCGAAAAAGTCCACGAAAACAAGGCGGGCGTAACTGTGAGCCTAACTTCTCGCCCAGCTTGCGCCAAGCGAATTTGCTGCTCAATTCGCAGGTGTGGCTTTCGGGGGAATCGCCACGAAGCGTTTGAGCAAGGCTCCGTCTTCCAGATTCCAGAGGGAGACGGTTCCATCGAAACACCCCGTGCTGAGGCGTTTCGAGGCAACATGCCAAGCCAGAGAAAGAACGGAATGAGGATGATCGGTGATCGCAAGGCTCTGCTTGCGATCGGCTAACGTAAATCGACGGACGCTCTTGTCGGCGGACGCGGCAATCACGCTCTCTGCGTCTGTAAGCAGTGCGAAAACCTCGGCTCCAAAACCCGACAGATCGCCTACGACCTTGGAATCTTCGACATTCCAAATCCGCACGACATTTCCACTGGTGCTGATCACTTGCTTGGCGTCTGGCGAAATGGCCACTGCTTCGACAGGTTTATTACTGCCCGAATAGGTTGCGATGAGTTCCCCTGTTTCAGCACTAAAAACTTTAGCCGTTTTGTCTCGGCTAGCGGTGGCGAGAAGTTTGCCGTCGGCGCTGTAGCAAAGGTCGGTCACCCAATCGGCATGGTTGTCGATTTTGCGAGTTTGTTCGCCAGTGGCGACGTCGAAAACTCGTACCGAGCCATCGCTACACGCAGCAGCAAGTTGCAAACCGTCAGGGCGAAAGCTCACGTCGAAGAAGACATCGTCGTGAGTGGCCAGTATTTGAGCTTTTGCCTTTGGCTTGGGGGCTTCTGTCCAAGGAATCAATTGCACTTCGCCAGAAACACCGGGGCTTCCGCCAGCAACGGCAAGCAAGCTTTTGTCGGGACTGAATTCTAAGCCGTAGACGCGCTGCGGAATGTCGCCGACGCGATCTAGAAGCGTGCCCGCAACGGGATCCCAAACAAGGATCTCATGATAACCGCCGACCAGCAGTTGGCCGCCATCGGCAGAGAAGGTGAGTGCGGCAAGCGGCAGAGCTGTCGAGTAGGTTGCCGGGGCGGAAGGATGCGCGACACGAGGTAATTGGCCTTTGATCAAGGCGGCAGGGTCTTGCCCGTCGAACTTCGCTCCTTGCGAGATCCAATTATCGATGAGTTGGATTTCCACGCCTGTTAATTGATCGCCATTGTTTGGCATCCGCTCTTCTTCGTCTTCGGCGGTGATGAGACGATGAAATTCACTGTCGTCCAAATTGCCTGCCGTGACGGGGGCCATTTCAAAATCACCGAACTGCATTAGTTTCTCAAATGTATCGAGTCGGTAATTGCTTTCAGCCGTCTTGGCGCCGTGGCACGATTGGCATTTGCCCACCAAGATGGGGGCCACGTCCCGGATAAAGCTTACCTCAGCAGGAGACTCGCTTTCTTCGGCCCCGAGCGAGCGCCAATTCGCAAAAATCACAAAAAAGGCAATGGCGAGCGTAAATACCGGATTCTTCATGGCCAGGATTCCTTGCGTTGGCTTGATTGCTTCGAATGTAGTATAATCAAAAGCAAATGTAGTATAACCTAAAGCGGATGTGGCATGGCACAGTGAACTTGTGGTATAATCTGAAGCAACTGACGACCTTGAGGAGAAACTTGCATGTTGACCCTTCTTAGCAAGGCAGCACGTAGTGGAAGGTTTTGTGACGGGCTTTCGCGCCGAGATTTCCTCAGTGTGGGCGGCTCGCTTGCCGGTGGTCTGAGCCTCGCTTCGCTGCTCCAGGCTGAAGCACAACAGAACACGGGGACTTCTCACAAATCGCTGATCAATATTTTTCTCCCAGGCGGACCGCCGCATCAAGATCTGTGGGACATGAAGCCTGACGCCCCGGATGATATTCGTGGTGAATTCAAACCGATCAATACCAACGTCACGGGCATTCAGATTTGCGAGCTTTTGCCTAAGCTTGCGGCAATGATGGATAAGCTGGTTGTGATTCGCAGCATCATCGGCTCCCGAGGTCCGCACTACTCCGAGCAGTGCATGTCGCCCACGTTGGTTCCGGGTTCCCCCTCGTTGGGGGCATGGGTCTCACGACTCGAAGGCCCTGCCTGTCCCGAGATTCCACCGAACTTGTCTCTTTGTTATCGCACCAGCCATCGGCCTTGGGGCGAAGCGGGAGGCGGTGGTTTTCTTGGCGCTCCGTATGCCCCTTATGGCTTGGTGAACAAGTACGACCCAGGGCACAAAGCCGAAACCACCGCTGCGTTGGCACCCGACCCGGGCAACCTTGTCTTAAAAGATGTATCGCTGGAGCAGCTTCAAAACCGTCGGTTATTGCTCTCGGCCCTTGATCGCTGGCAAAACGTAGTGGCGAAATCGCCGATTCAAGAAGAACGTAAACAATTCATCGAGCAAGCTTGGAGTATTCTCGCTTCGCCGGCATTGGCCGAGGCTCTCGATATTAGCAAAGAAGATCCAAAGATCGTTGAGCGTTACGGTGCAGGCGTCTCAGCCTATAAGAATGACGGAGCGCCGCGTATCACGGAGAATTTTTTGCGCGCACGTCGCTTGGTAGAAGCTGGCGCGAGAGTTGTCGCGCTAAATTTTGGCCGCTGGGATTGGCATGGAAGTGGTTTCAAGCAGGGTCGCGAAGAGTTTCCAATGCTCGACAACGCCGTCTCGGCACTTGTGCAAGACTTGCACGAACGGGGACTCGATCAAGAGGTGAGCGTCATCGTTTGGGGCGAGTTTGGACGCACTCCAAAAATCAACAAAGGAGCTGGTCGCGATCATTGGCCCCGCGTCAATTCGGCCTTGCTGGCTGGTGGCGGGATGAACACTGGACAAGTGATTGGAGCTACCGACAACCAAGCGGGCGAGGTCGTCGACCGGCCGGTCACGTTTGGCGATGTCCATGCGACGCTGTTACACAACCTGGGCATCGACCAACATGCAACGGTCCTCGATTCCCAGAGCCGCCCCCATCATCCGCTTGATGCCACGGCTCGACCAATTACTGAATTAATCAGTTAAACAAGTTTGATTACAGGCTTGCCTACCTAAATTTTGTTCCGACCGTATTGCTCCCACCGAATGGGATCACACATTTTGTGCCTTGCCGGTTGCATTTGTGTCATTATAGAAGCTGGGCTTAATCGTGCCCTGGAGTAGTTTTCTTTCGGCATGACGCCCTGCCTGACAGGAAAGGCCGTATGATTCGCTGTGTAGTATTGTGTGTAGTATTGATTGTCGTAACGCTGGTATCTGGCGCTACGTTTTTGCAGGCGGCGCCACCGCAGCTTGCCCGCGTCAGCCCGCTGGCCGTGGCCCCCGGAAAAACGGTGGACTTCGCGTTGCATGGAAAACATCTTTTGCAGCCGCAGAGGATGTGGACGACGTTTGCTGCACGCACCGAATTTGCTGTTGCCGAGGACGAAAGCTCGAAGAAAGGCGAAAAGCTTTTCTGCCACGTTACCGTTCCGCGCGACGAACAAGTGGGCATTTGCGCGGTGAGAGTCGTGACTATGGGCGGCGTCTCGAACCCGATCTTATTGATGGTCGATGATTTGCGCAGCGTCAGCGAAGCGACAGACAATCACTCGCTCGACAAGGCACAACTCTTAGACTTGCCGTTAGCGGTCGATGGACAATGCGATTCGGTCAAGGTAGACATGTTCCGGTTCTTCGTCTCGGCTGGACAGCGGCTGTCGTTTGAAGTGGTAGCGCAACGCATTGGCTCGCAGCTCGATTCGGTCTTGCGACTCATGACCGCAGACGGCAAGGAAATCGTCCGGGTTGACGACACGCAAGGGACCGGCGGCGACAGTCGATTCTCGCATACGTTTGAAACCGAAGGCGAATACTTGATATCCATCGAAGATATTCGACATTTGGGTGGCACAGGATTTCATTACCGTCTACGAATTGGCGAGTTCCCGCTTATTACAGCCGTCTATCCGGCCGGCGGAAAGTGTGGCGAGATTTCCTCCTTCCAACTCCTCAGCAGCACTACCGATCAGTTAACGCCGTTGCATGTTGCTCTGCCAAAGGTTTTTGGATCGAGTCTCGTTTCGTTTGGCGTCAAAAACAATCCCCGAGGAGGTACCGGGTGGTTTCAAGTCGAGTCGAATCCTGGCAGTCAGTCACTCGAACAAGAACCAAACGACGAACTCCAAGAGGCGACTGAGGTCGTTTTTCCTGGCGTGATTAACGGTCGCCTCGAGAAGCCTGGCGACCGAGATCACTTTCGTTTCCAGGCGACCAAAGGCCAACGGCTGCATTGCGTGGCGAGGACTCGCGAATTGGGCTCGCCCTGCGATTTGTATCTGAGTTTACACAAAACCGATGGCTCGCGCATCGCGCTCGCGCCGCAGGCACGCAGAACTGTACTCAATATATTGATCCCCGCAGATGGAGAGTACGTGCTACGAGTCGAAGACCTTCTCTCTGGCGGCAGCCCAGAACACATTTATCGACTCGACATGAAAGATGCCTTTTCCGGTTTTGAATTGCATGCCGAAAAAAATGAGTACGTCGCTCCACAAGGCGGAACGGTGGTCGTCAAAGTGCTCGCGAAGCGAACCGGTTTTACTGGGCCACTCGAGCTGGCCGTCGAAGGCCTCGGTCCGGGAGTTTCCCTTGAGAACAAGAAGCTCGAAGGTGCCGAAACCTTACTCAAAATCACCTTGCCTACCGAATTGCCACAAGGGGTCATGCGGTTGGTGAAAATCATCGGCAAGGCCAAGGAGGGCGACCATTTCTTTACCGTGGCAGCGAACCAACGAGAGCCTCTACGAGTACTTTTCCCCAGCACGAACTCTTTGCCGACACCGTTGGTTGAAACGATCGCGCTCGGCGTCGGGCCACCGTTTGCCTCCTACTTTGAACTCGCGGTCCCCGGCAACAAGGCTTACTTTCCACAGCTTGTTGGCACGTCGACCTTTGATATTGAAATCAAACGAATCAACGAAGCCTTCAAAGCCGAAGTCGCACTGGTCGTCAATGGGTTGCCCGAGGGAGTCACGGCAGAGATCGCACCGGTCGAAAAAGGACTGAAAGCATATCGGGTGACGCTCAAAGGGCCGCCAGAGATAGGTGTTGGGTCGTTTCCGATCAGCATCGTGGGAACAGGGAAATTCCAAGAGCAAACCAAAGTCGTGCCCCTGGAGAATGTCACGCTACAGATTACCAAGCCGTTAGTGGTTCAGTTGACGTTACCAGGTCCGCTTGTTGCAGGCAGCTCGCAAGAAGCAGTAATCACGTTACATCGATTCGGTGCCGAGCCTCAACCGGTTCGCGTTCATGTAAGTGACGGACCGGCGGGACTTTCGGCACCAATTTTTGTGACAATTCCTAGCGACGCAAATCAGGCAAAAATAAGACTAGCCGCCGCCGCTGACGCACTTCCGGGGAAATTTGAGAACCTGACCGTGGTTGCTTCTACGACCGTTCAAGGTCAGAATATCGTTGTGCAAAGCGAGCCAGTCTCAGGCGAAATTCAGACTCCGCCACCTGCCGAGACACCAGCAGAGACGCCCGCCAAAACGCCCGACAAGCCGCCAACTGAAGAAAGCCCTTCCGAATGATGTCAACTATTCCGATGAAACGATGGCTGTCTGTTGCACTTTGCTGTTGTGCTTTCGTGACGTTTGGAATCATGACGTCTCAAGTCGCGCAAGCTGAAACTGGGGAGTTCGACCTCGCGACACTCGAAAGAATCGAAGTCCAACCTACGCAGGTCAAGTTTCGCTCTTCACGTGATCAAGCAATTTTGCTGGTTACTGGATATCTCGCCAGCGGACAGTTGGTCGATCTTACGCGCGAGGTTCAAGTCGTTTCCGCAGACGAGGCGGTTGTTGTCGCACGTGACGGCGCAATTTGGCCAGCAGGAAATGGCGCTACGGAAGTAGGCGTACAGATTGGCGACCAAAAGGCTACGATGTCGGTGCTTGTCGAGGCGTTTGAGGAGCCAGCCCCCATTTCGTTTCGGACCGAAGCCATTCCAGCCCTCACGCGTCAGGGTTGCAATTCGGGAGGTTGTCACGGTTCGCCGAGCGGTAAGGGAGGATTTCTACTTTCGCTAGAGGCGTACGACCACGCGATGGACGAACAATCGCTCGTTCGCGATGCCCAGGGTAGGCGAACCAACAGCATCGATCCAGAACAAAGCTTGCTGCTACTCAAACCTTCGATGACGGTTGAACATGGCGGAGGAATGCGGCTCAACAAGAAGGAGTACGCCTACCAAATTCTGCGTCAATGGATTGCCGAGGGAACTGCTGTCGATGCTGCTGAAGGAAAACGTTGTGTCGAGTTGCAATTGTTGCCTAACTCGGGAAGAGTTCTCAAGCATCCCAATTTTCGTCAACAAATTGTCGCGTTGGCACACATGGACGATGGCACGATTCGTGATGTGACGCGGCTGACAAAATTTACTTCTTCCGACGAGGAAATTGCTACCGTTACCGCAGCCGGAGAAGTCGAAGGTCGGCAGCGTGGTCAAGTGGCAATTATGGCTCGCTATCTCGACAAACTAGTTTCCTGCCAATTCACTTTGGTGCGCGATGTCGAAGGTTTCGTATGGCCTGACCCTCCTGCGAATAACTACGTGGACGAAGCGGTGTATGAAAAATTGAAGCAACTTCAGTATCCGCCTTCGGAATTGTGTACCGATAACGATTTTGTACGTCGTGTTTATCTTGATGTGATCGGCGTGCTGCCCACGGTGGCCGAGTCGTACCAATTTTTGGCTGACAAGGAGCCCGGTCGGCGATCACGTCTGGTCGACGAACTTCTCGATCGCCCCGAATTTGCTCGGTTTTGGGCTCTCAAATGGGGAGATCTGTTGCGTTTGCAAAAGAGAAACGTCAAAGAGACAGGCGTCCACAAGTTTTATCAGTGGCTCGTAGAGAGTTTCGAGCAAGACATGCCATTCGACCAGTTCGCGCGCGAATTGTTGACCGCCCAAGGAAGTACCTACGACCATCCGGCAGCAAACTACTACCGCGCAGCGAGTAACATGTCGGAAGCGACCGAGACGACTGCCCAGCTATTCCTCGGTTCGCGCATCCAGTGTGCCAAATGCCATAATCACCCGTTTGAGAACTGGACGCAGGACAACTACTACGGTCTGAACGCGTTTTTCAATCGCGTTACTCGCAAACCGGGAAATCGTTTTGAAGAGGAAGTCGTGTTTGTTGCCCGTGATGGCGAGGTACGTCAGCCCCGCACGGGCCAAACGATGAAACCTTGGCTGCCCGGCATAGGAGTCATCGAAAAGGATCAATCACACGATCGTCGCTACGTGTTTGTGGATTGGTTGACCTCGCCTGAGAACCCATTTTTTGCCCGCGTTGCTGTCAACCGAATTTGGTCAGAGCTGATGGGTCAGGGAATCGTCGAGCCGGTCGACGATTTTCGCCAATCGAATCCGTCCGCAAATCCGATGCTACTAGACCGACTTGCGGCTGATTTCGTTGCAAATGGTTACCGTCAGAAATCGACGATTCGCACGATTCTCAATAGTCGCACTTATCAGTTGAGCAGCGAGGCCAACGAACTCAACAAAAACGACAAGCGATTGTTCTCGCACGCCAAAATGCGCATGCTCAGTGCCGAGCAGTTGCTCGACGCGATCTGCCAAGTAACGCAAGTCCAAGAGTCTTTTCCTGGCCTACCCGCCGGCACGCGCGCGACCGAGATCCCAAGTCCTGATTTCAGCCACACCTTCTTAGACACATTCGGACGGCCTGCACGTACCACTGCCTGTGCCTGCGAACGGAGCGACGACTCAACGCTCGCCCAAGCAATCCAGCTTTTCAACGGCTCGATCATCCACAAAAAGCTAGCCGACAAACAAAATCGCTTTCATCGACTGATCAACGAAAAGAAAACTCCCGAAGCGGCTCTCGACCAGCTTTATCGTGCTGCGCTAAGCCGCCCACCTACCGCAGCGGAATTAAAAGTTGCATTGCAGCATATTTCTGCCAAAGAGACCCCCGGTGAGGGCTTGGAAGATTTGTGTTGGGTGCTGTTTAACAGCGACGAATTTCTGACACAGCACTAGGTTCTGAAAGTCAAAGGGAATCAACCGACGCTACAAGAGGCGATCGAAGCGTCCTTTGCAGAAGTCAGACAATGGGGATAAGAAAAGTGCAACCAAGAGCAAAGCTCGCCAGCACACAACGAAAGAAAAATCGCCGTGGTCGCCAAGAAACGCGGCACTACACCATCATGCCGTTATCGGAGTCGATGTCAGCCTTTGGCAAGAAGTGGTCCGGCTTGAAGTCGATTGGGCGTGTGGTTCGAGAGGTGCAGCAAGAAGGAAAGCAGGCGAGTAAAACGAGCTATTCTATCAACAACCTGGAGGCAAAAGTCGGCATTTTTAGCGACAGTGTTCGCAGCCTTGGGGCATCGAGAATAGCTTGCACTGGGTGATAGACGTGGTGTTTGGAGAAGACCGCAGCCGTATTCGCCAAGGTCACGTGGCAGAAAACAGGAGCTTCCTACGTCGGTTCGTTATCACTTTGCTCAAGCAGGACACTTCAAAGTCGAGTTGGAAGCAAAAAGCGAAAAGAAGCCGCATGGGGCACCGATTCCCTCGAAATCCTCCTGTTTCAGCGAGGTTTTGATGCGATGGCCCTGACATCGGAAGTTTCGCTCGTGGCGCTAATGAAGGCAGCGTTCTTCGTTTCGCTCCAACATTCCTTTTCAAGAGGAACTCCCGGTCCACATCCCATTTGACGAGTCCAAATCCGCCCGCACCGCCTCCGAACTTGACCGAAACGAAATGATCAAGGAAGTTCCCATCAACGAACACTGGCGTGGTGTTCGTCAGAGCAAGATCCTGATTTCCGTCACCATTCAGGTCAGCGGTTTCAACCGACCAGACATTGTCGGAGAGATTGGCGTCAACATGCAGAGTGATGTTTTCCAGGACGCCCCCGCCCGTGTTGGTTAGCAGCACCAATGAACTGTTTGGCTGACCGGTTTCGTCTGTGGGTTGCGTCAGTACCACGTCAGGCAGACCATCGTTGTTGAAATCAACGACAACCAGACCTGGTTGTTCCACCGGGAGGCGGTCCCCCGGTTCGTGATTGTCGGGATCGAATTCTGGATCCGGATTGCCAGGCAGAGCTACGGTGCTGGAAACGACTCCGTCATACGTGCCGTCCAGGTTCGCCAGCCAGACGATCAGGCCGCCTTCTCTAAGTTCTGAATCGATGATGTCCTTCAGGCCATCGCCGTTCATGTCAGCGACACGGTATTCGGGGGATTCGTTACCGAAATCCAATTCGATCGGCGACTGCAGACCACCAGCACCGTCGCCAAGATAGATGTAACCTGCGTTGATAAAGTCCTGAAAATCATCTTCGCTGAGATCGTCGGCCATCAATCTGCCGGAGGCCCCTTCGTCAAACTGTGTAGAAGGTGAGGCGTAAGAAACTCCATCAGACCCTACGGAAATCGAATCCAGCACCGAAATGACATTTCCGTTGGCGTCATAGGTAACCTGCGTTTGGAATCCACGGGCATCTGTGACTGAACTTGGAAGCAACTCGTCGTTGCAGGAAGTCGTACCCTGACTTCCTATCCCGACCTGTCGGCAAAGGCTCTGGCCAACGTTGTTCAATTCGACTTGCGTAACATTCCGTTGCCGTCGACGAAAGTGGAGGCTGAGTTGACTGCTCGATTTGAGGCGGGCGCTGTTTCAAAGTCTGTCGTTAAAGCAGTCGGGAAAAGCCCCTGGACTGGACCGGGCTATAACGCAAGATACTGCCATCTTTGCGAGTCGCTTGCTTCGCGCGACCCGCAACATCATATTGCATCTCTTCCCGGAAGCCCCGTTTGTCAACTTCTGAAACGATATGATGCGTGTCGTCGTATCCCCAGATCCGCGAGGTCCTTTCTTTCGGTCGTTTTGACCGATTGGCTGTCGATGATAGCGGCGCTGGGCGTTGGCTCGCGACCGTCTTGACGACGGAATTCTTCTCGTGGTGCATCGTGAATGCGCTGCTAGGTACCGTCTTTACGCCAACGATTGTAGTAGCCGAAGGTGGTATTCCAGTTTTCGTATTCCTTGGGCAGCATTCGTCATTGACAGCCCGTCCGATTGAGACAGAAAAAGCCGTTGATGATCTTCCGCATGTCGACTCCTCGGTCCGCACCGATTGGCGGGCTGGAAGGAAGCATCGGACGGATGATCTCCCATTGGGCATCAGGCATGTCTGTGGGGTAAACGCGGCAGCTCTTTTCCAACGCAATCATGGCAATCCTCCTTGCGCGTCGTTATGTGGGTGACTCAAGGAAAAAAGCCTACCACCATTCCTACCCGCAAAGCGATAGCGATTCAAAAACAGGCTCTTAAGGCGAGCGGCAGTTGAGAACGTACCCACGCGAAACCGCAGGCTGGCGCCAAGCGGCTGATTTTATCAGCCGCAACGCGCTAGCGTCCGGTTCTTCGCAGGTAAATTCTCATCTGCCGCTCGCCTAAACAGGATGGAATGCTTGCGTCCACTTTATTCCAGATATTTTCCGGAAGAATCACGAGGTTGATGAAGCGCAACATTTCATCCAAAGACATTCGCAAAGACCTCATCCAAGGCAGCAGCCTTGAACCGATCTTCCTCAGTCTCTTCCGCTTGGGTTGCGAGCTTGCCGTTGGGAACGGCAGTGGCTGAACTGCTAGCCGATCGCGTTGTGTCGTCAAGCTCCAACACGGATGCTATGCGGTTCTCTCGAATCAAGTCCCCTTCCTCAAAAGCAAATTCGAAGAAGTGGCCTGTCGACGTTTGAATGCCCATGTTCATTGACTGGGCTGCATCGACCAAGCTAGCGGTCAACAGCAATGGCTGCGTTATTGGCTCTAATACGACTGGTGTAATCGATGCAGTGGAGAACGCATTCAGGAGCGAGCTGTCGCTAACCGTAGAGGATGTAACGACCGAGCCGCCGACACTGCCAAACTGGTTTTTCCATGTATTCAGGTCTGTGGCGTCTACATCAAAATCGCCGTTAGCGTCGCCTTCAATCTCGAAAGCCAAAGGTTTGCCAAACCCGCGTTGCCAAGCAAGGAAGTCCGCGCCGCCCACATTGCCGTCCGCATTGAAGTCGCCACTGGGCGAAGGCAAATTTGGCGGAAAGAGAAGTTTTCGGACTTTTATCAAAAGTGAGGTAGAATCCGGCTGAACCACGGCCTTGACGAATGCGTGACCATTGGGATTAACGTAGAAAGCGCTAGTGCTACTGTCGCGGACTTCTTGCTCGCTATTTTTGGCAGGTATGCCTGTAACTTGTTGGTTCGCCCAAGGGTTAACAATGCGAATATAAACGAAATCGCCTGCATGAACGTCGCCTAGCTTCATGTCAATTTTAATACTCGACAACGTAGTGTCGTAGTTGACCGTGTAAACAAAATCGGTGTTCATCACCACGCCGATTTGTGTAAACGCTTCATGCAGAGGAATATCAGTGTGACTTGCATCGGTGCCAGGGCCGCCCGTCCGCGTGATGGTCGTGGTAGGCTGGCTAGCAGCAGACAGACCGTGGTCCAGCCGAAGATGCCCAAACTTGCGTTGACTCACAACCGCCTTTTGCCAGGTAGGCAGAAGGATGTCTCCATCGCTCCGCATCATCGGGTGATCGAAAACGATCGACTTTCCCGCTACCCCAGTGAACGTGCCATCAGCGTCGTAGAGAGAAAACCCCCAGTGTCGCGAAAGAGTCCTGTTCTGCACCGAATCAGGGAACTTAAAAGGAGTTGCCGGGTCGTCGAAAGTGATTTCTTCAAAAATATGGTTTGCATGACGACTAGCGGCACCAATGATACTGAAAATTTGGGCGTTGGGATTGTTGAAACCGGCGAAGTGGACATTGCGAACGATATTTGGGCCGTCGTAGACGGTGAACCCTCTCTTGAGTCCGCCGCCAAAATCGTTTTCGCTTACTCCCACGATGAGTGAGTCACTAATGGTTTGGCCGAAGGCAAACATGGTGGCTTGAAAGTTATCGGCCAAGCGGGCATTAGGGAGCTTTAGCCGAGAGGTGCCTCGAAAGTAGACTCCGTTGATGCTATTCGCAAATGCAGTGAATCCACTAAAGTTAGCATCCGTCGGTGGGCGATAGTGCGAGCTTTCAGCAACTTCCGTGACAACGTTTGGCCCGCCATCGACATCCAGTCCGATAGCGTTCGAGTGCGCACGGTTATCCTGAAAGAGCCCCAGTGCAATGTTCCTCGGCCTGACGCCAGCGTACTGCGGATCGTTGGTCGACTGGTTCAGCGGCCTTGACGGAAAAGCGTACCAGAAACCCGACCCGTCCTGCGAACCTGCCGCCACATTACCAACAAACTCGTTGTCGGGATTGGTAATCCAAAAAGTTCCCGGACCACTGATTTGAAACTGCTTGGGGCCCAAGTCGGTAGGCAGAATCTCTTCGCCCACGACAGGTTCCCGCGTGACCAAGCCCAGATTGTAATAGAATTTATTACCGGTCTCGACAGCATTTTCCAAAAAATAACCACTGCCAATATGATCGTAAGCAACCGTTTGCTCGACCAAGACATTGTGAGTTGCATGGATCACGACGGCCCGATTAAATGAGCGATGAATGCTCGTGTTTTTGACATAGTCACCTGTTCGGTCACCCGCCAAATGCCAATGAACCGGATAACGGGCAACCCGGCTTTTCTGCCCCATATGATACAGCTCAGCGCCATCGATCTGAATAGCACCACTGCTTGGCATAAACATCAAGTGGCCGCCGATTCCATCTGTGGTGGAATCGGCATCGCCCTGGATTTTGATACTACGGCTTAGCAGTCCTACCTCGGCGCGTTCGTCTAATTCGTAGACAGTTCCTTTACCGTTGTCGTAGTTTTGCAGTTCGCCGTAGTGCGTGTATGTGAGGGGTGCGTCTAGAAAAACCGTTTGACCCACAACATTGGTAATCGTGCGCGTCTCGGCCTCATTCATATCGAAGGTGGTCGAAGCAATGACAATTTCGTCTCCGATGTCCCAAGTCACTGGTTCTTTAAGTGTAATGCTACTCTCGCCAACCGAGGCAGTTGTGCCAAGCTGTGTCCAGCTTGTTTCCACTCCTCCAAAAAGCGAAAGCGTGCCGCTATTGCGTACCATCAGAAAAGCATCATTGCTGCTGATTCCCAGCGAAGGCAAGTCCTGCGAAGGATTGTCGCCTTCAAGCGTAACGGTAAACGTATGCGTGTCATAAGGGTTCGCTGAACTGCCGATGTTGAATGAACCGCCGTTAACTAGAATCCAGTCGGCAGTAAGCGTTTTGTTTGTAATGCCACTTTCGACTGCCAACAGCGTACCTTCGACGAGTAGCGATTTGGAATCGTGATCGGCGCCGCTCATCTGCACTGCAGTACCAGAAGGAATCACCACCTCGGTAAATTGATCCGGCACACCGTTACTCCAAGTGTTCGGGTCGTGCCAGTCGCCGCCGATACCTATCGCGGTCGTTGTGGAGATCGTGGTAGACAACAATCGAATCGAGTCAATCGAGACCGAACCGCCGTTGCTGACTCCGACGGGGTCCAAACGCAATTGGGTAATTGTACCGGTCCAGTCGGGGTCGTTGGCGAGTTGAATTTGATAGATGTGCGGTGCGCCGTCGTTGATGAGCGTAAAAACTACGGATCGCTGTTCCGAGAAGGATGCGTCTCCCGAGACCTTCCAGAATAGCTGGCTTGCGACATTCGCGTCATTGCTACTCATCGTGATTTCGACGATCGTCGAATCGCTGGAAACGACACCAATTCCTGGGCCAAAGAGCGAAGGGTCGGTCCCGGACATGACAAGGTTCCAGCTTCCGCCGTCGACTCCGTTGTTGGTAGCACCAGGGTTATTAAACCATCCCTCCTGGTCCCCGAGGCTGTCAAACTCCCAAGCAACGATTGACTGTATGGCCGCGATGGAGTCGCCTGCATAGGACGATTGCACGGCTTCGACTTCTACTCCAATAGGAGCGGTCGTGGAGTAGCTACTCAGAGTCGTTGTCGACAACAGAAACCGGGGTTCGAGTTGCTCGAAGCGCGGGACGTAGCCGCGAGTGCGATTCCTACAGCGGAAGGAGCTTGATCCGGCAGAGACTAACGCCCGAAAACGATCTGCTATGCAATGCTTCATGTCGTCCAGAGTCCTGGGTTACTTTCATCCCGACCCAACTTCCAACCCAACCGGGAATTCTGATTTGAAATTTCCTGGAACACTCCATGCATCCGATTATTGTTTACTATAACAGATATAGGTTAGGACCGTCGGAACAATTAGTGGCGCCACAATAAGATTATTCTGCTAGGGTTCGGCTATTCCAGTTTTATTGTTGCTTTCAACAAGGACGCCACGGAGGGAATTTGTTTTTCAAAATCAGTTGGACGACGTGGCCGCTCGACGAACGGTCGATTTCTACAACACGCTTTCTGAGAAGGACGGTCGCCGTTTCGCGGCTCTTGAAGCACAGCGACTCG
>JAADGD010000313.1 GCA_013152515.1 Planctomycetota bacterium
TCGCTGGGAAACAAACAGAATAATCATCGAGTCCTGGAGGGACGACAGAATTGCAACGATCTGATCAGACGACGAATCAAATCTTCAGTCGTCCCTCCAGGACTTATGGATTGTCCCCTCGCGTACCCAGCGATAAATCGCTGGGCTATGATCAAAAGTCCTTCCAGGACAAAAAGCATCTGACAACTGGCCACGAAAATCCCTGAAGAACCGATATTCCTTGTTCGATATTCGAGATTCTTTTCACACTCTACGCCGTTCGCAGTACCGCCTCGACCTGCCGAATCGCTTCGTCGACTTGACAGGGACGGTCGGCGACCGAGATTTCGCCGCCTTGACTGACGAGGCGCTCGACTTTTTTCTGAGCCGAGACGACAGTGCTGTGGCTGCGGCGACCGAAGTATTCGCTGATTTCGCCGAGGGCGGCGCGCGTGTATTTACGGGCGAGCCACATCGCCAGCATCCGCGGTTCGGCGATCGAACGTGTTTTGCGAGCCGACTTGAGGCTCGATGGTTCGACGCCAAAGACTTCGCAGACGGCGCGTTGAATGTCGGCGAGTCGGACAGCGGGTCTGTTTTGTTGGACGAATTCGGCGAGCGTCGTGCGGGCCAAGTCGGTAGTGATCGTTGACTTGTGGGCCATGCTGGTGGCAACGAGGCGATTGATCGCACCGGCCAATTGGCGGGCACTGCCGGCGACCTGCGTGGCGATCAGGGCAATCACTTCTTCGTCGAGCGACACTTGTAATCGCATGGCAAGCTGTCGGACGATGCCGAGCCGCGTGGCAAAATCGGGCGATTCGAGCGGAATCGACAGCCCGCCCGAAATTCGCGATACGAGTTCGGGGCTGACTTTTTGCAAATCTCCAGGGCTACGATCACAGGTGAGAACGACTTGCCGACCTCGTTCGTGCAAGGTGTCGATCGTGTGGAGCAGCTCGTCGAGCGTGGCGCGCTTGCCGACGAGAAATTGGATGTCGTCGATAAACAAAACGTCGACCGAGCGATACTTTTGGCGAAAACTGGGCAACGATCGCCGATCAAGGGCCGAGAGAAACTCGCCCGTAAACTGTTCGGCGGTCAACCGCACAGCGTGGACGCGACGTGACGATTGGCGTAGTTGTTGCAACATCGCATAGCACAAATGTGTTTTGCCGACTCCAGGAGGGCCAAACAGCAGCAACGGACCGTAGTGCCCCGGTTGCGCGACGACTGACTGCGCCGTGCCGCAGGCAAGCTCGTTGCCTTTGCCGACGACAAAGTTGGCGAAGGTAGATTTGTTGCGAGGCGCTGGGCGCTGGGCGCGAGGCGCTAGCTGGGAGGGAGCTGCTGGGACAGTCTTTTCGGCGTCAACATCTTCCGCCTTCCGCCTTCCGCCTTCCGCCTTCGAAATGTCCTCCGCTTTCCCCCTTCTGCTTTCCGTTTTCGACAAGACGTAATAGCTGATCGCGACCTCGTCGCCCCAAACTTGCCGACAACTGGACTGTAAGGCGGCGTGCAGGCGGCTACGGAGCCATTGGCACTCGAACTGTGTGGGGCAACCGATCGCTAGTTCGCCATCGGCAAATTCGATGCCGGTGTGCGGACCGAGCCATAGCTCGTAACGCTTGGGCCCCAAGCGCACGGCCAGCTCTCGCCGCAATGCGGACAGCCTGTCCGAATCGTCCATGATGCACTTCCTGCTAGATTGCCAAATAATACGCTGATAAGCAACGTTCGAGCCCAGTCACTTTCCGAGTCACTGAATCTCTTGCCGAAGCTCGATTGTAGGAGTGCTAGCAGGCAAGCAATAGGTCTTGACTTGTCAAAAAGTTCATCCGAATTGCGAAGGGTCCAAAGTTGCCGTGAATCTTCACGCTTTCTTACGCAAAGATTTTCTGAAAAATTCTGAGGCTCAACTTCGTTGTGTGGAAAAACTGTCCGAGCAAAATATTTTTTCATCGGCACCGCAACATTGGTTCTGCAAGTCACATTTTTTGCGCGAGAATAAAAATTGTATACCTAAAAAATCCAGCCACAAAATAGAGTAGAGGTGGAAGGGTGAACACTAGGAAGACACGTAGGATAGGCTTCTAGCCTGTCAGACAAAACGCCGTGTACAACTTAGGAGAGGATTGACAGGCTGGATGCCTATCCTACGTTCGTAGCCGTGCGTAGACAGTGCGGTAATCCCATGCCACAAAACCCGCACGCTCGTACATTTCGCGTGCATACTGATTCGCTTCGTCAACGGCGAGAACTAAACGCTCTGCGCCGCCAAGCCCTGCTTGCCACATGGCAAAGTCCAAGATCTGCCGCCCTAAACCATTGCCGCGCGCCTCAGGCACTAAACCCATGTACACAAGTTCCCAGTTACCACCTTCAGGGTGGTCGGTGAGAATCAACGCGCCTACATCGTGGTCCTCTCGCTGCACAAAAAACCAGCGTTCGGGCGCAAAGACGCCTTGTTCCCGGTAACCTTCGAGTACATCAATGGAGTTACGTACGCCATTGAGCTGCGGACAATCTTGCGACTCCTCGTACGTGCGTAACAATAGCTCTCCCAGCCGGAGGGAATCGGTGCCGGCGTCTGGCTGAAACTTGAGTTGGCCACTTGGCTGCTCCGTCGGGAACAAGCGACTGTCAACGGTAAGCTAGGCAAGCCGAGCCAACCTTAGAATGTCGGCTGCCGCCAGCAAATCAGGCGAGACCGCGCCGTCGACACTCACGAGAAATTGCGCTAAGGTGACCTCGTTCTCATCCAAGAAGACCGTCAACGCTTCCATCAGTTCTGTCGCCACCGGACTGTTCGCATCGGGCAACCAGACGACTGCCGTTTGTCCTGCGGTCAGTTGTGCCCAGGTCGCCCCCACGACTTCGTCGGAAGAGGTCGCCACGAGTAAACCTGCGAAAACCGAATCGTCCTGCCCCCGCACAGCCTGAAGAGCATGCACCAAGCCCATTTGCTGGTCGGTCGGCAAGCCAGCGTGCAAGACACGTAGTGCATCAGCGCGCTGGGCTGTCGTGCAGCAGGCGATGGTGGTGTTTCCGCTCATGGCTGTAGGATAACCGATTTAGGGCAGAGGGCGGAGGGCCTGCCTTCGTCTTTCGACCTTCGTCTCTCATCTCTCTGCTACCAAAGCTGCCCGCGGCGCTGGAGGCTTTCGACCTGCTTTTTCGGCACTCGGCTTCGCGGGAAAAAAGCCTTCCAGGGGTCTTTTGCTTCGGCAGGCTTTTCTTTTTTAGCGGAATTCGCCGTCCGCTCA
>JAADGD010000214.1 GCA_013152515.1 Planctomycetota bacterium
ACAACCCAGCGATAAATCGCTGGGCTATTGTCAAATGTCCTTCCAGGACAAAAAGTATCCAAATGTTAGCCACTAAAATTCCTGAAGAACCATTTTTTTGAACTTCGGAGTTCGCTGCTACGTACAAGGGGCAGAAGGCAACTGGCCCCGTGGATGGGCCGGCTTATTTGGCAGGATGCTCATCCCCTCGCTGGGGACCCTTTTCGTAGGCAACCGTTGGTGAGAAGCCCGTGCAGGTGATTCGACTGTTGTGGTCGGCACAAACCGACCTGCCGGAGATTTCGCCAAAACACTTGTGACAGGCAGCCGGTAGACCTTTTCGTCAGTGCGATAGGGCGGGCCAAAAGGGCTGTGACGGTCGCGCCAAGGGCGGTTGCTGAAAGAGTTCCCAAACATCGCGGCGAATTTTTGACCGGTGTCCATTCGTGACTTATATTCACCTGGGCAGCAATAGAGACCCCTCTTTTGCTGTCTGTGCGCACCAACGACGACCTTTCGCCGCTATGCGTTGCCGTCTGCGGCTTAGCCCCGAAGCAAAGCCCCGTAGACGCGACGGCGCGACCTCCCCACACACGGAAGACGAGCATCTTATGCAGAATTGGGCATTTACACGTAGCTGTGGCACGAAGCGACGGAGAATTTGGAACGTCGGTTCTCGCCTGTCGTTATTTCTTTTGTCGATGTTTCTTTTGTCGATGGGCGCTCTTTCCCCGGTCGCGCTGGGCCAACTGCCCAGCGTCGGCATACCGGCCATCGGGGTACCGGCCAGCAGCGAACCTGTCACGATCCTCCCCGAGGCCTTGCCCTCGAATGCACTCAGTGCCGTTCTCGAAGAAGGTCGCAAGCTCGAGTCGAACAGCCGCTGGGGCGAAGCACTCAGCCACTACGAAGAGGCTCTCCGTGAACACCGCAGCAACAAAACGCTGCTCGAACGTCACAATCTGGCCAAGCTGCATTACAGCCTCGACCGCCGTTACCACGATCGCAGCTTCCGCAAGTCGATCAGCGCTCTGAGCGGCCAGCAAGTGTCGTCGCTGTACACAGAGTTGTTGCAGAAAATCCGAACCCACTATGTCAACGTACCTGCTTGGCGTACGTTGGGTACGCGTGGCCTGCGTGCCATTGATATCGCCCTGGCTAGCTCCGATTTCCGCAGCTTCAATCGATTGCAAATGACAACCGAACAGCTTGCTCAACTGCGACGCGAGATGTTCCAACGGATCGGTCAGCGCACGTTGTACAGCCCGAACGACGTCGTTGCGATGGCCGGCGAAACGGCTCGTCTGCTCGAAGCCCGCGCGGGATTGTCGCAAACGGCCACGATGCTCGAATTCGTCGCGGCAGCCGCCAACGGACTCGACAATTACTCGGCCTACCTGACCGCCGATCAACTTCGCGAAGTCTACGAGCAAATCGAAGGCAATTTTGTCGGCTTGGGCGTCGAACTCAAGGCCGAATCGGGTGCCTTGTTGATCGTCCATGTAATTCCTGGCAGCCCCGCTGAAAAAGCGGGGATTTTGGCCCAAGATCGCATCGTTGCAGTCGATGGCAAGAGTACGGTCGAGCTTTCGACCGACGAAGCCGCCTCGATGTTAACCGGTGCCGAGGGAAGTTGGGTGCAAGTGACCGCCTACTCGCCCGGCCAGCAACCTCGTGTCCTGAACATTCGTCGTGCTCATGTCGAAGTCCCTAGCCTGGAAAATGTCAAAATCGTTGACACCGACTTCGGCATCGCTTACTTGAAAATCCCGGCGTTCCAAAAAACCACGAGCCGCGACCTCGAAGCCGCCCTGTGGGATTTGCACCGTCAAGGTATGAGGTCGCTGATCCTTGACCTGCGTGGCAATCCGGGCGGACTGCTGACCTCGTCGGTCGAAGTGGCCGACAAGTTTTTGACCCAGGGCAATATCGTCTCGACCCAAGGTCGCAGTGCCCAAGAAGACTTTAACTACCAAGCCCACTACGGCGGCACTTGGCGGGTGCCGCTGGTTGTGCTGATCGATGGCGACAGTGCCAGTGCCAGCGAGATTTTTGCCGGAGCGATCAAAGACAACAAACGTGGCACGATCGTCGGCACAACTTCCTACGGCAAGGGTTCGGTCCAAGGGATTTTTCCGCTGGGCTACGCCGGGGCTGGCATTCGGCTGACGACGGCGAAGTTTTTCTCGCCCAACAACGTGCCTATTAGCCATCGCGGTGTCGATCCGGATGTCGTGATAGACAAGCATTTTGTAGCCAAACCAAACCTCAGCGAAACCAGCAGCGTCCGTACGAAAGCGATTGGCAAAATCAATCAAAAGTCCCCCGACGCCATCCTCCAAGCCGGCATCCGAGCCGCCCGCAGCCGCATCGCAGCCCGCTAATTACCCACCCCATGCCCGCTAACCCCCAAACGCCCCGCCGCTTGCGGCTCAGCCGCGATTTGCCCCACCGGTTGACGAGAAGCAGCAAGGCAACGATACTCAAAGGCTCTCTCGCTTGCTCCCGAGGCTGCACCTCTAGCGATTCTCAAGGGCGAGCACGTTGCGACATTTTTCCTCAATCTGGCTCACGATTCGATTATTAGGCATTTGGCATGACATACGACAACGAAGACGACCTGTTTGACGAAGAGTTCGACTTCGTGGACGAAGAGGACGACGACAGCGAGCTAGAAGCAGAAACAGAGGACTCCAACGAAGAGGACGCGGACCAAGAGCCCGAAGAAGTCGAAGAGAAGCCCGCGCCGAAAAAGAAGCCTCGACCAGCCAAAGCCAAAGGTCGCTCGCCTCGCAAGAAAAAGCCGCGGCCAAAAACGGACGAAAATTCCGAGCAAGACAAGGACGAGTCCGACCAGCCCAAGGGCAACCAACAACAGTCCGACGATGCTCGAGAGGGCGAAGCTCAAGAGGGCGAAGCCAAGCCGGAACAGGCCCCTCCCGAGCCGCCTGGACCGCCGACCGACCATGTCGTGCATCTCTACGAATTCGGCGATTATACGCGGACGATTCCGCGAGAATTCACCAACGAAGACGCCGAGGCGTTCGTCGTCGAGTACAACCGGACCTCGGCTCCCCACAGTCGTCGGGCCGTTGCTACGGGCAAAGAGGAGGAATATCCGATTTCCGTCTCGCCGCTTGAGAGCTAGTGCAGCTGAGGCTAGCCAGACTGTCCTGTTGGCTGACACCAGCCACTTTGATCGGCGCGGTCGGTTTAATCGCTACTTGAGCGGCAAAAAATGCCTTTCACGGACCAATCGCGTGCGTGACTCCCCAGTCGCAAGGTACGATAATAGGATGGTGGGGATTTTTCTCCACCCAGCTTGATTCTATCGATCCCCTCCTGAGGTTGAGTCCTATGAGTGCTCAGAAGCGAAATCTAGTGGCTGTCGTTGCCATCGCCCTATGTTGCCTGTTGCCGAATGGGGCTAGTGCCCAGCAGTTCGGTCCTAACGAAACGGTCAAGGCAGCCTACGAAGCAGGTGTGGCTCTGCAAGAGGCAGGAGACCATGAAGGCGCACTGCAAAAATTTGACGAAGGTATCGCTGCCGATGCCGAAGGCATTTTTGCGCCTTTGCACTTTGCGAAGGCAGAATCTTTGCGGGAACTTGAAGATTACGAAAACGCGATCACAAGCTACAAAATCGCAATCACGATCGATGGCAAACTTGCCCCGGCCTACAATGGCCGCGGTGTCTGTTTCCGCGAACAGGGCAATTTGGAGCTCGCGCTGAATGACTTTCGGACCGCAGCCGAATACGATCGTCGCGACCCTTCGATCGCCGCCAATCTGGGCGACATCTTGGTGAACAACGCTCAAAATCCTGTCGAAGCGATGCCTTATTTGGATCGCGCGATCGAACTCAAACCGGATGATGCCGAGTCGTATCGCAATCGCGGTTGGGCGCACGCCTTGTTGCGCGATTTTGAAAAGGGCATCGTCGATCTCAACAAAGCGATCGAACTTGACCCCAGCGATTATGAAACCTACCAGCGGCTTGCCAACGCCCATCTGGCCGAAGAAGACTACCAACTTAGTATTGATGCCCTCTCGAAGGCGATCGAGTATTACGAACCCGAAGAAAACAGCGATCCCGATACGTATATCACGGGATACTTGCAGCGCGCCGCTTCTCGCATGACATTGGCCAAAGAAGCCGACCAAACGCCCGAGCAACGTAGCAAACTCTACAGCGAGATCGTTGCAGACACGGATGCGGTACTGGCCGAGTTTCCCGATCGTTTCCCCGAGGCGGGTTTGGCACTCTATCGGCGCGGAACTGCTTTGCGGATGCAAGGATTGTATTCCGAAGCCATTATTGCTTTTACCGATGCGATTCAACTCATTCCCGCTGGCAGCGAAGGAAGCTACTCGGGAGAAGCCTATCTCATCCGCGGCATCTGTTGGTTCTATCAAGGCCAAAACGATCTCGCCCGAGGCGATTTCAAAGAGGCCGCTGCGCTCAGTCTCGTAGATCCGCTGCCTTATTTGTGGATCGGTTATACCCAAGCTGAAAAAGGCCAATTCCGCAAAGCGATCGAAAGCTACGGCGAGGCGGTGTCCAGAAGCCCCTCCTTTGCCCTCGCCCACGTTAATCGTGGCTTGGCCTACATGCAACTGAAAGACTACGACAAAGCAATCGCCAACTTCAACGACGCGATTCGATCCGAACCGACCGAGCCCAAGCATTTTTACAAACGGGGCAAGGCCCACGAAGAACTCGAAGAATGGGAAAAGGCCCTCGACTCGTACGAACTCGCCTTGCACCGCGACGGCAACTTTGCCGCCGCCAATCAAGGTGCAGCGCGTGCTCTGCAAGCATTAGGCCGTCCAGGTTTAGGGAATCAGTTCCAGAACCGAGTTCAGTAGTAGTGGCAAGAAAGGTCGCTCCTTTTCTTTCAGGACTGCAAAGTCCTTTCTGGCTGCTCTGCTAGCCTTAAAAGAAAAATGAACCACGACGACACGACGGACACGACGAGTTTTTTACGTTGTGCACGTCGTGGCGTCGTGGTTCAATTTTATGTTTCCGTCACGATCATGCAATTTTTTGACTTTGCAGTTTCCCTGGTCCCCTTTTCTTGCTCGCGTCTTCAGTTTGAGTCGGGCGAATTCAAACTTCAAATGTGACACATAGCAAAAATCCGAACCCTCCCGGCGCGCCGGGATAAGGAAGCGTCGATTGAGCTAGACGCCTGTAGGAACGCTTCCTTACGGGCGCGGTTCGGTGGAGAAGTTGTCTTTCTCTTGCCGTCCTAGTGTGCGACAACGGCAAGTTTGCAATTAGAGTTTGAATACGCCGTCGTTAAAGTTGTCCTGCTCCGTTGGTTCTGACCTTTCCGGAGGAAGATAATTTCAAATCAATATCGTTGGCGCCTAACACCACCTGTACTTTAAGATCGCTTTGCTTTTGATTACTGTATCGTGGTGGGGTGATTGGTTTGGATGCGGGAGCGTTGTAGTAGCCTCCAGGCGGAGGGGGATCGATATCGACCACGCGGACCGTCACCACATACTCGCCAGGCTGCAAACCTTTGAGATCGCCGGTTTGCATGGAATAGTTTCCACCTGAAGTAACGGAACCGTATGCCGCTGCGCCACCTCCGATCGGATAGAACATCACCGATCCGGTCATGCGTGGACCCTCCGGCAGAGACTGCCCATCAAGCGTCACGGTCCCAGTTACCGTCGCTGGCAGAGACTGACCGCAACCCACAAGTAGGACTAGAAACAGGGCAAACGCAACGACGGGCCTGAGTGAAAGTTTCTGTGGCATGAAGTGATCCTTGTTCCTGCAATGCACATATAACGGCAGCTATCAGCGATAAGTTCTAAAAAACTCCATCGGTCGTTTCACCGCCGTTGCGGGTACTCAGAAATCGGTACGTGTCGTAGTCGATCCCGTCGGTAATAAACTTCACCGAACCATCGCACAGGGCAAAATTTGCGCCGCCCACGTGGTCGCTGCGAAACGTAAATGCCAGTGGCCAGTCAAAGGGCGTAGGCGGGTTGGGCTTCACGTTCAGAGGAAAGTGCGTGCTGTCATAATCGCCGTTTCCATAGTACAGCGCCGAGTGAAAATTGTAGCGAGGTAAGTCTTCACCCACGAGGAAGGTGTTACTCAATCCGTCGGTGATGTCTTTGAATTGAAGAGGTTTCAGGAAGGAAAACCGCCAAAAAAATCCATCGCAGTTGTCCGACCTGTGGCAGTCTGGTGTGCCTGTCCCAACATTTCCCATCCGGTTGTTGCCGATGACTCCCTTGTAGTTCGTAACGGCTATTTCGCGATTGGGCCACTGAAACTGCTCGGTGGAAGAAGGTTCTGACGCGGTGGGATCGGAGGGACAGCGAAAGCCGGGAACTGGTTGGTTCACAACATCGATTAGGTCCACATGATTGATACCAGTATTGCTAGGAAAGCGACCCCCAAAGTAGGGTTCCAACTGGTCATAGCGTGCCTGCTGTTCCAGAAAGGGCAAGGTGATCGTAATCCAGCCACGCCCGCTGATATGCCCAAGATATTTCTTTCTGCCGCTGGTGTGGTAAGTATGGCTATCCGGGATGAGGTTTTTGGCCCCATGAAAATTCTGAACGGCTAGGCCGATTTGCTTGAGCTGGCTGATGCACTGGGTGCGTCTGGCTGCTTCGCGTGCCGCTTGCACCGCAGGTAAAAGCAGGGACACCAAAACACCAATGATCGCGATCACCACCAAGAGTTCCACGAGGGTAAAACCTTGTCGGTGATTTCGGGCGTCTGAAAAACGCATCGGTCTCCTCCTGATTTATTTTTGTCCAAATCGGTGAGAAAAGATCTTTCTGTGGTTACTTGCCTTGCGTTGTCGTTCTGTCTCACTCGTGGAGTACTGGTCAGTCGTCCACGGCCAATTTCCAACCGTCTGCTTCGCGGATATTGATCACAAATTCATTCTCTTGACCCGATTCTACGGTCAGGAGAAAATCTTTCGGCGCAATACACGCAACTTCCATCTTTCTGCCTCGAAGCATCAGCTCGCTGACGATGCTCACCAGATAGCGACCTGGCGAGGCGCCATTTCCGGCGCTCAAACTGGTCAGGACAAAGGTGCCGTCCGATTGGATCTCTCCCGCGACCGGCTTGTGGCCGTCTCGGGAAGAAAACAAGATGCTGCCTCCTGACAAGGGCTTTCCGTCGCGCTGAATGACTCCGCGCACGGGAGTAAGTTCAATCCCAGCACCACATCCGAGGCAGGTTAGGCAGGCAGCCGCACCCCACGCCGCAATAAGAAACCAACCTTGAACTTGGAGTTGCTGGAGCACACGTTTTCCTATTTTTATCTTTTCCAGCGTACGAGCTCTTCTCGTCGCCACGTTTCTGCAGTCACAGATCTGTAGTCGCCATTAGTAGTCGCCATCAATAATCACCGAGGACGCGCCCGTCATTTTTCGTTCCCATATCCCAGTAAGTTTGCGGGTCGATCTCTTCGACTAGCCAGTGGACGGAGCCGTCAGCAAAAGAAAAATGAGCTCCACCATTGTGCCAGCTAAAAGCACAGTCATCGTCGATAGCAGAGGAAAAGTTGGAGATGGTTTTGGGGCTAATGGTACAGTTGATAGGTGCTCTCGCGTCGGTTTTGAACAAAGTCGCTTCGTCGGTGCCAGGGGCTCCCAACCAGATTGGCCAGTTTCTGATCCCTTCGTAGTAAGCCGATTCTCCAAACGCGATCGTATTGCTCAGACCATCGGTCACGTCGGCGATGCGAACACGAGCATAGCCCGAGCGCTCGCCATCGTAGGTCTTGTAGAACAATCCCGAATCGCCCAAACCAGTACTCGCCTTGTAATCGCTGGTTGCATAACCGAGTAAACCAGCAAAAATGGGCTCCGCGTGAGGCCCGAGCTCTGAGGAGGGGCAACGAAAGACTTCAAGCATCGTATCGCCGCCCTGGATGATTTGGCGTGTATTACCATGCGCAGTTCTGAACGGGCATGGCTCGAAGTCGGGTTGTATCAGATCGTAGAGCGGCTGTTGTTCTAAGTAGGGCAATAAGGCGACTCCCCAACCATGCCCGTCGTCGATACACCGGGACCGGGGACCCGCGCCTCCCCCCGAAACTCCCACAGGAAATTCTTTGCGGACGTCGTGATAGTTCAGCAGTGCCAAGCCAAGCTGTCGCAGGCGGTTCTTGCAGGTCGCAACTCGGGCCGCTTCGCGTGCTGCCTGGACTGCGGGCAGTAGCAATGCCACCAAGACGCCGATGATTGCGATCACCACCAATAGCTCAACGAGGGTGAAACCCCGCTTGCTCGGACTGGACATCAACCCACGAGAAGCCGACATAACGTACCCATTGCAAAAAAGAGATGCTAGAATAAGCGAGACAGTCGACCGTGAAAAACTGGCCAGTAGCTCTGAAGGCATGAGAACCAACGGCTTGCATACTACCAGCAAAAAAATCTCCTGTCAATTTATGTACCTGATAGTCAGGCAAACAGCAAAGTCACTTTCCTCACCCTCGCCTACAAGACTCTGTAACCACCACCACACGACGGACACAACGAGTTTTTACGTTGTGTCCGTCGTGTCGTTGTGGTTCATTTTTCGATTCTTGGCTAGAAAAAAGGACTTTGCAGTTCGCCTACCCTGAGAGTATGATCCTCTAGGAGCTTGGATGGACACTTCAGAAAGGAAGGGCCCTTTTGTATACAAGTTCGGGTTTTGCCGGCAATGGGTGCGTTGATGACCAAGAAATCGAAGACGCGAAAAAACCCAACTAAAAAACCGCCAGAGTCAAAGAACTTACTGGAAAGCAAGCCTACTGCACGCACTTGGTGGAAGCCTGCTCTGATTTGCGTCGCTATGGGCATCCCGATCGCCACAGGGCTGGCTTCGCTCTGGATGCCATCCCGAGTGAGTATTCCGGAAGACCCTCGTCCCGCCACTTCTTGGTCTGGGGAGCCTTGGTCTGGCGCAAACGGCGATCGGTTTGCCGCGTCGCCCCTTCCGCTGAGCCAACAGGAGATTGGCCCTACACCAGAGCATTTGCCTCGAATCTCGAACGTGCAGATTCTCGATTTCGACGAGGATGGTCTTCAAGACGTGATTGCCTGCGACCCTCAAACGAATCGCGTGTTGTGGTATCGGCAAGACCCGAAAGGGACTTGGGAGGAACGCATCCTCGGCGAAAAGTTGCTGGCCCCAGCGCACGCGACGGTCACAGACATCGATCAAGATGGCGACAACGATGTTGTTGTCTCGATTCTGGGCAACATCTTTCCCGACGACCGTGTCATCGGCCGTGTGGTGCTACTAGAAAATGTCGAGGGCCAGTTCGAACAACATCTGATTCTCGACGACGTGCGCCGGGTCGCTGATGTGCAGGTCGGCGACCTCGACGGGGACGACGACCTTGACATGGCTGTTGCCATTTTTGGGTATGCCCGCGGGCAGGTGCTTTGGTTGGAAAATCATGGTGCGTTCCGGTTCGAGCCGCACGAGCTTCACAACGCATCGGGAGCGATTCATGTTCCGATCGCGGACTACGACGCTGATGGCGATCTCGACATTGCGACCGTCATTTCGCAAGAGCAAGAAGAAGTCTTGGCCTTTGAAAACCTGGGGAATGGGCAATTCCAAAAGCGTTCGCTCTTCTCCACGCTCAACTACGACATTGGCTCAGCCGGCTTGGTCAAGACCGACCTTGACGGCGATGGCGATTTCGACTTTTTACTGCCTGTCGGAGATAATTTTGAGGATTTGACCAGTGTCCCGCTGCCTTATCACGGCTGTTTTTGGCTAGAAAATCGCGGAAATTGGAATTTCGTTGCGAAAAGGATCGCCACTTTTAACGGGACTTACGCCGCATCCGCCGGCGACCTCGACGCGGACGGAGATACGGACGTGGTATTGGTTAGCATGTTCAACGCATTTGAATTGCAGGGCAACGCGAGCGTGGTGTGGCTAGAAAACGATGGCCAGCAGCATTTCAAGACATGGCAAGTTGCCGATCGTCCAATCCACTTGGTCACGGTGGCCACGGGCGATCTGAACGGGGACGGCAAAGACGACATCGTAGCAGGCGGATTCCATGTCCAGTATCCGATCGATCGGCTGGGACGAATCACCGCTTGGCTCAGCCAATAAACAGTTAGCGCAGGGGGACATTACCGATGAGCCTTCGGACACTTGGGATACTGATAGCTTTGGAGTTGGTGGGCGCTGCGCTGTGGATTCACCATCGGTCGAGTCAGCAAACACCAACCGAAAAGAATTTCGCGCTGCTCGACGAAGCCACGGCTACGGACTTGCGCGAGCTGCATCAGCGGCTGATGCGGTCGGTTGACGCTGGCCAGGACAACGCGAAGTCGTGGCTGGCGATGGCCGACGCCTATGCGACGTATGGCTATTTTCGCGAGGCAAGCCGTTATTATCGTCGTGCGACGCAACTCGACGCGCGCAATGCCAAAGCGACGTTTCGATGGGCATTGTGCCTCGATCGATTGGCCCGGTTTCCCGAGGCTATCGACCGGTTTGAGCAGACGGTCAGTTTGACCCGGGATCCGCGGCAGAGGCAGGCGTGCCACTATTTCGTCGGCAAAATCCACCTCAAGCAAGAGCAACCCGAAAAGGCGATCCAAGCTTTTCGGTCAGGCGGGAAATATATTCCTTGCCAGTACGAATTAGCCAATCTGCTTATTCGCACGGGCCGGGTCAACGACGCCGAGCCGCTACTCAAGTCGCTCGATCGCTATGCGACGGCTATCGGTGTCCATTTAATTCGTGCCCGCGCTGCCGAAGCACGGGGTGATCTCGACACAGCGGCCGCCCATTACGATGCCGCCGAACGAGGCGACGAAATTACGCTGCATCTGACCGATCGAGGCTATCTGAAAAAGTTTCATGCGCTCTACGGAACCGCGCGCATGTCGAACGAAGGGTACGAGTTGGCTAGGCAAGGCAAACAAAAAGAAGGACTCGATATTCTGCACACCGCCTTCGAGCAAAATCAGGTCGTCCTCATGCAACCGTTCTATATTCGGCTCGAAATGGCGGTCAACGGTCCCCAGGCGGCTCGACAGATGATCCACAATCGGATCGACCGCATGGGCGAATCGCCCGAATTTTTGGAGCTTCTCGGCGACACTTACTGGGAAGAATCTGATGACCGACAAGCCGAGACAGCTTGGCTGGAATCAGCAAAAATGCAAGGCAGCTCGAGCGTTCACGAAAAACTTGCGCAACTCTACCAACAACGCTCCGAGGCCGAGAAAGTGCGTTACCACCAAGGCGAGGCCTTGTACGAAAAAGGCGTGGCAGCGTATCGCGCCAACGACCTAAAAACAGCGCAGCAGGCCTTGGTCCGAGCGATGCAAGCGATCCCTCAAAAAGCAAATGGTTGGTTCTACTTGGGCCAAACCCTCCGCGTGCAACAAAACGAGACCCAGGCCCGCGAAGCGTATGAACGTTGTCTGGCCATCAACCCCTACCACGGTCGAGCGAGCCAATTTTTGGTTTCAACAGATACGATTGCGGAGCCTTGAAAGCGGGCACAATTTGGACATCGCCTCTTTCGTTCAGCGGAGAAAAAGATGAGTACGCCCAATCGACGCCTCGTTTTGCAAACGATTGCTAGCACGTTGACCTTGCCGCTGGCTACTTCTGCTGCCACGGGTAATCGTCGAGCCAAGCGAATCAAAGTGGGGCAAATCGGCGTAGGCCATTCGCATTCCAGCAAGCTTTCGGTTTTTCGCGAATCGGCGGACTACGAAGTGGTTGGTATCGTTGAACCCAACGCAACCTTACGCGAAGAGGCGCAGAAACGACCCACGTTTCAAGACCTGTCGTGGATGACAGCCGAGCAACTCCTTTCGGTTCCCGGTTTAGACTTGGTGCTGGTCGAAACCAAGGTCGGCGATTTACTCGACGCGGCTGAAATGTGCGTTGCCGCTGGCAAGCACATTCACCTCGACAAACCTGCTGGAGTATCACTGCCGCAATTTCGACGCTTGCTTGAAGACGCTGCCAAGCAAAAATTGCTGGTGCAGATGGGATACATGTACCGTTACAACCCGGGCATCGTTCTTTTGCACGAAGTTTTGCGGCAAGGCTGGCTGGGCGATCCCTTTGAAATTCACACGGTCATGAGCAAGGTGGTTTCCCCTGCAAAACGTCAACGGCTAGCCGAATATGCTGGTGGCACCATGTTTGAACTAGGTTGCCATCTTGTCGACCTAGTGGTCGGAGTTTTAGGGGCTCCACAAAAGGTGACTGCTTACCCACAACAGTTGGGCAGCACTGACAGCCTCTATGACAACATGCTGGCCGTCTTCGAATATCCGCGGGCCACGGCGACCATCAAGTCGACTGCCTTGGAAGTCGAGGGATTCAAACGGAGGCATTTTGTGGTGTGTGGTACCAAGGGCACTTTCCATATTCAGCCATTGGACGCGCCGGCTGTCCGTGTCGCATTTTCTGAGGCACATGACGAATACCAAAAAGGTTATCAAGAGATTACTCTGCCGAAGTACACCCGCTATGTAAAAGATGCGGCCGATATTGCCAAAGTACTCCGCGGCGAGCAACCTCCGCAATTTAATTACGAACACGACCTAGCCGTGCAAACGGCTGTCTTGCAGGCATGCGCGATGTCATTGGCATAGGCACGAAATCTGTTCCTTGAGATGAGGATTCAATCTGATGGCTTATCAATCTAACCGGCGCGACTTTTTGAAGCGTTCTTCGCAAGCCAGTGCCGTGTTGTTGGCGGCTCAAACACTGGGGGGCGTGCATTGCAGGGCGGGCGAAAAATCTTCGACTTTGCGTCTTGGCCTGATTGGCTGTGGCAGCATCATGAGCCACCACATTCGCGGACTGGTTCGTCGCAAGGAGGACGTGACCGTCGAATGGCTGTGTGATGTCGACCCACAACAAATCGAGAAGTCGGCCGACGTGCTGTCGGGCTTTCAGGCGACACCGCCGAAACAAACCCAGAAATACGAAGACCTTCTCGAGGACGACCGCGTCGATGCTTGCGTCATCGCTACCCCACATCACTGGCATGCGCCAATTGCCTTGCGCGCCATGCAGGCGGGCAAAGATGTGTATGTCGAAAAACCGATTTCGCACGTCTTCAACGAAGGCCCCCTCCTCGCAGCGGCAGCTCGAAAATACAACCGTGTCGTTCAGCAAGGTAGCCAAATGCGTAGCAGTCCGGTCACCAAACAAGCCGGAAAGCTGCTGAAAGCGGGAATCCTTGGCGAAATCAAAGTGGCCCGCGCCTGGACAGCAGAAACCCGATCCGTGGTGACACCAGTCCCCGATTCGACCACTCCACAAGGCGTGGACTACGATCGTTGGTTGGGACCAGCCCCCCAGCGGCCATTCAATCGGCACCGGTTCCATCTCACTTGGCGGATGTACCGCGACTACGCCAATGGCGAAATCGGCGACGATGGCATTCACGATCTCGACATGGCGACCTGGGGATTGGGCATCGAGTCGCTTCCCAAGCAAATCACAGCGCGCGGCGGTCGCATGCAATTGCATGGCCATGCCAGCGACTACCCCGACAACATGAATGTCACCTACGAGTATCCTGATGGCCGGTTGATCGTCTACGAAAATTATCCCTTCACCGCTTATGGAATGCACGGTTTTGATAATGGCAATGTCTTTTACGGCACCGAAGGCTACATGGTTTTTTCGCGTCGCGGGGCATTCAGCGTGTTTCTCGGGTCAAAAGGCAAGCCCGGACCGACCGAGGAGAAATCGATCCGTGGTCAGCGCGGTTATGGCGAGCACATGCGAGAGTTTCTCCAAGCGGTTCGCGAACGCACGCCGGTAAGCGCCCCGCCAGAAACAGCCCATCGTAGCTGTGCCCTGGTTCACCTCGGCGATATTGCCTATCAGGTGGATGGCCGACTCGATTTCGATCCGCAACAAGAAACATTCCTAGCAAACGATCAAGCCAATCGTTTGCTCGACAAGCAATACCGCTCGCCGTACGGTTTGCCAGAGGACATTTAGCCGTTCCTTTTGCGTGACGATCTATTGCGGCTTGCTCGGTAGGGGCGGTTCTTCAAACCACTGGTGCTGCGCGTTCCCCTTGGCATGGACGTAGGCTATCAGGTTCTGGATTTCTTCGACCGTCATGGCGTTGAGCAGCCTAGAGGGCATCGTCGAGAGATCTGAGGGCTGGGGCAATTCATCCAGGTCCTCTTTCATGATTTTTGTCGGCTCAACCTGCAAAGACATTTGCGTCTCTCCCGGATTTTCATCGACGAGGTAATACTCGTCGTTGTCTTCCACGACCGTGCCCAGTATCACCTTGCCGCCTGCGAGAAACGCCCACTGGCGGTACTTTGCATCGATGTTTCGCGAAGGCTCGACAATCTCTCGCAGTAGTTGATGACGTGTGAATTTCAAGTCCTCGCGCGCTAGGCTGGGCCCAACTCGATCGTCAGATCCCTCAATCCGATGGCACTTCGAGCAGGTCATCTCGACAAACAATTTTTTGCCGACGGCAAACGATCGCGAACCTTTGGGCCAATCCATGTGGGGCTGGAGATCCTCGTAGCGGTAGGCTTTGACCAGATGCCGGGTTGGAAAGGCTGAATCTTTGGGTTGGGGCAAATCAAATCCCAGGCCACCACCTTCCGAATCCTCATCACCCAAGACGAGCAGGTAGCCTGTCATGCTGTTATGTCCCCAGCCACAAACGACCGAGCAAAAAAAGTCGTAAGTTCCCGCGTCGGGTAGCGACAACTCTATTTCGACTGGTTGGCCGGGAGGCAATCTTTTGTTGATGCCAAGGTCAGGAATTACAATGCCGTGGACGGCATCCACGCTGTTGACGATCAGTTTGACCGGCTCGCCCGCCTTGAGAATGATCGGATTAGGCACCCAGTCGAACATCAAGGCTCGCACATGCACCACTCGCACGCCATCAAGAAGCTCTCCCGAAAACTCCTCTTCGGTACCGTCAGCGCCGTTGTCAAAACGACTGGCATCTTGAGTCGAATCCGATCGCGAACATCCGCCCAGCAGCAGCAGCAGCGCCGCCAACAGGCGTAACCAGCTCGTATTATTCGCGTTGAACCGAATGGCGCATCTTTTCGTTGTTGATTGGGCGATACTCACTTAATCATCTACTGCGTTTGGCTCACCGTGCTAGCATGGCCGTGTCGGTCGCTGTCGAGGTAGGGTTGGTGGTCCATCGGGACAAATTCTGCGCGGCGGTCCAATCAAAATTGGGAAGCGCGAACAAAAGCAGACACAACGGGCAGTGCGCTCATTTTGTCAGCTTTCAAAAATTGCGGGAGTACGTGCTGGGATCCTTATCGATATAGCGTAGAAAAGTATAGGGCAAGACTCATTCCTACTAGTGCGAGCAGGCACGAAGAAGACTCAGGCACAATAGCTGTCGAGCCAGTTTCGGTACCGACTTCGCCAAAATTGGACTGCCAAAATGCTAAATCTTTGCTGTCGACCACACCATCCCCATTGGCGTCAGCTCCCGAGGCCTTAGCGCGTTGCCAGACCAAAAAATCGGTTCCATCGACATCCCAATCGCCATCGAAATCACCGAGCAAGACCGGCTCGATCTGGAAAGTTCGCTCGATCAGCCCAGTGGGAGAAAGATTGACGAAATACACGTCGTCTTCGGCAGTAAAAATGCCATCCGTTCCAGCGGTTTGCCAAGGGAGTCCGGCAATCTCAGCACTCAAAGCGATGTCGTCGGTCGTGAGTTCGAGAACCATCACACCGCCATCCGACTTGGGATAGACAACGCGGGCGGTGTTGTCGTTTGGACCAGCACTAGATCCTTCATCGAACCAAATCGCAGGTTGTCCTTCACGAACGACCTCGGGCAGAGCGAGATGCTCCCCGACAATCGTTCCTTGGTCGTCAATCAAGTAGGCAAACCCACCCCCTTGTTTGTAGGCACCTACGGCAAGAAATCGATCGATCGACTCAATGTATTGTACATCGTAAGTGTAGTACTCGAGTTCAGTCGCGAGGAGCGCTTCTGTTTTCACGAAGCTCCCATTGCTAGGGTTGTAAATCGAGTAGATCAGCTCCGAATAGGTTTCGTTGTCTACAAACCGTTGCCAAAGTAGCATGGCATGGTTATTCGATCCTGCAACTATTGGCCACCAGTCGCGCGTGGCATTGCCAACGGCAATACTTCTTGAGCGGACAAAAGCGCCGTTTGATTGGTACACCGACACGTAAACATCATCGCCCGAACCGAGGTCGTCGACGCCACCTCCTGCGACCCAGCCTTCCGAATAGAAAACCACAAACTGGTTTTCAACCGCAGCGACATGGCCCGAGTGACCGCCATCAAGAACCAGCTGTGGGTAGCCTGTCACCGGATTGAGGTTCGTGTCATAAACACCGTAACGCTGTGCCAGTAAATTCTGGGCGTTCCAGCCATCCTCCATCGTGACCATGATTCGGCCGTCGGCGGTGATGGCAGAGCTAGCCGGCTCTTGTGCTTCGGGCCTGGAGATCAGCGTGGTCGGCACAATCTGCGGATTGGCAGGATCGATGTTCGAGGCGTAGACATCGTGGGGCCAACTGCCGTCGGAGTTGGCACCTGTCGGCGGATTGCCCGAACTCGACCAAATCAGTTTGTAGTGACCGTTGGGCAACGGGACCAAGTCGATCCCATGCTGAAAGGACCGTGGGTCTTGCGCCTTTGTCGAAGGCAGTTCCATAATTCCGATCGTAGTGACCAACAGCAGGCCAATCAGACTAGACAGCACACGCCGAAAAGACAAGTAAAGGGACACAGACATCGGGATAGCTCTCTGTTCAAGAATGATTGAAGCCTGCCCCAGAACCCTCATGATGGCGTCCAGAGGTCGAAACAGCCGGGACGCCGACGGTTTTGGGGCGTGCAAAAAACAACCTCATCTATTCTACTCAAAGTGAAAACTCATTCGTAGAAGAACCCACGAAAAAGACGAAAGAAATAAGTGAAGTAGGTGCGTTAGATCTCGGGCTAAGAACTAGCGCAAGGGTTCTTGCCCTCTTTTTCTTTCGTGTTACTAACGGAAAAAGTTTGCGCAGAGTGCAGAAGTTTTTTGATATGGTTGTCCGATTTGCCTCTCGCAGAGTCGCAGAGACCGCTAAGTGAAGGTACTTGCAATTTCCTCTGCACTGCAAACGTTCAATTTGCGCGCACTGTGCGCGCATTTTTTCGATCAATCCCCCTCCCCGCAAGGTTGCCACGGTT
>JAADGD010000279.1 GCA_013152515.1 Planctomycetota bacterium
CAGTAGAGCAACTGCTGGCATGGACGTTCGCACGAAGCGAAAACTAGATGCTGGCACGATTCTGTTCCTCTCGTGACATATTTGTGATCTTTCCCATTCATTCTACCAATTGGGGGTCAAAAAACGATTTCTTAGTCTCGAAACTACGAAAATACACGTATTACTTTTCAACCCTCTTGAGACTGCATTCAGTGCTATCTAGCGGCTACTTCCACTTTTTGCAAAATCTGAGGTCGATTTCGCATCTTGTGTGAAAGTTTAACGGTTGTAGCGACGATAAGGATTGTGCTGACCGGCAGATGGACCGGTTTAGCTAACAGCCCTTCGGTCTGGAGCATTGATTGTGAGTAACTCGTCTTCGCAGCCTTCACGCAGTTTGGCAGCAATTTTTAGTGTGCTGGTTATGTTGGTATCGCTAACGTCAACCGGATGTCAAATGGACATTGCCGGCCAAACTCTGCCCAGCCCTTACTACCTTACCGACGATGTCCAATACTATGCACCTGGACCCGAGTTTAAGCTCGCCCGAGAAGCAGCCGCTCTCGCAGAACAGAAAGCCAACCAAATCAGCGAGCAGCAGCGATAAGTCTGGGGAGATAGTCTGTAGGGAAGTGATATCACCCTCTGCTCTAACCTTCAGTCTCCAGCTTAGAATCATGCCGCTTGTCGCATGACGGTCCGTTACGGACTGATTGTGACAGGAAGGGGGGGACGGCGCCCTGTGAGGCAGGCGTCTGAGATACGTTGCGCGAAAGCGCCCGCGTGCGTCGTTGCCCGAGGGATTTTTAGTTCGAGTCGCCTTTCGTTGCCGCGACTTGTTCTTTTTCATTTCGATGTCGCTTCAGCCATCGAGTCAGTCGCACGCCTTGCGATCTCCATGAAGCCCAGGGATAGCAAACGAAGCGATAGTTGGTCTCGACTTCGGTACGAAATCGTCGTTTGAAATCGTAATCGCCGATGCCCAAGTCCAGGGTTTGATCGCCGCGCTGGAAACCATCTTCGATGAGGCGATTCATAAGAATCTTGCCGACGCCCTGTTTGGAGAACTCGGGAGCGTAGCCCATGCGAAGTCCGTAAACGTTGCCGTGGTAGTGATAGTTGTATTGGTAGGCGGCTGGCTTGCCATTGATTTTCATCACAGCCACGTCGAGCATTCCTAATCTTGCCGCGACGGCATGGCAGTCTTTCACAAAATCGCGAACGTGATCGTGGCAAAGCGTGTTGCCGGTCGTTGAGCCGCCCTGCCAACTCTGCTGGGAGATTTCCAAGCAGTTTTCATAGAGATCCCAGCGCGGGTCGCCATCGCCTTGGGTTGCACTCAGGGGACGATGCCGATGGAAGGTCATTTCGCCCGAGCGATCTAGCACTCGGGTTTGTCTGCGTATCTCGTGGCGCCACTTTTTCGACAGGCCTGCAAAATAGGTTTCGTAGTTTGTGTCTGAGAAGTTGACTACCGAGTTTTGCTGGTAGGCCATTTTTTGGGATTGCCAGCCGACCGCTCGCAGGGCCCGTCCGGTGGCGTTGCGATCGTTCAGCTCTGCCGAAGCCCAACGGAGGTCGATCATATCCCAATCGCGGGGGGTTTCGCTGATGTGTTTGAGCGCCATGAAAATGCTGGCCGATTGATCGGAGCCCAGCGGGCCGTACCACATGCCCCAGTCGCTGAGCGGATAGGTCAACACGCGGACGTTGCCGACTTGATAGCGCTCAGAATTTATGCACAACGGTACGATGCCAATCGGCGTGCCATTCGACTGGATAATCAGTACTCGCAGACGCTGGTGCTGGCCAAAATGCTTCCAATAGGTTTGCAACCAGTCGAGGCTATGGAAGAACGACGCCTTGGGCGTCTTGAGCAAGAGCGAGTTCCAGACTAAGCGATATTGTTCGAGTTCGTCAGGATCGTTGATTTCAATCACGTCGGCCATCTGCATCACCTGAGAGATTTGCGTATCGTTTGTCCGATCCCTTTCTTTGCAATGCCCGTGCCGATCGTTGCTGGACGTTCGAAAGATGTTAATATGCAGTTAAAGTGCTTGGGTAAGGCCGTTTGATGCCGAACGTGGATGTTGCTTCAAGACATCATGTGGCGTTTTGACAACCTGTAGACGTTTTCAAATTATCCCTGAGCCGTACGCGCTAGCGTCGGGTTGAAGTGCAAAACACCCGACGCTAGCGCATACGGCTCAGTTCAGCATTCTATTGACCTACCAAAACAACCTCTCGCAAAGGAACCAGACTGCGTGTCTCAAACCCCTTGGACAGAACTGATCGAACGGATTCACGCCAGCGAACATCAGCTGGTGATCGCCGTGACTGGTGGCGGCAGCAAGGCGATTAGCCAGTTGCTGGATGTGGCTGGGGCTTCGCGGACGGTGCTCGAAGCGGTGGTGCCCTACGCCAGCTTGTCGCTCGAAGAGTGGCTTGGCGGTACGCCCGAGCAGTTTTGTAGCGAGCCGACCGCCCGGGCGATGGCCATGGCGGCTTGGATGCGGGCGAGGCATTTGGCTCCCGACGCAGAGGCCCGGCAGTTGGTGGGCGTTGGTGCAACGGCCAGCCTAGCGACCGATCGGCCCAAGCGGGGCGAGCATCGAGTTCACGTCGCGGTGCAAACGGCAACGCACACGGCATCTTGTTCGTGGAAACTTACCAAGGGGCGCCGCAACCGTAAGAAAGAGCAATGGCTGGCTGCCAAGTTGATTCTGCTTGCCATCGGCGAAGCTTGCGATCTTGATACCGCCGCGGCTTGCGATGCCTTGGATACCCAACGGCTGGAGACCGAGTTTCTTGATCCTCATACACAGGAAGCCGAGCCGAGCTGGACCGACATTTTGCTAGGAAGAAAAAAATGCTTCGTCGTCCCTCGGCCACAAACGGGGCCAGCCGCCGCCGTCCAGCCCAAGGCGGTTTTCCCCGGCGCATTCAATCCTCCTCATAGTGGCCACCAAAGGATGGCAGAAATCGCGGTCGCCAAGTTGGGCGAACCAGTTGCGTTTGAGCTTTCGATCACCAACGTCGACAAGCCGTCGCTCGACTTTGTACGGCTGCATGAGCGGATCAGCGCCTTTCAGCAATGGGACGACACGGCCAAGTTGATTCTGACCGCCGCCCCAACGTTTTTAGAAAAGGCGGCCTTGTTTCCTGGTTGCACGTTTGTAGTCGGCGCCGACACGATTGCTCGGATCGCCGAGCCGCGTTATTACGACAACTCGCTTGCAGCCCGAGATGCAGCAATTGGCGCAATCGCGAACCACGGTTGCCGTTTCTTAGTATTTGGCCGGCACCGCGAAGGGGAGTTTTGCAGCTTGGCAGATCTGGGGCTGCCGACGGAGCTGGCTGCGCTTTGCGGCGAGGTTTCGGAGGCGGAGTTTAGCGACGAGATTTCTTCGACGCAGCTGCGGCGAGAGGGGTGAACAGGAGGAGTCGGAGATAACAGAGGTTGTGGTTTGACTTCTCCGGCGATCTGTCAGATCGCGGCTGCTTCTTTGATTGACTCTTTCTTACTGCAAGGAGATTAGGGAATCGGCGGTTAGTTTCGCCCTTGGTTACGTGCCGCTGGTCATCGACGCGGTTTGCTCGGCCGATGAACTTTGATGAAGGTGACCCTAGGTGGCGGCTCAACTCGCGGGGCTCGTTTTGCCTTACCTGGGGCTAAATGCTGTTTCCCCTGTGGGGAATTCGGTGGCAAAAGCGTTACCCAATAACTTTCCAGCCGTAGTCGTGGTATTCGGTCGCAAAAGTGCCGTCGCTGTGGCAGGTGACGACCAAAAATCCTTCGGGGTTGTCGAAGACGGGGCCCTTCCACCACATGCCGCAGACGGCGCCTCCTTGCAGATAGGTGGTGCCGTCGAATTCGATTCGTTCGAGCAGGTGGCCGTGGCCGCTTAG
>JAADGD010000195.1:0-24874 GCA_013152515.1 Planctomycetota bacterium
ATTAGGTCGGTCATGTAAAAGTCTCACTCAAAGGCGCAGAGACGCAGATTTATGGAAAGGGAGGTACTGCTTATTTGATAAACGCCACTTCCTCTGCGTCTCTGTGTCTCAGCGTGATTCATTTAACTATTTTTCACTAGCGAATGCCACAAATGGCCTTCACACGGTTTTCAATATTCGTCAAAACTTCAAAATCGCTCGGATGAGGCGAGTCGAACGCCGGGCGCAGCGGGATCGGCACGTCGTCCATCCGATAGACGGTTCCTGGTGTGTTGATGCCGTAAGTCGCGACGGTGAACGCGACCGCCGCGGCGCGTGTCGTCGGCGTCTCTTTGGCGTCGAGCGCGATGAACGGGATCGACGCTAAGTGTTCGCGCGCAGGCTGCGAAAAATTGGCCATCGGGTCGCAGGCGATCATCATGCCGCAGTCGGCTTCGCAGTTGGCGAGCGTATCGCTGGTGGTGTACTCGCCTGGGTTAAACCGCGGATAGCCACGATTGTGATTCACACCAAACGGGTAACCCGTGCGCCAAGCCACGACATTATCGGCCCCCGTGACATTGCCGTGGCCACGGTTAGGCTTGGCGGTGAACCGCGTGTGGTCGTTCATGTCGCGAGTGAGCGCGAGCAGCGCTTCGCTGTTGGCGTGCTTTCCGCGAGTCATGGTGAGGCCCATGCCGAAAAAAATGACGCCGAACTTGGCGGCTTTCATCCGATCCATCAAGTCTTGCCAGACGGCCAGCTTGATGCCCGTCTCTTCGTGAACGATTTTGGGGTCGAGTTCGATATTCTTGGCCAACGCACGCAGCGTCCACAGGGCCTCAAAATCTTTACGCGGTTTGATCTGCAAAAAGATGTCGGCCGCTTTGGCACTTTTTGTTTTACGAACATCGACGATCACACAGGTGCGATCTTTCCGACCGTTGGGCACGAACATGCCCTTGGGCATCAAACTGTACTTCGTAAAATGTCGCGGATGGCTCTCGGCGGGGTTCGAACCCCAAAACATAATAAAGTCGCCCCGGTTGGCCACTTCGCCGAGCGTGCAAGTCACTTCGCCCACGCCCTGAAACGCCATGCCCGACGGACCGTGGCAAACGCTGGTCGTGGTGTCGATCGTGCCGTCGATCCAGTCGACGATGCTCACCGCGACGCGCTGCGCCTCGCAGGTCGAATCGCTCAGCCCGTAGATGATCGGATACTTTCCGCCCGTCAAAATCTGAGCAGCGCGGTCGTAACCTTGTTCGAGCGTCGCCGGTTTGCCATCGATCAGGCAGGACGGCTTGTCTTCGATTTCGTGATTGAGAAACCACGCTTTGCCGAGCACACAGGCGCGCTGCGCCTTGGTGATGTGATTGTCCTCGACGGTGAGATCGATGTCATCGCAAACGCAGCCGCAAAATGTGCAGGTAGCGTCTTTGATGATCTTTAAGTCGCTCGCAGCCGAATCGTCACCCACAGCAGGCGTTTTGTTCTCAACAGTAGCCATGAAGGAAGGTCACCCGCATGGCACGACTCCATAAAACTCGCCCAGCGACTGTCGTACCACAGCGGCAGGCGACGGGAGCCAGTGCTCCGATCCTGAAGGGCGTCCGAACGCCCGCTCTCCCATTATGTCGGCAAAGGGGTGTGCATTTCAACTGCTAGTTTTGACCGATTGAGGAGAATGCTCAGTTTGAGGAAGAATATTTTTATCGTTCACAGGTTGGTGTGGCTCAGTTAGTAGCGGGGACGTCTTTGTCACCGCGTGTTTCGTCGAGTTTTGCGGTGACGAGGACGTCTCCGCTACGTTCTTGACACCGGCAGCGAGGAATTGCTTGTTTGAATTCGTTGCCGGCGACAAGCCACCACCATACGCAAGCCAATCGCAGTGAGCAGCAAGGTCGAAGCTTCGGGCACAGCGGTCTAACTCCCCGCACGCTTTCAGTAGGTCAGTTAGCAGAAGCAGGTCTAGAAATATCAAGACAGACATTAACGCAAGTTTTGCGAGCCAAAAACAATACGCTCTCGTACCGTAACTGCACTTTCTGAAAAAACTTGGCGCGGCCGATGGCCGCAACCAAAATCCCCCTCCCTCTTTAGGGAGGGGGATTGATCGAAAGAATGCGCGCACAGTGCGCGCAAATTGAACGTTTGCAGTACGGAGATTTCAAGGGGGAATTCGAATAACCCTAACAATAGCTTTAGCGAAGCACTCGACGAGCTTCGTCCCCGCTCTCTCTGCAAACTCTGTGGTTCTGTGTTTCAATTTTCCGCGTTTCTCTGTAGTTATTGAAAATCTTTGCATGCTGCGCAGACTTTTACCGTTAGTAACACGAAACTGATATCCACAAAAAAAGGTTCCCTCATCATGCTGCAGTTGCAAAACAAACCGCACGATGGAGGAGCCAAGTACTTTGACAAATTTTGGAATCCATGAATGACAAAGCACTCGGATGGCGAAATCGAAATATCGTTGCCGTTTCTTTGGACGAGGGTCCAGAACAATGGTTGGAGTGGAGCGATTGGCTGGCGTCGGGTCCCGCCCGATCAGCCGTTTTTGTACGGCCACTTCTGGGTGACGATCTCCCTTGCGCTGCGGCATCCCCAATGGGGTCCGTTGGCATTGCCGCTGCGGGCGATACGGAAGAAGGACAACGCCGAGGCCGCGGTCGACCGCGCTCTGCGTTTACTGTGAAATGGCGGCAAGAACCGTCTCAGCTTGGCCTAACGAGCAGGGTAGAATCGGGGGTGGGAGACAATCGCTTGCACAGTCTATGGCAAAACGATCACCAAGACGTACAAATCGTTTCTGGCAACCTATGGTCCGGTTGGCGGTGCCCTTTATGCCAATGCGAATGCGACAGCCATTTCTCGACGATCACCGCCACTTGGTCTCTCCCAAGAAAAATCATTCAACTAACCAAAAAAAACTCATGACGTTGGCCGCTTAACGTAGGGCGAATGTCAGAAAGTGCAGGAGGGTGACATGCCAGCAAGATAGTGGATAAAATGGGACGTTCAACTTAGCAACACTTTTGCGGACCATACCGTTTTTTGCACGCGTGCAAAAAGCCGTCCTTCCAAAAAACGTTTCACCAAGGCGAACAACGATGAGTTTGGAAAGCGAGCTGATAGCTTGGCTGCAAGAAAACCTGCCGACCGGACCGCGTTTGGATATCGGATTGGGCGATGATGCAGCTGTATTTTCTGGCGAGGGCAGTGGCAAGCAGGTCGTGACGACCGATTTGCTGACTGATGAGGTCGATTTTTTAATTGATGAAGTGCAGCCAGAGCAAATCGGGCACAAGGCGTTGGGTGTGAATTTGAGCGACCTAGCTGCGATGGCGGCGCGGCCAGTGGCGGCGTTTGTGTCATTGGTATTGCCTCGAAAGGGAACCGCGTCGTGTGCGGCCTTGGATTTAGCGATTGGATTGTATCAAGGAATGTTGCCGTTGGCGGAACGATTTGATGTGACGATTGCCGGTGGTGATACGAATAGTTGGGATGGGCGGTTAGCCATTTGCATCACTGCCTTCGGCGAGACGACCGACTGCGGCCCGCTCGTTCGTAGCGGTGGGCAGGCGGGCGATCAACTGCTCGTGACCGGCCAATTGGGCGGCAGCATTTTGGGACGGCATCTACAGGTTGAGCCCCGCGTACACGAAGCATTGTTGCTCAATGAACGGTACGAACTACACGCTGGCATCGATATTTCTGACGGGCTGGCACTTGATACATCACGTTTGGCTATGGCAAGCGGCTTAGGAGCGACCCTCAACCTCCCGGCTCTGCCGCTCAGCGACGCTGCCTCGAAACTCAGTGAAAAAGATGCCCGCTCGCCGATAGAACACGCATTATCCGACGGCGAAGACTTTGAACTGATTTTTGCCGTCCCTGACGACGAAGCAACGCGAATCCTTCGCGACCAACCGCTCGAAATTCCGATCACAAGAATCGGCGAACTCACACAACAACCCGGCCTCTGGCAACAAGACGCCACAGGGAAGCAGAAACCACTACAGCCGCAAGGCTTTGAACATGGAGGCCAAGCATGAAAGAATTCCGCTTTGTCGCTGACGACGAAGAGGCTACCGATCGACTGGGACGATTGCTAGCGAGTACGCTGCCAGCCGGGGCAGTTATCGCGCTGATAGGTACACTCGGTGCTGGAAAAACTCGTTTGGTACAAGGTGTTGCTGCGGGACTCGGCGTTCCCCGTGAAGCAGTGACCAGTCCGACATTCGTGCTGGTGAACGAATACCTCGCCGGTCGTCGCCCCGTTTATCATTTCGATACTTACAGGTTGCGCGACGAGGACGAGTTTTTGGGGTTAGGTCCGGAAGAGTATTTTGATAGCGAAGGCCTCACTTTTATCGAATGGGCCGACCGTGTGCTTGTCTGTTTGCCGCTCGACTATTTGCGAATCGAGATCGAAGTGCTTGGCGAGACACGACGCGAGTTTGTGTTGACGGTTAGTAGGCCGGCGATGGAACCGCTGCTGAGGCTACTGGTCGAAGGACTTGGGATCGATTAAATTGTGGGGGACTCGGAGTGTGATCCTTCGTCGAAGTTTACTAGTTGGGAGTGTCGTGGCCGGCACCGCAACGGTTGTGATTTGGGGAGTTTCAATGGCCAAAAAAACTATTGCTGAGACGGATGTTGCTGGGAAAAAAGTGCTGATGCGGGTCGACTTTAATGTGCCGCTCGACGACACCGGTCATGTGACCGACGACCGGCGCATACGGATGGCGGTACCGACGATTCAAAATGTGCTTGACCGCGGCGGTAGTGTGATCCTGATGAGCCACCTCGGCCGGCCCAAGGGCGAACCCGACCCCAAATTCAGCCTAAAACCGGCGTCAGATGCCCTGGCCAAGCTCATTGATGCGCCCGTGCAATTGGCTTCCGACACCGCTGGCGACGACGCTTCCGCCAAGGTGGCTGCCCTCCAAGCAGGAAAAGTCCTCGTCCTAGAAAATGTCCGCTTCAACTCCGGCGAGAAGAAGGGCGACGACCCAGATTACATTGCCAAGCTCGCTGGTTTCGGCGATGTCTATTGCAACAACGCGTTTGGCACTTGCCACCGCGAGCAAGCTTCGATGTATGCGGTGCCGAAGGCGATGAAAGCGGCAGGCAAACCGGCAGTGGTTGGGTTTTTGGTCGAGAAAGAAATCAAGTATCTCTCCGACACGTTAGCCAACCCTGAGCGTCCGTTTGTGGCGATTTTGGGTGGTGCCAAAGTAAGCGACAAGATCAATGTCATCGCCAACCTGCTCGGCATCTGCGATCAAGTCCTCATCGGCGGCGCTATGGCTTACACTTTTTCGTTAGCTCAAGGCGGCAAAGTCGGTGGTTCGCTTGTCGAGCCCGACAAGGTCGACTTGGCCAAACAGTTGATCGAAACCGGAGGCGACAAACTCGTGCTGCCTGTCGACACGCACTGCGGCGACGATTTCAGCAGCGATTGCAACAAGGTCGTCGTCAAGGCAGGTGAGATTCCCGATGGTTTTGAAGGACTCGACATCGGCCCAGAAACAGCAAAACTCTACGCCGACATTGTTCTCAACGCAAAGACAATCGTTTGGAATGGCCCGATGGGCGTCTTTGAAATCGAACCCTTTGACGCCGGCACCAAAGCGGTCGCCCAAGCAATCGCCGATGGTACCGGCACCAGCATCATCGGCGGCGGCGACTCGGCCGCAGCGATCGACCAACTTGGCTTTGCCGACCAAGTGAGCCACGTTTCAACCGGCGGCGGTGCGAGCCTGGAAATGCTGGAAGGCAAATCGTTTGCGAGTGTGGAATTGTTGGATGAGAAGTAACATGAAACGCTACGCAATTGTGATCGAAAAGGCTCCCTCGAACTATGCAGCCTATGTGCCCGATTTGCCGGGCTGTGTCGCCACGGGAGCCACCGTCGCAGAAACAGAAACGCTCCTGCGTGAGGCGATCGGTTTGCACTTACAAGGGCTTCGAGATGACGGACTCGCCATCCCAGAGCCGGCGAGCGTGGTTGAATATCTTGAGGTGACGGCGTGAGAAAGGCACGACTTCTCGCCTCTCCTACACATCTAACCCCAACAATCGCATCAGCGACAACGCATTACTCTTCGGCACGACACCTTCGCGCATTTGATAATCAAACGTCATCTTGCCATTGATCCATTCGTCGCGGAAGTGGACGTTTTGCGAAGGAGTGTCGAGATCCTTGACGATTTCGCTAAGGGCGAGGTCGTGCGTGGTTACGAGACCGAGGGCACCGGTTTTTAAGAGGCTTTCGATCACGCCACGAGCGCCGACCAGCCGATCGTGCGAGTTGGTGCCGTGGAGGATTTCGTCGAGCAGGAACAGGACCGTTGGTTCGTTTTCGGCGGGCCGTTGTGCCAGTTCGACAACAAGCTGGATACGTTTGAGTTCCGCGAAAAAATGCGAAGTGCCTGCTTGCAGCGAATCTTGCATCCGCATCGCCGCCGCCACTTGCAGACGGGAGAGTTCCAACTCTCGCGCACACACCGGAGCACCCGCCCAAGAAAGCACTGTGTTGATTCCGACCGAGCGGAGCAGCGTACTTTTGCCCGACATGTTTGAGCCCGAGACGAGCAGCAGCCGGCAATTTTCAGAAAGTTCGACATCGTTTGCGATGGCGGAGACGCCGGGTAGAAGTGGGTGAGATAATCCCTTCGCGATGAATCGCGTCGCTTCGTTGATTAGCGTGGGGAAACAGTAGGTTGGGTTTTCGTAGTGGAATTGCGAAAAGGCCAGCAGTGCTTCTAGCTCGCCGACGGCTTGGAACCAGCGATCAACGTGCCGTCCGTGCGTATTTCGCCAGCGGTCGATCGCCGAGGCGTAGTGCATGCCGGCCATCGAGATGAACGCCAGTGGAGCAATAAAGACATTGCGACGTGTATTCTCGAACTGGCTGACGGTGCGTTCGAGCTGATGGATCGTGTCCGAGGCTTTCGTGCCATTTTCGATCCACTCGCTCCGCAAACGATCGATCTCAGGATCATCGCCTGTAACCGTTTCGAGTTCCGCGATCACTTGCACAATGCGGTGCAACTCAATGACAGCATGTTCGCTATGTTCCTTGATCGCCTTGAGCGGTTCACGCAAACGATAAAAAAAGCCCATTTGGACAAAGACAACGAGAATTAGCGCTGATGGGGAACCCGAAAAGAACCAATATCCCAATGCAGAAATTCCTGCAGCGCCTAGCAAAACACCAACAACGCGAATCCAGGGAGCCGTCAGTCCGCCAGGGTTTTTGAGCCACTTTTGAAGCTCTCGGGCATCAAGCTGCGATTGCTTCGTCGGACCGATCACCGCCAGTCGCTCGCGCAGGTCGAGTTGATCTCGCAACGTGCGAACGGCATTCTGGCGATTGATAACGGCTTCACCAGATGGCATCCCCTGATCTGACGCAGGGGCAAGCCAGTTCGCTAGCGTTTTCGCACCTGACGGAGTGATCGGTGAGTTCAGCAATTGAAAGAGTGAGCCGATGCCAAAAATGTCGAGATCGCCTGCGTAGTGATGGAGTGGATCGAGAAACTCTCCACCGTCAGGGCCGATGCCCGACCATTTGCCATCGAGACGTTGTAGGCAGCGCTGGTAATAATCGATCGCAAGTTTAGCAGAGCGTTGTTTGCGTTTAACTGATTCATGATAAAAGAGCGCACCAAGAAACAACCCAACTGGGATCAACAAAAACTGCCAAGGAACTCCCCAACCGCCCAGCACCACCCATGCGACGAGAATCCCTACCAAAAAGACCGCTGTACGAAAACTAACGGCATGATCATCTTTGCGACAAAGCTGGTCGTACGATCGCTGACGTGCTTCGAGGCGGTTTTCGTATTCAGTGTGTGCGGTCATAGTTATGGTTTTTTGTGCAATTCATTTTATCGGGCGAACAATCAGCGTAACCGTTCATGGGTCAACGAGCAATTATTAGGGTTTCACGCAAAGGTATCAAGGAAATCAAGGAACCGCCGATGGACACTGATGAACGCAGATGCGAAAAATTGAATTAAAATATCTGCGTCCATCGGCGTCCATCGGCGGTTTCTACTTTTTGCGTGAACGGTTACCAATCAGCTTATCTTGTGGCCAAAAATAGGTTTGTAAGTATTTCGCCATTAGTGCTATACTAGGTTCATGGATTTTCCGCAACAACCACTGCCGTTAGCAACTGAGCAATTTTTACAGAACCTTGATGGCCCGGTGACTGTGGTGGGTCAGCAGGGAAGGTATGTCTTGATGCGAGCTGAGGTATTTGACGCGATGCTTGGTGTTGGTGAGGACGACGCCGCCGAAACACTTGCTTCAGTTAAGCGTGGCATCGCTGATCTGGATGCTGGCCGAACCCATGAAGTGGACGAGGCATTTGACAAGCTAGACTCTCATCCTGGTTCATAGGCTTCCTGGTTCATCCGCTCCTTGGTTCATAGATGTCATGGCTCGTAGTGTTCGCTTGTCAGATGAGGCATTGCTGCAGATTGTTGGTATCAGCGATTATATCTCCAAGGATTCGCAAAAAAATGCTCAGCGATGGCGTACTGGACTACGGAGCAAAATTAAGTCATTGCAAAATTTGCCAACACGTCATGCCATCTTGTACACACTTGAACAGGCAGGACGCGAAGTCCGTCAAACCTTCTACGGCACCTATCGAATTCTCTACACTATCGAAAAAGATACTGTCACAGTACTCACCGTGAGACATGGAGCCCAACGTCCGATTGGTCCTAAAGAAGTCGACGGGATTGAGTGAGATACCAGGAACAATCTACAAAATAAACTTACTCAAATCCTCATCCTGTGCGATCTCCTCCAGCCGTTCGCGGACATAAGCCGCGTTGATATCGACGCTGCCCATTTTCATGTCGGGGGCCTCGAAGCTGAGCTCTTCGAGCAGACGTTCCATGATCGTGTGCAGGCGACGGGCGCCGATGTTTTGGGTGGTTTGATTGACTTGATGGGCGTAGGTGGCGAGGGCGTCGATCGCGTCTTCGGCAAAGGCAATTTTTACGCCTTCGGTGGCCATCAGGGCGGTGTATTGCTTGGTCAGCGCGTTGCGCGGCTCGGCGAGGATGCGGACGAAGTCGTCTTTGCTTAGGTCGTCGAGTTCGACGCGGATCGGAAAACGGCCTTGTAGCTCGGGCATCAGATCGCTGGGCTGGACTTTGTGGAAGGCACCAGCCGCAACAAACAACACATGGTCGGTGCGGATGTAGCCGTAGCGAGTTTGGACAGTCGTACCCTCGACGATCGGCAGCAGGTCACGTTGCACGCCTTGCCGCGAAACGTCGGCGCCGCGACCGCCCTCGCTAGCAACGACCTTATCGAGTTCGTCGATGAAGATAATGCCGGTGTCTTCGGCCAGTTCGACAGCAAGGGCATTGACTTTTTCCTGGTTGATGAGCGCTTCGCACTCTTGGTCGAACAGAACTTTGCGTGCTTCGGCGATCGTCATCTCACGGGTGCTGACATTCTTGGGCAAGATCTTTTCGAGCATCCCCTGCATATCAAAATCCATGCCGCCTTCCATGCCAGGCCCGCCCATGCCGGGGATCATCATCGCTTGGACTTTTTGTTCGATGTTGATCTCGACGTTGCGGTTTTCGAGTTCACCAGCAACGAGCATCGCTCGCATCTTCTCGCGGGTTCGTTCGTAACGTTCGGGGCTGTCGCTGCTATCGACGCCAACGTCAAACGAAGCCGGCGCTGGAGCAAGCAAATCGACGAGCCGCTCGGTAACGCGTTTGTTGGCTTCTGTTTCGACATTGGCCATCTCGCGCTCGCGGACGATACCGATGGCGTTCTCGACCAATTCACGGATCATGCTCTCGACGTCGCGTCCGTAGTAACCAACTTCGGTGTACTTGCTGGCTTCGACTTTGATGAATGGGGCACCGGTCAGTTTGGCGAGTCGGCGGGCGATTTCGGTCTTGCCAACACCGGTCGGGCCGATCATGAGGATGTTCTTAGGGGCGACCTCTTTACGCATCTCTTCTTCAAGCTGTTGACGACGCCAGCGATTGCGGATCGCAATGGCAACCGCTTTTTTTGCGTCAGCTTGGCCAACGATGTGGCGGTCGAGTTCGACAACAATTTCACGGGGAGTGAGGTTTTTCACGGCTAGTTTTTAATCCTTGGTTTTTTTGAACCACAGAGGGCGCAGAGGATCACAGAGGGAAAGTTGGGAGTCATTTTCTGACTCTGTGGTCCTCTGTGCCCTGCGGTAGATCTTATGTATGTGACGAAAAAGGTAAGACGTATTCGTAACCAAACAGTCACAGTTCTTCGATGGTGAGATTGTTATTGGTGTACACACAAATGTCGGCGGCGATTCCTAGCGACTGACGGACGATTTCAACGGCGGACAAATCGCTATGGGCAACGAGCGCCCTTGCGGCCGACAAAGCATAGTGCCCGCCGGAGCCGATGCCGAGGATGCCGTCGGTCGGTTGGATGACGTCGCCGGTGCCCGAGACAAGCAGCGTGTGCTGATCGTTGACAACCGCGACCATTGCTTCTAGCCGCCGCAGCGCGCGGTCGGTTCGCCACTCTTTGGCGAGTTCGGTCGCGGCACGGGGCAAGTTCGCCGGATAATCTTTCAGCTTGGCTTCGAGGCGTTCCATGAGGGCAAACGCGTCGGCGGCTGCGCCAGCAAAGCCGACCAAAATGCGGTCGTCCATCAAGCGGCGGATTTTGGTAGCGTCGGCTTTGACAACCGTTTGGCCGAGCGAAACTTGCCCGTCGCCGCCCATTGCGACTTTGCCCTGGTGGCGGACGGTGAGAATAGTGGTGGAGCGGGTTTTCATGATCGCGATGCGTCTGGAGTGTGGAGAAACAGCCCAGTATCGCGAACGTGGCGTCATGGCGAAAGGGGGCGGCATGAGAGTTTTTGAACCGCTCATTGACGCGAATGAGCTGCTAATTTCGTTTGCGTCTGCGTCGAGCAGCGTCGAATATCGGTTAGTTTTCTGCTAGCTTTTTGGGCTGGCAGAGCCATTTTTTGGCACGAGCCGCACGACCACAATGTGTACAAGCATATTTCGGCTTAGCGGGGTGCATGTCAGGGATTGCAGGGATTAGGCGGCTAGTCGTTGGTGTTCCGAGCGTCGGAGGAAGGTTGGGCCAGGTCGGTTGGTAAGCAGACGCACTAATCGATCGTCATCGCTCAACGATGCCGACCGAATTTGAAGAATTGCCTCGTCACCGGTCGGGTTGTCCGTGGCTCCTCTTCGCACGCATCCTCCGGAGGTAAGCCGATTCGATCTTGATGGGTCCGTAGTTCACGAGCCTGAAACCTGCCGGCTTCTAGCCGGCTGTTGTTTAGTTGCCAGTCCTGGCCTCGCCCAGGAGCACTTCTATGAATGCCTTCCGCTCGGAACGGCAGCGTTTTGCCAAACTTTACTGTGGAAAGAAAGCAGTACGTAGTGGGGACGTCCTCGTCACCGCATGTTTCGTTTTTATCGCGGTGAAGAGGACGAGTTTCGTTAGACTTCGTAGGAAAATCGACCGAGGTCCCGCAGGTTGACGTCGCACGGGAAGCCAAACTTTCCTGCAACGACAATCTCGTCCTGCTTCGACATTCCTTGTTCGACATTCGTAATTCCGAATTTCCGTGGTCTTGGCAAGTTTCAAACCCCTTATTTCACGGCAATTACATGCTTCGCTTGCCACTTCGGCATCTTTTGGCGTACTCTGTGGACTAGAAGAGCCCTTTCGACGAGGCCCTTTTTGGTAAGGATGTCGCCGGCTAACTGGACCAAAAACTCAGTTCATGCAGATGCAACTCGAGAATCTGCGACTATACCGATGGCGACACTCGTGAGAGGGCTCTTTCTTTAATGACGAAATACGCAATGACGAAACGAAAGAAGCTTAAAATCCAAGTGACCAATTAGGGATTTCGTCATTCTTCATTCCGCTACTCCCCCTTCAGCGTCCGCTGCAAGTGAATCACTTGTGCCCGTACTTCTTCCATGCTGGGATTGAGCCGCAGCGCGCGGCGAAAGGCTTCGAGGGCCGCGACAGGATTGTCTTGCAATTGATACGCTTGGCCCATGACCGACGCGGCGAGGAAGTGATAGGCGTTGATCTCTAGTGCCTGATGACAATCTTGGATGGCGGCGGCGTAATGCTCCATCTGGAAAAACGCTTTGCCCCGAGAGTACCAACCTTGAGCAATCCAAGGAGCGTCTTCGACGAGTGCAGTCGCCAGTTGGGCCGCACGATCATACTCCTGCTCGTCTAGGTGTTCGTTGATGGCGACCAGATGCCGCTGCTGACTAGGAGTGCCGATACGCATCCAGAGACGCCGAATGCCATTTTCGGCCAAGGTGCGCACACCACGATCACTATCGCAGAGCATCCGTCCCAACGTCGCATTCGAGCGGTAGTCGGCCATGCGTGACAAGGCCAACACTGCTCCGCGACGAGCCGAACGGTCACCAGCCATCACCACACGTTCCAGACTGCCGACGGTATAGCTGTTGCTGACACTGCGCACATAGGCGCTAATGTTTTGGTCCAGGAGGTAACGCTCGTAGTGATAAACGAGCTGTGGACGTTGATGGAATTCGTAACTCATAGGTTTTGCCTCACTCTTCCGTAGATCCTCTTCGAGTTGAGTCGTCGGCGCTAGCCGCAAGTAGCTAGCACCAGAAACCCGCGACCAACGCCGGAGGTTCTCTATTTCGAGTGTAATTGCATTGTCTGATTTCACAACGAAAATGCAAAAGTTGCGGTTAAAATCTAAATAGATAAGCTGAGCTAGTTCTCGAGGCCGCGAGGAGATTATGATGCAGGAGGACTGCAAAGTCACTTTTCTCCCCTGCCTACAAGACTCTAACCACAACGACACAACGGCCACAACGCACGCGTTGACAGATAACTGGCACGTCGTGTCCGTCGTGTCGTCGTGGTTCATTTTTCAATCCTTGGGCTAGAAATTAGGACTTTGCAGTCCTCCTGCGATTATGATGTAAAACTCTTGACAAAAATAATCTCGTAACTCCAGTCCTTCGGCTAGTAGCTCACAGGAAAACACCAGCAATGCACTGGGATATTGAAAGAAATTTGATTGCCAAGCGAAGCTTTGGTGTTTGGATCACCCTGCTCGGTGCGATTCTGATGGCGAGCCATGTCTCGGCTGCGCGGCGTTCGCCGACTTTCGAGCAGAAATTGCAGCGTAAAATCTCTGTCACCTGGCAGGGCCAAGAGCTAGCAATCGCACTTGAACGGTTAACCAGCACGGGGCAAATCAGACTGTGGCTAGACCGACGCGTTGATCGAGGGCAAACCGTAACGATGCAATGCGTCGATCAGCCACTCGCACTAGCAATAGAAAAACTTGCGCAGCAACAGTCGCTAGGTTTCACGCGACTGGAGAATATCGTTTACTTCGGTCCCCAGCAAGCAACCTTAGAACTCCCCACCTTGATCGGTCAGGCACGCGACCAACTGACGAAGCTACCCACACGAGTCCGGAAACACTGGTTGCGCAGCGAGGCAACCACTTGGCCCCGTCTGAGCGAGCCGCGCGCCTTGGCCAAGTCGTGGCTGCGCGAATCCCTTATCGAACTGACAGGCGACGAACAAATTCCCCACGATCTTTGGGCTGAGCAATCGTTGCCACCCCTGGCGCTGGTCGACCGACTGGTGCTGCTACTGGCAGGGTTTGATTTGACTTGTGAAATCACGTTGGAAGGGTGTGAGATTGTGCCGATCGCCCGCCCGCTGAAGCGGGCTCGCCGGGGCCGAGGTAATGGGGCAAAAAACTTTGCTCCACAAACTCGAACGCAGAAATCACCACGAGGTATTTCGCGAGAGGGCCTTTCGCGGCAACGCTTTACGTTGCGACTCGAAAACCAACCTCTTGGAAAGGTACTGGACCAATTTGCACAGCAGTTGCAGCTCGTGGTGGTCTGGGATGTAGAGGATACGAGTCAGACTCGCGCGCAGCTTGTTTCATGCAACGTGCAGCAAGTCGACCTCGACGTACTGCTTCGCCAAGTGTTGGCGCCGGCCGGTTTGCAACATCATCGTCGAGGCAAACAAATAACCATCCACGCCAAACCATAAAAAACGCTCTTCACCTCGAAGGCAAAGAGCGTTGGATAGTCGGCGAAACTGTGGGTTGTCGGCCAATCTGTTTAGCAACCGTGCTTCTCCAGTTTTTCTCGCAACATATCGGCGGTGAACGGCTTCACGAGGTAGTCGGAAACGCCGGCTTGGATCGCTTCGAGAACGCGTGACTTTTCCGCCTCGGTCGTGACCATGATGATCGGCACGTTGGCGTCTTTTGCACGGATTTCGGCAATGACTTCTAAGCCATTTTTGTTCGGCATGTTCCAGTCGGTCAGAACCAGATCAAAATCGCCGGGGTTGAATTTATCGACCGCTTCTTGTCCGTCCGCTGCTTCGACTGCAGAAGGAACACCTACGGCAGACAACGAGCGAAGAATAATTTTTCGCATCGTACTGGAATCATCGGCTACTAATACTCTTGTACTCATCGTTGTCCTATCTCCTAACAGCCATCGTTCGCGACTGCCAAACAGGAAGGTATTGCCCGAGCGACACGACGATGCTTTCAGGGCATCGTGTACGCGAACCTGCCATGCAACGCCCAGTTCATTGGTGAACCGTTCTGGCGATGCTACACCGAAACCTAGGTTATCCGGTTTCGATGTCAAGCAAAGTAGCTCGGCAAACTGCGAACCTTTACAGAAACTGGGGTGAACCCGTGAGATTGGGCAATCACTGACGACGGTCGTAGCGATTGTTGCAGATACTACGAACGATTTCAGGCAAATTATGCCTGCGTCAATCGCTCGAGTTGCTTCTTGATTCCCGATTCGATTTTGCCTTTGAACATCATCGCTGCGAAAGGCAATTCGACGTTGACCAGCAGTTTTTCGTCCACGGCTGTCAAATCGCCATCAATTTTAATGCCAAAGGTTTTGAAACCGAAAGTAAGCGTGTTTCCATTCCACGATTGTTCAAGATCGGAGACCTGATCTTGGGGCAGAGTCTCGGTAAAGCGTTCCAGCCGACTGCGTGCTTCTTCGGCGGACAGCTGATGGGGAATCTCCAGATTGATCTTCGGCACGATAGTTCTCTGGTTGTTGGTAGTTTGTCGTTGGCCATTAGCAACGAGTCGCTGTTGATACTTGCGATCAACGCCTAACGCCTAATAACTTTTTTCAATCCAAATCGTTATATTCTGTCTTGTCGTGACCGTGCCATAGCGGCAAGCCTGCTTCGACGCGAGCGGCCATGACTGACAGTTTTTCGTTCGAGCCTGGCATCGCGTGCGTCGATTGAAAACACTCTTCGCCGATGCATTCCGGTTCGTAACCCCAGTCTCCCTGTTTGATTGCCTCCAGCACAGACTTTAACACGATGGCTCCTCCCCTGAAAAATAAATGGACCCCATCAATGATGCCCATCAATGATGAAGATAGACCCGTTTCTTCCTGCCCCGGAAGTTGCAGAGGCTGCCTGCACTGAGTATCGCGGATTCTCGCCGGTTGTCAAGCAAATTTGGTGGTCATCGATTTACGGAAAACCGTGACAAGCCCTGTGTCGACTCCAGCGGTGCGTTCACCTTGACAACAGACGGCCCCTCGTACAGCGACCATGTCCACGACCTTGCTGGGCACTCGGTCGAGCGAATCTTGAGTGAGACTGCCCGCCAAAACGGTCGTCATCCCAAGCTGTTTCGCCTCGCGAAGAATTTCCTCCAATACGTGGCCCGACAAATGATCGAAAACGGTGCCGGTGGATTTGTCGTAAGTGTCAATTAACAAGTATTCGCTGTGGGCGGTCCGAGCCATTTGAATCATTTCGTTGGGCGTTGGAGCTTCTGCCTGTTGCCAGTCGGCGTAAATCACGGCGGCAAGTTGCTTGTCCTGCTTGGCTGCTTGCTCGGCAACTGCTTGCCACTTTGGCTGCCAGTCGGCTAGCCCGGCACAGCCTGCCAGCCCAAGCTTCACAACGCTGATGTCCGCGATGGCGAGCAGTTCGTCCGCAGAATCTGTCTCCCAATCTTTCAATTCGCCTAACGCCGCCGACAACGTACGACGGCCAGCCAACGACCGTCCAACTTCGCGCGCAACATGCACATCGACCGCCGCCAGCGGCCCTGCCTTCGGCTCCTTGAGATCTATCCAATCGGCACCACCCTCCAGCGCCGCCGACATTTCCTCAGCATTACGCACGCTGACTAACAATCGGGGCAGGGCAAGGGACTCGACATTCATTCTTCCGTTGCACCTTCTGTTGAACCTTCCGTTTGCGTCTGTTCTTCTGCTTTGACTTGCGCCAAACGACGATTCAAGCGACCAATCACTTCCATCGTGATCGGCTCACACCAAGTGCCGCGCATCGTCACATAGCCTTCTGCCCAATTGCCGAGCGCAGCTTTCACGTCGCGCTGCTGCCAATCGGTCTCGCGCTGCGCGAGACGGGCGATCAGATTCACCGACTTGGTCTGATCCTGCGACGCACCCGGCAAATGCGCCGGCCCTTCGCCTTGAAAAAACGCTTCGACGACATCCACCGGCACCACGATCGGACCTCCTGCCTTGAGATAGAACAACACGCTGGCATCGCGATAAGCAATACGAGGCTGAAAGAATTGTCTCACGAGCCCCACCAACAGCATCAACGCAAAGCCCAGGCAGCCTGCTCCAAGCCAAACAGGGAGTGGCAACCCTTCGCCACGAAATATCGCCCAACCCAGCCCGCCCAGCACAACCACCGGTGCCACCGCTAGCAATAAGATACGCCGATTCGATTGCAGCCAAACTTCTGTCATAAGACTAAAGTCGAGAGTCGAGTGTCGAGTGTCAAGAGGCAATGCGTAGCGGCAAGGCCTCGGAAGGGGAAATTTCTATTTGCAATGCAATCGCTCTTAGCCGGAGGCACACCCGCCTCCGAATACACCAGGAGAACAGGCGCAGAGCGACGCCTTTCCGGACCGCGTGGCGGATCCGGCTATTCCTCCGGCTCTCTGCTTTCTGCCTTCTGCCCCCAGTTCTAACGGTTAATCTGCCCTTCGATCGCCAATTCCCCAGAGGTTTCCCACCAGCCAAGGGCGATTCCGGCGAATTCTGCTTGTTTGTAACCTAGCTTTTCTCAGGCAATTTTCGTTTCCACAGCTTTTCCACAGGCCTCGATAGACAGTAGACGAACGGCAACGCACTTCGTAACCTGGATAGCATAAATTAAGAGAGAGAACGACCTCGGGCAACGCCCAGTCGTCAAAGGGTTTTTTTATGGCATCGGACATCACCAGCATGACTTCCACGGGACATCGCAACCAAGGCAACATGGCCGTCTGGGCAATCGTCGCCTTGCTCGGGCTTTATTTCGTTAGCTCTTTGCTGGGACTTCCGCAGCGTGCGACCGAGCTTGTTGTCGCAGGTCACGCGTCCCATGCGGCGACATCCGACCACGCCTCAGCCGAAGCCCAACACGCACAGCCTTCCGCTCCACCGTACTGGACGGTGATACCGTTTGTCTGCTTGCTCGGCGCGATTGCAGTTTTTCCGTTGATGCAAAAGACCGAAGATTGGTGGGAACACAACATCAACCGTTTCAAAGTCGCCGCTCTGTTGGCGTTCCTGACATTGGGCTACTACGCTTTTTTGCACCATGCGCCTGTCGAAGGCCACTGGCCCACGCACTCGGTTGCCGAAACGACGGACAGCGCCATCCAAACCGGTTTTGTCGGCGCGATCCTTGGCAACGCGCTGCTTGCCGAATTCATCCCGTTTATTGTCTTGCTGTTTAGCTTGTATACGATCGCCGGCGGCGTGCGAATCGAAGGCGATCTGCAAGCCAACCCGCTCACCAACGCCTCGTTTATGGCGGTCGGCGGATTGCTCGCAAGCTTTGTCGGCACGACCGGCGCCGCGATGCTGCTGATTCGTCCCTTGCTCGAAACCAACCAAGAACGCAAACATGTCAGCCACACCGTTATTTTCTTCATCTTCATCGTCTGCAACTGCGGCGGCTGCCTGTTACCGATCGGCGATCCGCCGCTCTTTTTGGGCTATCTCGAAGGCGTTAGCTTCACCTGGACGTTAGGGCTATGGCGAGAGTGGCTCTTCGTCAACGGACTGTTGCTACTGACCTACTGTCTGCTCGATCAATTTTACTTCTATCGCACAGAAGCGATCCGAGATATCCAACGCGATATCACCAACACCCGGCGCATCCGCATCAGCGGCCTTGGCCTCAACGGACCGCTACTACTAGGCGTCGTGGTAGCTGTAGCATTGCTCGATCCCAACAAAGCAGTACCCGGCACTCATTGGCACGCGTGGATGTTTCTTCGCGAAGCTGTCCAACTCGGGTTAGTAGCCGCGGCGCTCTACTTTGGCTCGCGGTCGATTCGCGAGAAAAACACGTTCAACTATCATGCGATTGTCGAAGTTGCGGTGTTGTTTCTTGGCATCTTCATTTGCATGCAGCCTGCTTTGCAAATTCTGGCCGAAAAGGGCACCGTCCTGGCCGAATCGTTGAGTCCAGCCGGATTCTTCTGGGCGACCGGCGGACTGTCGTCGTTTCTCGACAACGCTCCGACCTACCTCGTCTTTTTCAAGGCGGCTCAAGACCCGACTGCCGTAGCAAGCGCTACTGGCGGAGTCCCCGAACTGATCCTTCGCGGCATCGCGATGGGAGCCGTCTTCATGGGGGCAATGACCTATATCGGTAACGGCCCGAACTTCATGGTCAAAGCAATCGCCGAAAAATCAGGCGTCAAGATGCCCAGTTTCTTCGGCTACATGGCCTACAGTTGCGTCATCTTGCTGCCGATCTTGCTGCTTACCCAGTGGTGGTACATGGGTGCAAGCGACGTCGAAGCGACTGAAGTTAAAGCAGCGACGACCACCGCGGTGGTGGTGGCTCCCCACACAGAAGTGGTTAGTAACTAGCGAGAATTCTGTTTACCAATCGTTCCGCGGCAGCCTCTTTGTGGTAGCCTCGGAGGGAAGCCGAGTTTTTCCTGGTCTCAGCTGCGGCTTCCGCTCGCAGCTAGGAGGAATGATCTGTGCAGCAGCGCGTAACGCTCGTAGAATAGAAGCTCTAACACCTTGAACTTTCACACCCTGCGAAATACTCCACTCGTGCCCACACCGACCATTACCGACCCTAGCGACCTCGATCAACTTTGCCAGCGGCTCAGCTCTGCCGATCTCATCGGTATCGACACGGAATTTGTCTCTGAAGATACTTTCTACCCCGAACTCTGCCTGATCCAAATTTCGACTCGCGACGAGATGGCAGCCATCGATACCCGCGTCATCAGCGACCTCCAACCCTTTTGGGAAATGTTGACCGCAGGCGAACATGTCACGATACTTCACGCCGGTCGCGAAGAATTGAACTTCATGATGCGGGCCGTCGACGCCCAACCAAAACGGCTATTCGATGTCCAAATCGCTGCCGGCTTTTGTAGCAACGAGTACCCGTCGGCCTACGGCTCGGTCGTCAACAAGTTCCTCGGCCACAAAGTCTCCAAAGGCGAACAACGCACCGACTGGCGTAAGCGACCGCTCACCGAAGCACAAATTAGCTATGCGTTAGAAGACGTTCGCTACCTGCTAGACCTCTATCATCGCCAAGTCGAACTGATGACCGAAAGCGGGCGTCTTGCCTGGTTCGAGGACGAAATGGAAAGCTGGCAACAAGAAGTGCAAACGGCTCTTAACCGCAAAGACTGGCGGCGCGTTTCGGGCATCGGCAAACTCAACCCGCGCAGCCTAGCCATTGTCCGCGAGCTATGGACCTGGCGTTACGAAGAAGCCCAGCGTCGCAACCAACCCCAAAAACGACTGCTACGCGACGACCTCATCGTCGAACTCGCCAAGCGCAAAGTCGACAGCCCCGAACGAATCATGGCCATCCGCGGCATGGAGCGCAGCGCCGTCCGCCGCAAAGCTGACGAATTGGCCGAGTGCGTCCGTCGTGGCTTGGAAGCGCCAGCCGAGCATATCCCTCGATCACCTCGCCAAAACACGCCACCGCAATTGAATCTCTTAGCCCAATTTCTAGCTCCAGCTCTCGGCACGATCTGCCGCCGCGCCGAAATCGCCACCAGCATGGTCGGCACCGCCAGCGATGTCCGCGAGCTGGTCGCTCACCGCATGGGCTACTCAGAAAAGTTTGGCAAAAATGGCGACAGCCAACCGGCGCTCACCCAAGGCTGGCGCGCCGGCCTCGTCGGCAACGTAATCGACGATCTCTTAGAGGGCAAAAAGTCGATTCGTATCACAAACGCAAAGAATGCCGATCCGCTGGTGTTCGAAGATGTGTGAGCGAGTACTCTGGCAACATTCCAATAGCCGACGAGCTACGCCTCGCCGCTGTTTGGCAGAAAAAATGCTTTTTGTGACGTCGGCGAGACGTAGCTCGCCGGCTACTGGCGAGGCCCACGCCCGCAAACCAACACCGCCACGAATAACAGCAATACCGTCGAAGGCTCCGGCACCGTCACCGAGGCTGCCACCAATTCGCCCGGCTGGGTCACACGCCCCATAAAAAGCAGACTCCCCGAACTCGTGTCGCGCAAGGCAAACAAAAAGGGTTGATCCGCCCGGAATACCGGCGGAGGCGTGGGGAATGTTATGTCGGTGATTCCAACAATCACTCCCGTTGCTGCCGCCGCCTCGGTTCCTTCTTCGCTGACGTCGATGAATGTTTTGTGAAGTACGCCGCTGATTGACAAATCTCCGCCATCTGCCATGCCAGAAAAATCCGCTGCGCCCGTAAAAGCGTCTTCCATCCCCATGTCGGTAAGTACGCCTTTGAGGTTGAACGAATCGTCAAACGTAAATTTGGGAAGATGTACTTGGACTTTCTGATTTCGCATCGCTTCCAAACTCGTATCGAGCAGCTCGTTGGTTAGCGAAGCCTCTAGGTCGGCAAGTCCATCAGCTTCGCTAGGCAGCATCACAACCATCGACAAATCGTCGCCCGCGTAGGGCATTTCGAGTATCTGGAAATTGTCCAACTGCGCGTAACGGAACGACTGCTCCTGAAACATCATCGGCACGGTCGATTCCGAGCCATCGGCAGCTGTAAAAATGTCGTCTCGCGTCGCTTGCTTGTTGAATTGATATTTCCAATCGCCATCGAAATAGACGGCATTGGTCAGCACCAGGGCGGTTTCACGTTGCACCGATCCCTCGGGAAGCAAGTTTTTGATTCGGTCGTTCGTTTGATCTTCCACCCAATCGTTGATGTAGGTCCGAGCCGATTCTGGATCTCCACGAAAATCCAAGCTCTCAAGCGGTGCCTGATAACCATTGGCAACCGTGTCCAAGAATGGCTGCTTAAATTGAAATCCCTGCTGCCCGAACAGCCGATTGGCCACGTTGAGTTCGTATCCTTCCCGTTCCGCAGTTAAGTCCTCGATCAACTCGCCATACGACCCATGAAGCAGATTGTCGGGCAAATTGAAGCGAAGTACCTCTGCCATCTGCTGAGCCGTTCGTCCGCGAGCGCCGGCATAGGTCATCGCCAGAGCTGTCGAGATACTAAAAGGTGAAACCAATAAGTTTTTGTCAGGCTCAGCCGCCAACGCAAGCTGCCGGTAAATGTCCAAGGCAAACTGGTTATTTCCCTTGGCAACGGCCAGCACATCTTCCGTTAGCGGTGCGCGCACATGGGGTGAGATCTGTTCGGAAGGCTCGAACCCCGGCAGCAGCGGACTCAGCACGGGTAACGGTTCAAAAACCGAGATCCCTTCGTTGCTCCACCAGGTTAAATCGGACTCCACAGCCAAGACGCTGCGAGCAGAGAAGATCCCAACGCCCCCGAATAAACCAAGTACTAATGCTCCAAGCACAGGCGTCCTAAGTAGAAAACTTTTCAAAGCTAGCTCCCTTTTGATCGTCGGTTATTTGCCAATGTCCTGTTATTTTCTCACGTATAGAAAGAGGCCGACTCATGGACCAAACGTCACGCGATTTTTCGCATCTACGTCACTCTAAAGGTTCTTCGGGGATTTTTGTGACTAAAAGTGAAAACTCGCGTATTCCAGGGGTATTATAAGACTTTTAACACTAGGACCGCTAAACCCCTCTGTCGAGCCTGAACCGAGGCCGAGACCGATACAACTGTTCACTTAAATCAGCCACTAAAATTCCTGAAGAACCAAAAAAACGAAGTAGCGACGCGCTAAGCCGCGATGAGCTCACTCGGTTTCGGCCGGGGCAGGTGGCGGAAAGATCGCCGGACCGGCGCTGCTTGCGGAGGCATCAACGGGCGGGGGAAGTGTGCCGCCAGACCGATTGGGCGCAGCAGCAAGGTAAGCAGTAGGATGGTCAGGAGTCTTCGGCTTCATCAGCTCTTTGGCGAAAACTGCTTCTTGACCGATGCTGACGACTTGCTCGCTCTTCGGCTTTGTGGAATCGATGCCTGGCAGGTGAATTTTTCGATCGCCGTAAGAAGTGCCATCGTGGATCGTGCCACGTTTGAAGGGCCCTGCACCAAGGAACCAGATGTTGTTGGAACTACTTTCATTGGAGGCGATGCCCGATTGCCAAACGGGCTCGCCTGTCTCGCGGTTGTAGGCGAAGACGGCGATTTTGGCGACGCCCCGTTGGCGGCTACGTTTGATGAATGGGATTTCAGGCAGCGCGGGAGGCAGCCCCGCTAGCAGCGTCACTTGGGGCAAGTTGGTTGCTGGGATGCCGAACAACAAATCTTCGTTGTCGGTGCCAATGGCGCCGGCACGAGGCTCGATAATGTAGGTCGCTTGCGCGCGATCGTCCTTGAGGATGCAACCGCTGGCGAGCAAGTGTTGGCGGAGGCTGCCGATCAGGTAGCCATCGTCGACCGCTTCGTAAAGAGGAGCTTTGTCGAAAAAAACCGTTTCGCCAGCGAGCTTGCTGAAGTTGATCGATTGCACCGTGCGATCGATCGCGTCGGAGATGAGCAACTGCTCGGTTCCAGTGCGTATGGTATTGGAGGAACGCGTTGTACCGCAGCCGGTGAAAGCAGAAACGAAGGCGCACGCGATCAGCAGGAGAGCCTTGGCGGGCAAGCTCTGATGGTGAAACACGGAACAACAGTCACTGCGCATGAGAATCGCTTGATAAACCCTATTGGTGCTCGGCATCCGGCGAACGAGCGAAGGGGCGATTATAGCGAGCGGTAGGGAAGCTCCAAGAGCAGCTTTCGTAGCCCCCGGCTCCGCCGGGGGATTGCTAATACATTGGGTAGCAATGTCGCTAGCATAATCCCCCGGCTCCGCCGGGGGCTATGACATCAGTGCTAGCGTTTTGTCGTCGATTGGCGTTCGGCCATGTAGGGGGTTTGACCATCTTCCCAACGAAGCTCGTCCTCGAAGAACCGGGTGGTTTCTTCGGCGGCCAGCTTGATGTCGAGTTCTGCACAATTCACCTCGGCGCGGAAAGTATGTGTGCCGGCTCGGCTCGCCTTGGCGTGAATCCGTAGCAAGACTTCGCGACCTGCTGGCAGGCTCTTGATCGGGTGGAAGCTCACGCGTCCGTCGCGGAGCGAAAACTGGGCACCTTCGACGGTGGTCGGATCGATACCTTCGGAGAACAATCCGACGATATTGATGTTCTCGGCGCCCGTCGTGCCCCGGTTACGCACGCGAATCTCGTAGACGACCGACTCGCCCATCGGCAACGGTCCCTGCGGATCGGTGACTTCCAACTTGAGATCAGCCAAAGCGATCACATCTGTCTGGAAAGCCTTGCTATCACTGAGCTCACCATCGTTGGTTTTGGCGATCAACTCGAAGTCGTTCTTGCCTGGACGAGCGATCTTGCAGCGCAGTTGCATGAATTGTTCTTCGTCGACGTCGATCGCCGCCAACCGCCAGCTCACCACGCCTGTGGTCGTGTCGATCGAATAGCCTTCGCTCGCACTGACAAACTCTGCTCCGGCCGGTAGCCGGAGACTCATCTGCACCGGTTCGGTCGCGGCGGTACCTGGATTGCGAACGCGGAAGTAATAGGCGGCAACGGTGCCCGCGTATTTCTTGTCTGGCCCACGCCAGTCGATTTCCAGCTCGGGCTTACGACAAAGCACCGTTTTGATTGTCTCCGCTTGGAGACCACCCGCAGCAAAGGCGTTGGCTTGAATTAGCAACTCACCTGCTTCGCGCGCCGTCAGTTCGAGATCGAGATCTTTCACCTCGCCCGGCTTGAGATCGCCGATTTTTTGAGTGATCGCCGATTGAGGATCGCCGCCGGGTGGCACCAATCGCAACGTCACCTGCTCGGTCAAACCGGTGCCAGGGTTGCGAAGTGTCAATCGATAGCGTTGTGCTTTGCCGAAGCGGACTTCTCGCGGCCCGCTGATCGCCAGTTCCAATTTTGGCTCCTGGACTTCGACGATCGTCTGCGTCTGAATAGGAGCTTGAGTCCAACGGACGCCCAATTGCAACGGCCGGCCACTGCGTGGGATCAACCGCAACCGCAAGGCTTGCGACGCATGGGGGGCCAGCTCGCGGAGTTTCCACTCGAGTGCACCTGCATTCGCTCCTTGTTCGCTCCGTTTGACCACACCGCTAGTCGACATCGTATCCACTAACTCTGCCCACTCAGGCACATTGATCTCCGCCGACAAGTCCGACGCTGGCGTGTCGCTCGTATTTTCCAGCGTTACCTGATAGGTCGCCTCGCGACCAACCAAGATGCTTCGCGGCCCTTCGACGCGCGAGACAATCACCGGCTGTCGCGACGTTTGCAGCACGCCACTTTCAGGGCGGGCAATGCTTTTCGTTGAGTAATCATGCGCGGGCTCTGCTTGCTCGGCAACAGCCTGGAACGGACGCATCGGATTACGCGGCTGTTGAGAGGTGCTAAACCCCTGCTTGGCGGCATTTCCAGAG